>NZ_JBSGTG010000008.1:0-340554 GCF_053607285.1 Streptomyces sp. NPDC055140 | reverse complement strand
CTCGTCCGACAGTGTCAACTCGGCCTTCGGCCGCCCCGTCCGCGCCATGGAGCAAGCCTACACATCTGAACAGAATTCCTGACTCAGAACACTAGTGGGGTTTAGTCGACCGTCTGCCCGTCGTTCATACCGCCTCTGCAGGTCGGGAGCATGGGCGTCGACCGATCGATCGTTCCGCCGCCGTCCGTGCACTCACCCGGGGTGACGCTGGCCGGGGTGACGCTGACCGGGGTGACGCTGCCGGCGGTGGCGGTGGCGGTGGCGGCGCCTGTGAGGCCGAGTCCGGCGAGGGCTGCCGTGGCGAAGACTGCGGCGAGGATTCGTCGAATGCGCATTTGGTTCGCCTTTCACAGATTGCCTTGGTTGGGACACTACTCAGCCAATTGTTCATCCATGTGGGTGACACGTCATGTTGGGCCGTTCGGTTGACATTGCTGTCGGGTGCGGGGTCGGTGACGCGACCCGTCAGAGCGGATGGAAGCCCGTGCCACATCCGTGCCAGAAAGAGCGGATCCCAGCGGTCAAGAGCAGTCAAGCGCGACGCCTCGCGATTAATCACCAGAGGCCGTTTGCGCTGGTCAGCGTCAACCCCCTCCGTGACAGCCCGGTGATTCCCAAGCTCAGGGCTCTTCGTTGCCGCGGCGGACAGATCCCGGGCACTGCTCCCCCTCGTCGCCGATCAGCTTCGCGGACAGTTCGGCTGCGAGGTCAGCCAAGCCGACCAGGTCCACACCAGGTGCGTGGGCCCCGGACAGAATCACTCGTCCCTCGCACCAATGGAGCCCGACCGCGACGCTGTCCAGTGCCCCATGTGAACACCGGTTGCCGGCCTACGCTGTGCAGGTCGAGGTGGCCTTCTTGCCGAAGTGCCGCGCTGTTGTGTGCAAACTCAAGCCAGTCGCGCAGCGAGATGGGGCGTTCCTCGCTGTCCAACCAGTCCGAGGCGCGCGTCATGTGCAGTTCGTATCCCATACCCGGGATCATTCACCGCAGGTCTGACACGTCTCCTGCCCTGTCGACGAGGCCTCTGACATCCACGCCTGACATCAACGGCACCGGACGGCGGCGTAAATCAGCATCCCTGTCCGGACGTCGTGCCAGTCACCGATAGCAGCGGGAGCAGGATCGGATCGAACTCCTAAAGCGGGTGTCGCAGGTTCGAATCCTGCCGGGGGCACCGACATAAGGGCCAGTTCGGAGGCTTGATCCTCTCGAACTGGCCCTTCGTCATGATCGCGGCCGTGCCACCCACGTGCCACAACCTGCGCTACGAGTCCGTGTCACCTCGTGCCTTGCGGATCATCGATCCGAGCCGGTCGGCGATCTCCCGGTCACGTCCGCTGACCATGTGCTGATAGATCAGCGCGGCGCGCGAGGTGCTGTGACCCATCCTCGTCATCAGCTCCCGCAGGCTCGCCCCGGAAGCGGCGAGGCTGTTCCCCGTGTGCCGGAGGTCGTGGAAGTGGACGTCTGCGGTGATCTTGGCACGAGGGCATACACCTCGGACACGCTGAGAATGGGCCGCTCGGGGACGTCGTAGCGGTCGGCTCCCTTGATGCGGCACGGGTTTCGCCGGATCAGCTCGTCATCCACCGCCGTATCAAGGATCGCGCGCATGATCTGGTACGCCTTCACCACGGTCGGCTCCCCCACGATGGCAAGCCGAGCCGTGCGCCGGGCCCGCATCTGAGCCGTCGTGATCAAGGCCCGCGCACGGCGCGGGCGCGCGTCGCCTCTGCGGCGCGGCCGTCAACCTGCGTGGTGGGTGTGGGATTTGAACCCACGGTGACTCGCGCCACGACGGTTTTCAAGATCGTGGACTAGAGCTGAGGCAGAGCCGCACGCTCGCACCCAAGGATGTCGTGAAGCCAACGGTCGAAGTACTGGCCCTCAGTCTCTCGGTCACCCTCGACGGTTCGACGGTTCGACCAAGCATGGCCGGACCGAAACCGACCCCCCGGCCCTCCTCGGCCTGACGTGATCAGAAATGCGAGGCCGAACCATGCCGAAGCCCTGGGAGCCCACCCGACACGACAACCGGATCACTCACCTGTCTGCCAACGCCCCGACAAGCCAAGCGGTCCGACGGGCGAACCGCCGGACCGCTATGGAAGATCAAGACTTGAAGGTGACGATGTAGACGGGGCTGTTGGAGCTGCCCTCGTTGTGCACTACCGGACAGGACGTCTTCTGCTCGCTGTCCTTGGTCTTGACTTGAATTCCGCAGAAGGGCGAATCGTCCCAGTCGAGCTGGTTGAAGTTGCTGAGCACGGGGATGTCGTCCCCCCCGTTACCGCTGTCAGCGCTGGCCCCGCCGATGCCGGCGAAGAGGATTCCGCAGGTGGCCACGGCCACCGCTGCAATCTTCCGGACGTTCCTCATATGTTCTCCTCCACTGCTCTGCCCCAGATCGGGCAGACACATGGAGAACGATGCGCGAAAAGGATCAGAGCGTAACGTCATGAATGCTTTGATCACTCCTACAGCCGTACAAATCACGAAGCTGCTGGACGAACCGAGCGGGCAAGAGGCGTCGTTGCCCGTCGCGCCTGGCGTGACGCCGCTCAAGCCGTTGAGGCGTACACCTGTCTGCTCATGATCGATTCTCCGGGCTGCCGCCAACCGCTTGGGCAACGTCGGGCCCCCTACTGGACCCGTGGAGATCATCGATGCCTCATCCCAGCAGATGGCGGTACGTCTTACCCGGGACGAAGCCGTGGTCATCAACAACGCCTTGAACGAGCTGTGCAACGGCTTCGACCTGTCGGACGACGAGCTGCGGACGCGCAGCGGATATACGCGCGAGGAGATTCGCTCCGTCCTGGGGATGATCAACGACGCCATCCCGCCTCTGGCCATCTGAGCTGAGCGTGATCCAAGGAGCGCCCTCCCTGGACCGTCTCGGGGCGTGGAAGCTCCACCGACCTCGCGCTACCGTGCCGCCGGGAGGTGCCGATGACCAAGCGCAACGGCAGATGGTCCGAGGCCGCACAGGTTGCCGCCGCCATGGCCGTGATCGCAGGGGTACTTCTCCTGGCGCTGCTGGCCCTTGTCCTCCGTTTCTTCAAACCCTTGCTCTGGTGAACCGGAGTGTCCCCCGCGTGCCCGTTCGGTCGGGGAGTAGAGGGGAAGAGCGGTCGCCGGCAGGCAAAGCTCATGGGAACGGCCCCTGACCGAGTTGCCTGGTCAGGCGCCGTTCATCTGCGGTGGGTGTGGGATTTGAACCCATGGTGACATCGCTGCCACGACGGTTCTCAAGACCGCTCACGGGCCCATGGCGACTGGGCCACGGACTGCCGGACTCATCGGAAGACCACGGGGCCATGAGCCCTCGCATCGAAGCACTCCCGGCCAGAGTCGCTCCGCTGACCTCGCTATAAGGTGCGCGCGAGGAGGGTCCAATGCCAGAGAAGCAACGTGCACCTATGCGGGACCGGTTGTTCGTACTGGGGTGCATCGCATTCGTCATCGACGTTGGGGTCAGGGCGGTGATTGAGTCCAGCCTGATCGTGCGAGCCGGGGCAATTTTCGGTCTGGTCGTTCTGGCCTTCGGTATGGGAACCGTCTTTGGCCGGCAGCAGGAGCGGCGGAAATCCAACCCCAAAGCTCCCCAGGGCGCCCCTGCTCCTGACATCGGCGCCTGACACCAACAGGCGCGAACGGCACCGGACAACGCCGCACTTCCGCGCCCCGCCAACCGATGCGATGCACGGGCCGAACGGCGTGAACGACGCCCCTTAATCGACCTGATAGGGCCAGACCGCAAGGCCCGTACACGGAAAGGCGTCGTCCCGTCGACGGACGGCGCCCCTCCAGCTTGGTCCGGCCATGAAGACTCCCTTGGCCGCGCGGCTACCCGCGGACGTCTGGCTCGCTGCCTGGGTAACCGCTGGTTGGCCACCCGAATGTCGTCACGGATCGCCCCAACCACCGAGGCGAACGCATCGAGGTCCACATCTGTCGGGCCAACAGCACCCATGGCCTTGGCTACCTTCACCACGCAGGAGCAACCCCGGTGGTGATCAGCGGACTTAGCCCAAGGCAGCACTCCGCAGGTCACGCCGGTGCTCGCCCAACCTCGCTCCTAAAGCGGGTGTCGCAGGTTCGAATCCTGCCGGGGGCACCGAACGCAGAACGCGGTGAGACGCTGCACTAGCCAGAATTGCGAAGTTACCGCCACGCTAATAAACGACTTCAGAGGTGGCGAGCCACCTCTCCGGGGTCCATCTCATGGCTTCCGTTCGGCTGCATGGTTCGGTTCCTCCTTCTCAGCGCAGTTGCTCGGCCAGTCCGACGATGATGCCCTCCGGGCCGCGGAGGTAGCAGAGCAGATAGCTGTCCTCGAACCTGGCGATCTCGCCGACGAGTTCTGCGCCGTGAGGGCGCAGGCGGGCAACGGTGTCCTTGATGTCGTCGACGGCGAACATGACGCGGTGCGTGCCCAGAATGTTGTGCGGCCGGTTGCGCGGCCCGGCGCTGATCACCGCGGGGCTGCGGTACTTCGCCAGCTCGAGCCGGCTGTGACCGTCCGGGGTCCGGACCATCGCGATGTCACAGCGGACGCCCTCGAGTCCGGTGCACTGGTCGGCGACGAGGCCCTCGACCTCCGCCCTGCCCTCCAGCTCCATGCCGAGTTCCACGAAGAACGCGATGGCGGCATCCATGTCCTCGACGACGATGCCGACGTTGTCCATCCGCTGAATCGCCATGCTGGTTTCTCCTTCTCCCTCGTGCGGCCGGTGGTGGCCGCTGATGTCCCTGGGACGGAGCCGGTGGCACGTTCTCGACATCCGCAGACCGCCGGACTCCGAAAAATCTGGATCGCGCCTCAGGTGAGAGTCATCCGGATGTACCAATCCACCGCCGGCACGATGAGAATGGCTCCCACGAAGGCCCACGCCGTGGTTGCCGCGCTGTGCGAGGTATAGATCAGAGCAAGCGTGCTCAGCCAGATACCCGGCAGGAGCGGCCGTAGCCAGTGGACGTTGGCGCCCCCGTCGATTACGTGTCGAAGGCGCCGATCCATCGCGCTCGGCGTCCGTGGAGCACCAGGTCAGGAGGGATGCGCCGACGATCACACCAGACGACTCCCATGCGCTGGGCCGCAGGTTCGGACTTCTCGGTGCTGATCGTCGAGGTAGGTCCATTCCTCAATGACCCAGGCATCGGCCGCAGTTGAGCGCCAGGCGGCGTATCCAGGCGGCATGGTGGCCAGCTGGGCGAGCGACGGGTCCGAGTCCACGACGTGTCGGAGGTGGAGGACCGGCGAGGCCCCACCGTCGGGATCGTGTACGCCGTCGCTCACGAGCCAGTCATCCTCGTCATCATGGATCACGGTCAGGGCCGGGAACTCCCCCGCCGAGACGGACCTTTGGATGATCGCGAGCAGGCCTCGAGGGAAGACCTCAGCCTCAAACGGCCAGCTCAGCTCAGGCTGCACAGATCCCATGCGGGTGATTCTGCGTACAGCGGCGAAGCACAGCAACCATGGCAACTGCCCCGTTCAGCAAGGGTCGCCATGGGCTCGACTTCGGCCGGTATGACCGTGACCGACCGTTCTCTGTAGAGCTACGGATCAGAAGGCGTCTGACATCCACGGCTGACATCAACGACGCCGGACGAGGGCGCACGCCAGCGACGCCGTACAGCCGTCACGTCAGGCGACAGCAGCGGCCAAAGGGGGTTCGGATCGAACCCTTGAAGCGGGTGTCGCAGGTTCGAATCCTGCCGGGGACACCGACGCAAAGGCCACGGACCGATCATGGTCCGGGGCCTTTGACATCTGCTTCTGAACCCACGAGGTTTTCAGGATCCCGCGTCGGGTCCGCGCCGAGCCGTGCGACGGCTGAGGGCGGCTGATGACGGGGCGAGGATCAGCCGCTGCAGCCGGGTACCACGGTCGGGCCGTGCAGGCAGTTGTTCGGGGTGTTGGCGGCGACCCGGCTGGCGCGCAGGGTCACGGTGCCGCCGTTGTTGTAGATGCCGCCCGGGTTCGCACCACCGGCCGAGTTGTTGCTGATGTTGCTGGCGTTCACCTTGGAGGTACCGCCGCTGGCGGCGGGCACGCCGTTGGCAAGGCCGCCGCCGCCGTTCGTCGCGGTGTTGTTCACGAGGTTGCTGATGTTGACCGTCAGCGTCCCGATGCTGGCGATGCCGCCGCCCGTGTTGCCTGCCGTGTTCCCGCTGAACTGCGAGAGATTGACGGTCACCGTGCCGTCGCTGACGAGGCCACCGCCGTTCTGGGTGGCACTGTTGCCCGTGAAGGTGTCTCCGCTGATGTGCGCCTCGGAGCCGCTGAACACGCTGACGCCGCCACCGAAGGCGGCGTGGTTGTTCCGGATCACACTGCCGCTGAGGTTCAGGGTGCCGTTGCCGTCGACGACGATCGCGCCGCCGGCGCCGTTCTGGAACGAGCTGCCCGTGGCGTCGCCATTGGAGAGGACAGCCGCTCGCAGGGTCAGGTTGCCGCCGTCCACGGTGAAGATGCGGAACGTTCCTGACCCACTGATGGTGGCGAAGTTGCCGTTGATGACGACCGGCGTGGTGATCGGGGGCAGTTCCGCGGTCAGCGCGTACGGACAGCCGGGCCTCAGGTTGAGGGTGTCGCCGGCCGGGGTGCTGTTGGCGGCGGTGATGGCGGCCTGCAGGGCCGCCTCACTGCACGCCACGGGCAGCGTCGCGGCCGAGGCGGGAGCAGCCAGCGCGACGGGGGCGAGCGTGGCTGCGGCGCCGATGCAGAGCACCTGGGCGGTCCGGACGAGGGACTTACGTGTGAGCATGCCACTCCTTTTTCAGATGCGCGCCGCGAGCGTTCAGCCACGAAAAGAATGGGGCGGCGCCGCATGCAGGGGTTTCGGGCCAGAGGTACCCGGCCGCCGTCCGATATCGCGTAGTAAATCCATATTTGCGCCTTATAGCCCTCTGTGGCACACCCTATGGCTGAACTGGGCCCAGAAGCCGGGGCTCTTCGGGAACCCCATCGATCGGCTCCCCGGCTCGTCCGGCGCCCGCGACACCCCCTGCGTATCCGGCCGGGGCACATGACAAAAAGGGGCCGGTTCAGAGGCGCGAACCTCTCGAACTGGCCCTTTCGCGTGATCACGTCCGCCACGAGAGGGTGCCCCGGCCGTGCGCGGCCCGGACAGCCGCTTTCCGACGGGGACGGTGGCGGTCACGGCGTCGGTGGCGGGGTCGGCGGCGGTGTAGACCGCCGACACGCTGTTGACGTTGCCGTGGACGACGTAGGCGTACGTCCCCGGCGGTACCGCCGCCGCCTGGCCTGCCGGACGACGTTGACCCGCCAGACTCATCGGCATGGACGAGACAGTGCTGACGGAAGACGGGGTCCGGCTCTGGGCGGTCCGGAGTGGTGCGGGCGCACCCGTGGTGTTCTGTCATGGCGGGCCCGGGTTGTGGGACACCCTTGAGGATGTGGCTGCGCTGCTGACGGACGGGGTCACAGTCCACCGCTGGGATCAGCGGGGATGCGGCCGGTCGGAGCGGCATGGGCCGTATGCGACGGCTCGGTCCGTGGCCGACCTCGATGCCGTCCGCCGGCATTTCGGGCTGGCGCAGATGGCGCTGCTGGGTCACTCGTGGGGCGCCCAACTGGCATTGCAGTACGCGCTGGAGCACCCCGACCGCGTGAGCAAGCTGGTCTACTTGTCCGGCACCGGCATCGATCAGGATTCCACCTGGCACGCGGCGTACAAGCAGAACCTGCGCGCCAACCTCAGGGCCCACCGGGGTCGTTGGGAAGCCTTGAAGAGTCGGGGAGATCGTTCCGATGCGGAAGACCGTGAGTACTCGGTGCTGCAGTGGTCGGCGGACTTCGGCGAACGGAAGCGCGCGATCGAGCACGCCGAGCGCATGGCCACGCCCTGGCTCGGCGTGAATTTCGAGTGCAACGCCGCCATCAACGCCGAGGGCAAGCGCACTTGGGGCACGACAGCTCTGCACACGGCATGCGCAGGGCTCGATGTCCCGACCCTGATCGTGGACGGGGCGGAGGACATTCGGCCGCGCCGGGCCGTGGATTCGCTGGAGCAGGCTCTGCCTCGGGTGTCGCGGAAGGTGTTGCAGGGCGCTGGGCATCTTCCGTGGGTCGAGGCACCGGACGGATTCCGGACGGCGGTGGGCGGCTTCCTCGCCGATCGGCTGTAGCGCTCGTGCCTATGTGGCCGGTTTTTGCTGGGGCGGGAGTTCGCCCCCAGTCATCGGGAGTGAGGCGGTCACCCGCTTCACGCTGCCAGGACGTCCTCGTAGCGGGCGTGGGCGACCACCGCGCGTACCGCTTCGTCGACGCTCTCCAGACCCGAGGAGATCTCGTCCGTGGTGAAGATCCGGCCGGGGCGGACCCGTGCGTAGGCACTCCAGGTTCCCGTGCGCGACGCGATGACGTAGCCGACCGGGTAGCCGCCGGGAAGTCCGTCGTCCACGCAGACGTACACCACCTCGGCGGCGTCGCTCCGCTCCACGCTGAGGAAGAGTCCGCGCCCTTTCAGCATGCGCTCCACAGGGCTGCTCGCTGCTTGCATGTTCCGTTCCTTCCGCATGGGCGGCGGCCGTTCCCCGGCTACGGCCGCCGCCGGTCCAGCTCGCCCCGGCCGCCGGTGAACTCCCGAAGCTCGATGGGCACTTGCAAACCATCGCGGCACACGCTGCAATGCCAATGAAATTCTGATGATGCGCGGATCGGGCGCTCGGTGAGCGTGGAGCGGAGGCTGCGGGTGGGCGACGGCTCTCGTCGGGCGGTTCGGCTCGCCGTGCTCGGGCCGGTGCGTGCCTGGCGCGGCAGTACGCCGCTGCCGCTCGGCCCCGTCCGGCGGCAGGCCGTCCTGGCGGCGCTGGCCCTGCGGCCCGGATTCCTCGTCAGCCACGAGCAGTTGCTCGACGGTATCTGGGGCGCCAGTCCCCCGAACTCCGGTCGCAAGGTACTGCCCAGCTACGTCTACGCGCTACGCCAGGCCCTCGACGCCGGGAGCGCCGGTCCCGCGCAGTCCCTGATCCGCGGGGAGCCGGGCGGTTACCGCCTCCTCGTGGGCGGTGTCCAGCTCGACGCGGCGGACCTCGCCGAACACGTCGACGCCGCACGGCGCGCGAAGACGTCCGGCGATCCGGACACCGCCGTGGAACGGCTCTCGGCCGCGCTCGCCCTGTTCGACGGCGAACCGCTGGCCGGGCTGCCCGGACCGTTCGCCGGCGTGGAGCGGCAGCGGCTCCTGGAGCGGCTGCGCACCGTGCGGGTGGAACGCCTCGAGTGCCTCGTCCTGCTCGGCAGATTCACCGAGGCCCTCGACGGTCTCGCCACCCTGTCCGTGTCCGGCCCGTACGACGAGTCGCTCGCGGCCCTGCGCATGCGCGCCCTGTACGGCAGCGAACGGCAGGTGGACGCGCTCGGCGTCTACCGGGACATGTGCGCGCTCCTGCGCGACGAACTCGGGGTCGAACCCGGTGAGGAACTCCGCCGTGTGCAGGAGGCGGTGCTGCGCCGGGACGACGAGCGCCTCCTCGGGGCGGCCACCGGACGCTCCGGATACTCGGGCGACCCCGGAAATCCCGGAAACTCCGCCGTGGCCGCGCCGCCGAGGATCCGTCCCCGCCGCGCCGTCAACGAACTGCCCGGCGACGCCGGCCGCCTGGTCGGGCGGGACGCCGAGCTGGCGCAGCTGACCGCACCCTCCGCTCCCGGATCCGTGTCGGTCGTGACGGTGGACGGCACGGCCGGCGTCGGCAAGACCGCGCTCGTCGTCCGCGCGGCCCGCGAGCTCAGCGACCGGTACCCGGACGGCTGCCTGTACGTGGACCTGCGCGCGCACAGCACGCGTCGGCGCCAGTCGCCGGAGCAGGCGCTCCAGCGGCTGCTGCGTTCCCTCGGCGCGGCCACCGGTGAGCTGCCCGGCGACCTCGACGAACTCACCGCCGTCTGGCGTGCGGCGACCAGCCCGCTGCGGCTGCTCCTCGTCCTCGACGACGCCCTGGACGCCGACCAGATACGGCCGCTGCTGCCCGCGGGGGCCGGAAGCCGCGTGCTGGTGGCGGGCCGGCGGCGCCTCGCCGGACTTGACGCCGACCGGCGCGTCATCCTGGAGCCCCTGGCGAGCGGTGCTTCGGTGTCCCTGCTCACGCACATCATCGGGGAGGAGCGCGCGGCCCGGGAGCCTCAGGCGGCGCAGCGCCTCGCCGGGCTGTGCGACGGGCTGCCGCTCGCCCTGCGCATCGCCGGGTCGCGGCTGCAGAACCGGGACACGTGGACGGTGGAGTACCTGGTGGGCCGCATGGCGGGCGACGACCACCGGCTCGTCGAGCTGAGCGTCGGTGACCGCAGCGTGGAGGCGGCCTTCCGCCTGTCGTACGACCAGCTCGCCGCCGAGCAGCAGCGCGGGTTCCGCGCCCTCGGCCTGGCTCCGACGGTCGAGTTCGACGTACTGGTGTCGGCGACGCTGCTCGACCGGCCGGCCGCCGATGCCGAGCGGATCCTGGAGAGCCTGGTCGACACGAGCCTGGTGCAGCAGCCGCGTCCGGGCCGCTACCGGTTGCACGACCTGGTCCGCGTGCACGCCCGGCGCCTCGCTGACGCCCTGCCCGACGAGGCCGGAGCCGCGCGCAGGGCCGCACTCGGCCTCTTCCTGGACGCGGCCCGGACCGCCAGCGACTGGGGCCCCGCCGGTTTCCCCACCGGACCCCGGCTCACCTCGTCGCGCTTCGCCCACTGGCAGGAGGCGGAGGCCTGGCTGGACGGGGCAGGCGGAGAGCTCGTCGACGTCGTCGGACACGCCGCAGCCCTCGGTGAGGCCGACTACGCCTGCTGGATCGCCGAGGCGCTGTGCGACTACTTCATGCGCCGGGGCCGCTATCACGAGTCCCAGATGGCTCTGGAGATCGCGCTCGCGCACGAGGGCGAGGCCGCCGACCGGCGGATGGCGGCCGCGCTGCGGAACTGCGTGATGTACACCGCCGGACACCAGCGCGACTACGGAGTCGTCCTCACGTACGCGACCGACGCCCTGGACCTCGGCCGGCGGCTCTCCGAACCGGGCGAGGAGGCGCGGGCCCTCGCCGGTCTGGGTACGGTCCGGCTGCGTCGCGGCGACGGCGACGGGGCGATGCCCCACCTCATGGCGGCGGTGGACCTGTCCCGGCGGCTGCGCAACGACTGGATCACCTGGATCACGCTCCTCTTCCTGGGTCTCGCGCACCAGTTGGAGGGACGGGACGCGGAGGCGCTGGACTGCTTCGACGATGCCTGCACCCACGCCGAGAAGGCCGCCAGGCCGCACATGTTGGGCAGAGCCCTGAGCTGCGCCGCCGACGCCCGCCTCCACTTCGGCCACTACGGTGAGGCCAAACGGCTGCTGCGCCGGGCGATCGACCAGGTGCTGCACACCGGGGACGCCTTCCTCTGCGCCCGCAGCCTGACCCGGCTCGGCACGGCCGAGGAGGCCGAGGGAAACCCGGAGACGGCCATCGCCCTCCACCAGCAGGCCCTTCTCCTCCAGCGCCGGCTGATGTCCCCGCTCACCGAACCCAACTACGACTGGCTGGAGATGGACATCCGCAACCGCCTCGGGAGCGCCTACGTGGCGGCGGGCCGCCTGCAGGAGGCGAGCCGGGAGTTCCAGGCCGTACTCGACCTGCCCGGTGGCCGTGCGCAGCACCCCGACGGCCCCGGCCGACGGTGACCCGTCCGGTCGCCGAGCCCGCGATCCCAAGTCCCTACGCGGCCTGCCCCACCGCCGGCTCGATGTTCTGGTTGGCGTGGAAGAGGTTGTTCGGGTCGTACTTGCGCTTGACCTCCGCCAGGCGGTCGTAGTTGTGGCGGTACGTCGCCTGGACGCGGTCCTGGTGCTCGTCCTCGCCGATGTAGTTCACGTAGGCGCCGCCCATCGAGTGCGGGTGCAGGTCGTGCCAGTACGCCCTCGCCCACTGCTTGACCGCATCCGCGTTCGCCGGGTCCGGGTCGATGCCCGCGATGACGCCCGACCAGACCGCTTCCCGGTAGCCCCAGGCCGTCGCGTCCTCGGAAACCCGGGCCGCGGCCGCGTTCACCGGATAGAGGTGCATCGTCGACAGCGGCGTGGGGAGGTTCTCGGCGAATTTGACGTGTACGTCGATCGCCTCGTCCGTGATGCGGTCGAAGAAGTCACCGCGCCAGTACCACTGCAGGCCCTTGGGGAGCAGCTCGTCGAACATGGTCTGCAGCGCCGGGTACGGCATCGGTGCCGTGAACCGGAAGGCGGGCGGGCCCGCTTCCTCCACCGCCGCGATCGCCTCGTCCGTGCGGGCCAGGTCTCCCGTCCAGCACCACACCACCCCGCACATCTTCTTGCCGTGGATCTCCTCGGGGAAGGGCGGTCCCGGCGGCACGGCCAGCACGGCGAAGAAGCCGTTCAGGTCCTCGGGTGCCTGCGGCAGGAACTCCCGGTACCACTCCAGGACTTCACGCGTCTTCTCGACCGGCCACAGCGTCAGCGCGACGCCCACCGTGTGCACCGGATGCAGCTGGAACTTGAACGCGGTGACGATGCCGAAGTTGCCGCCGCCACCCCTCACCGCCCAGAACAGGTCGGAGTGTTCGGTCTCGCTCGCCGTGACGAAGCTGCCGTCCGCGAGGACCATGTCCACACTGAGGAGGCTGTCGATCGTCAGGCCGTACTTGCGCGTCAGGTGGCCGTGACCGCCGCCGAGGGTCAGGCCGCCGATGCCGGTCGTCGACATGATTCCGGCGGGTATCGCCAGGCCGAACGCGTGCGCCGCGTGATCCAGGTCGCGCAGTTGGCTGCCGCCGCCCACCCACGCCGTCTTCTGCGCGGGGTCCACGCGCACCCAGCGCATCGGTGACAGGTCGATCGTGATCGCGTCGTCGACGAGGCACAGGCCGCCGCCGCTGTGGCCGCCACCGCGGACGGCGAGTTCCAGTCCGTGGTCGCGGATGAAGTCGACCGCCGTCATGACGTCCGCCGCGTCCGAGCACCGCACCATGGCGGTCGGCCGCCGGTCGATCATCCCGTTGTAGATCTTGCGCGCCTCGTCGTACTCCGGGTCGCCCTGCGCAATGACCGGGCCACGCAGCTCGGTTCGCATCAAGCCGACGACGTCCGTGGCGGTGGGGTCCGTGGCAGTGGTGCCGGTGTCGGTCTCGTTCATGGCGCTCTCCTCGACGGGACGCATCGCTGGGCGGACCGCTGTCCCCCCGTCCCGTCTTCCCGCCTCTCGGCGGGCGTCGGTGAGCGGTTCGCGCCGGCGTGCGGGCACCCCCGTCAGCCACCGACACACCTCATCGAGCGCCGGCTGACACTTCAAGGATCCGCCCGCCCGGCAGGCCCCGCAATCGCGGAGCACCATGAAGACATGGACGGAGCGGACCAAGTCATGAACGGACCCGACGGTCTCGGTGGCGTCAGTCGCCCCGGCCGGCTCGCCGCCCCCGGCGAAGGGATCACCCCCGATGAACTCGCGCTCGCCGCGCGTAATCACGGCCTCCCCCTCGAAGCGCTCCGCTACGACGTCACCCCGCCCGGCCTGCACTACGTCCTCGTCCACTACGACATCCCGGACGCGAGCGCCGACGACTGGCAGCTCGCGGTCGACGGCCTGGTCAGGAAGCCGCTCACCCTCGGCCTCGCGGCCCTGCGGTCCCTGCCCGCCGTGACCCGCCGCGTCACGCTGGAGTGCGCGGGCAACGGGCGCGCCCTGCTCACGCCCCGGCCGGTCAGCCAGCCCTGGCTGGTCGAGGCGGTCGGCACCGCGGACTGGACCGGCGTGCCGCTGCGCGTACTCCTCGACGAGGCCGGGGTGGACGACGGCGCCGTCGAGGCCGTCTTCACCGGCGCCGACCACGGGGTCGAGCGCGGCGTCGAGCAGGACTACCGGCGCAGCCTGCCCGTCGCGGTGGCCGCGGGTGACGTCCTCGTCGCGTACGCGATGAACGGCGCGCCCCTGCCCCCGCAGCACGGCTACCCGCTGCGGCTCGTCGTCCCCGGCTGGTACGGCATGGCGCATGTGAAGTGGCTGCGCGGGATCACGCTCGTCGACGCCCCCTTCGACGGGTTCCAGCAGGCCGTCGCGTACCGCTTCCGCTGGGACGCCGACGATCCCGGCGAGCCCGTCACCCGGATCCTGCCGCGCGCCCTGATGATCCCGCCCGGGTTCCCCGACTTCATGTCGCGGGCCCGCGTGGTCCGCCCCGGGCCCGTACTCCTCGAAGGCCGGGCCTGGTCCGGGCACGGCCCCGTGACCAGGGTCGACGTGACCACGGACGACGGCGCCACGTGGAGCGTCGCCACACTGGACCCGGCGGACGGCGACCCGGCGGACGAAGACCCGTCGGACGGGCACGCGGCGGCCTGGCGCCACTGGCACGCCCCGTGGACCGCCGCGCCCGGCACCCACGTCCTCGGCGCCCGCGCCACCGACGCAACCGGCCGCACCCAGCCGCTCACCCAGCCGTGGAACCGCGGCGGCTTCGCCAACAACCTCGTCCAGCGCATCCCCGTCCACTGCCTCTGACGGCCGGTCCGGTCACGCCGGTCACGCCGGCGCCGGGGCCGTCACGGACGGGGCCGGATCCAGGGAACCTGGCGCTTCATCAGGAACCACTCCGCCGCCGTCTCCGGGCGCTCGCCCGTGTCGTGGTGGGCCAACGGGTCGTGGTGGACGCGGTCGGGCGGTACGCGGTGCAGCATGGCCAGTTGGGTCTCCACCGTGTCGACCATGGCCGGGGGGCCACTGATGTACACGTGCGGCCACTCGGCGGGCGCGTGACGCAGGCTCTGCGCGGTGGCGTAACGCGTCAGTTCCCGCAGGAGCGTCGCGTCCGCGTCGGGCCGGTCGCGCGCGGGCAGCGCGCCGGCCAGGCGCAGCCACGGGTGCGCGCCGCCGAGGAGTTTCAGGACGCCGAGGTCGTACACGTCGTCTTCCGTGCGGGCGCCGATGAGCAGCGTGGCGGTCGCGGAGCCGCGGCGGACGGCGAACTCCTCGACCAGCGCCTTGATCTGCGCCCATCCCGTCCCCCCGGCGACGAAGAGCAGCTCCCCCTCCGGGGCTTGCGGGAGCGTCGTCGTGCCCAGCGGCGGGCCGAGGCGGACGGCTCCTCCCGGGGCGACCTCGTCGACCAGGGCGCTGCTCAGGAGGCCGCCCTCGACACGGCGTATGTGGAAGTCGAGGGTGCCGTCGGCGCGCGGGGCGTTTGCGATCGAGTACGGGCGCCAGACCTGCGACGCCTCGGGGGCCGTCAGCGTCGCGTACTGGCCCGGAACGAAGGGATACGGCCGGTCCGGGCGCACGGTGAGGACGGCGATGTCCTCGGCGCGGCGCTCGTGGCGGAGCACCTTCGCGTTCCACCAGGCCGGTTCCGACTCCGGCACGGACTCCGCTCCGGCGATCATGATTTTGGAGATGAGTTCGTACGCCGCGCGCCAGGCGGCCTCCGTCTTGGGCGTCCAGGCGCTGCCCGAGAAGAACTTCAGGGTGGCTATCAGGCTGCGTCCGACGGCCGGGTAGTGCTCGGTGCGGACCCCGAACTTTCGGTGGTCGAAGCCGAGCGTGCGCAGGTGGTCGACGAGGGCGTCGGTGTCCTCCAGGTTCAGGATCGCCGTGGTCAGCGCGGCGAAGAGGCGGTCGCGCTGCTCCTCCATGCGCTCCGGGAACATCGCCCGTACACCGGGGTTGTGTTTGAACAGATGGGCGTAGAAGTACTTGGTCAGCGCATCCGCGCGGCGTTCCACGACCGCGAGGCTGGAGCGGATCAGGGCAGGGTTGAGGGCGGCGTACGGTCTCGCGCCGGTACTCGTCGTCACTGGCCGGGGCCTCCATTCCACGGTCAGGCCAGAGGCCTACGCACGGGCGCCATCCGGACGCCGGGCCCCTATCCTGAGGCAGCATGCAGGGGGACGCGGGAGCAACCGGAGAATTCAGGGGCGGCCGATGACGGCTTCCTCCGGTCCGCTGTTCGTCATGCCGCCTCCGGACGGGCCGCGGGACGCCTGGGTCACGCTGCCCGACGAGGGGCCCGATCCGACGGCGCTGCCCGAGGTCAGGCCGCGCGACGACCGGGGACGGGCCGAGGGTCCCGGCGAATCCGCCCTGGAACAGGGCGAGTTACTGGCCGGGCAGTATCAGGTCGTACGGCGTCTCGGGCGGGGCGGCATGGGCGACGTATATCTCGCGCTCGACAGGAAGGTCGACGACCGCGAGGTCGCCGTGAAGACACTGCGGCCGGAACAAATCGCCCCACGGCTTGGCTCGCTGGAGGACGAACGGCAGGCATTCGCCGACCTCCACCACGAGGGGATCATCCCCGTCTTCAACTACGGCCGCCACACCCGCGTCGGCCCCTTCCTCGTCCTGCCGTACGTGGACGGGCTCAACCTCGACGAGATCCGCGCACTGGCCCGGCACGACCCGGACCGGTTCGGCGGCGCACGCTTCCACGAGTTCGTGCTCGCGTACGGGCTGCGTGTCCTGTCCGCGCTCGACCATCTGCACGCGCGGCCCGGACCCCGCAAGGTGTACGGCGACCTGAAGCCGCAGAACGTGATGCACGACGGAGCCACCACCAAGGTCATCGACGTGGGATCCATCCGCGAGGAGAGCGCGCCCGGCCTGACCACCGAGGGCTTCCGCGCGCCGAACGTACCGCTCGCCCCGCCCGCCCTGGCCGGCGCGTCCGCCCCGCGCGACGACCTGTTCAGCCTGGGCGAGACGCTGCGCACGCTGAGCGGACTCGGCATCGGACCCCACTCGCTGGCCGAACTCGGCGCCCTGGACCGGATGCACGACGGCGACCCTGTGACGGCGCAGGCCGCCTCGCTGACCACGACCCCGGCCCCGGAAGGCCTCGGCCTCGTCTCGCTGGCCCGCGCCCTGCGCCGCGCCACCCGCCCCGAACCGGCCGAGCGGTACGCGGACGCGGACGAGATGGCTGACCAACTGCGCGGCGTGTTCCGGGAGTTGAGGTCGCTGCGGACCGGGCAGGAGACGTTCGAGCCGTCGCCGCTCTTCATGCAGTCGCCGTACGCCCTGGACGGAGCGCTCGGGGTCGCGCCGGTCCTGCCCCGGTGGGCGACTCCCGCCGGGGGCGTCCCGCCCGCCCCGCTGCACGAGCCGCCGTCCGCCGCCGATGTCGCGGCCCGCCTGCCCGTGCCGCGCCCCGACCCGCACGACGCCCACCACGACGGCCTCAGCCGCCTCGCCGACGCCGACCCCGCCGCTCTCCTCCAGCACACCGGCGACTGGCGGGACTCCCCCGAGGTGCGGCTCCTGCGGTGCAGGCTCCGGCTGCGCGTCGCCGTACGAGCCGAACGCGCGGCGGGCGAACGGCCGGACCTGGCGTCCGCCGCCGAGGAGCTGCGCGGCGCGGTCGACGGCATCGGGCACGAACTGTCCCGGCACGACTGGCGCATCGACTGGCACCGCGGCCTCCTCGACCTCGCCGCGGGCGACGTGGCGTCCGCGCGCGACTACTTCGACCAGGTCTACGGCGCCATCCCCGGCGAGTACGCGCCCAAGCTCGCCCTCGGGCACTGCGCCGAGCGGCTCGGCCACTGGCACGAGGCGCTGACCTTCCACGAGGCCGTACGGCTGCGCAACCCCTCGCTCGGCAGCGCGGCGTTCGGCGCGGCACGGGCCCGCCTCGCGCTCGGGGGCGCCACCCCCGACACGTACGCCATCGAGGCGCTCGACGCGGTGCCGCAGCACTCGCGCCACCGCACCGGCGCGCGCACCGCGACGGTACGCGTCGCCGTCGAGTACGCGACGACGGCCGACGGGCTGCGCACCGCACTGACCCGGCTCGCCCGCCTCTTCAACGAGCACGGGCTCACCGACGAACAGGCCCGCGTACGGATGAAGGCCGAGGTCTGGGAGGCCGCGCAGCGCCTCGTGGCGGACGGGAAGGTGGGGGCGGAGGCGCTCGGGCGGCTCTCGGAGGCGGCGGCCCGGCGCGACCAGGACGCGCGGGACGCGGGCGGACGGCTCGAATTCCCGGACGAGGACACCAAGTTGAGACGTCAGCTCTCGCAGTTCTACCGGGCGCTCGCCCGGCAGGCCGCCCGTTCCGACAGCCCGCACGCCGCGGCCGTCGCCGAACGCCTCCTGGACCGCGCGTACTTGGTCAGGCCCCTCGAACTGTGGCACCGCCGGGACCGGCCCCGGCCGCCCTTCCTGCGGCCCTGGCTCACCGGACGGCGACCGGCGGCGGACCGATGACGTCCACGCGGGGGCCGGCCCGGCGAGCAGGGGCGTCGGCGAAGCGTTTCGCGGGCGCCGCGCTCAAGGGCGCGCGCGTGCTGTGGCGGTACGCGTGGGCCCCGCCGGTGCGGGCCACGGACCGGCCGGGCCCGCCCCGCAACCGCGCCTACCTCCACGACCGGCTCGTCGCCCTCCCCCTCCTCGCCGCCGTCGCCTTCGCCGGACTCGGCTTCACCGCCACGTCCCTGCGCGACGACTCCGCCGAGATCCGCACCCACATCGCGCCCGCGCTGCGTGACCTGGCCGACGCGCGGATCTCGCTGCGGATCGCCCAGCGGGAGGCCGAGGTGAGCCTCGACGCCGGGGACGCCGTCGAGCTGAGCGGACTCACCCCCCGTTACGGCTCCCGGATCACCGGCGCCGCCCAGGACCTCAGCCAGGTCGCGCGCAGCGGCGCCCTGACCGCGGCCGAGCGCCAGGAACTCGACGTCGTCTCCGGCCTCGTCGACGGCTACGAGCGCTGGATCGCCTGGGCCCAGACGAACGTCTCCGACGAGTCCCTGCGCAAGGCCGGACTCTCCTACGCCCAGAGCATGCTCTGCTCACCCGATCCCGGCGACCCCTACGAACCCGCCACCGACCGCTACGCCACCTACCCCCGCTGCGCACCCGTCACCGGCAGCGAGGCGACGACCGTCGTCGACCGCATCTCGGACCTCGAACGTGCCCTGCGCGACCGCCTCGACGCGCGCGCCGCGCTCGGCCCCGCCGCCGTCACCGCCGCCGCCGTGTCGGCCCTCGCGTTCGTGCTGCTGATCGCCGGCCTGTGGCGCACCCTGCGCTTCCTGCGGGTCCGCTTCCGCATCTCGGCCAGCGTGCCGCTCCTCGCCACCGCGCTGCCCCTGCTCGCCGTGCCCGCGATCACCCTCGACGGGCTGTACGCGTACGCCGCCCAGGAGGACACCGTGCCGATCGCCCGCAGCCTGTACGTGGTGACCTCGCCGGACACCGAGGTCGCCGTCGAGGAGCGCCGCATCGACCCGCCCGGTGACACCGCCGTCGTCACGCTCGCCGATTCGATGGACGACGTTCTGGACAACGGCCGGCTCGCCGCCGTCGACGGGGTGGCCCCCTGGGTGGCGCCCGCCGGCCTGCTCGTCGCCGCCGTCACCGGCGTCACCCTCCACGCCTACCGGCGCGAGTATCTGCTCGTGGGGCGCCCGGGGACCGCCGTATGAGGCGCCGGACCAGGGTGCTCCGACTCGCGCTCGCCGCCTGCCTGCTCGCCCTCGCCGCGCTCACCGGCGGCTGCGCGGGTGGCGACGCGCACCGGACCGTCGTCGTGCTCGGGCCGTGGACCGGACCCGAGGGCGCCGCGTTCGAGGACGCCCTCGCCCGACTGTCGCACCGCAGCGGTCACCACTACGTCTACAAGGGCACCCGCTCCCTGCGCGAGACCCTCGTCGCGCAGCTGGAGGCCGGCGCCCCGCCCGACGTCGCGATCCTCAACAGCATCGGCGAGCTCACCGAGTACGCGGCCGACGGCAAACTCGAACCGCTGTCCTCACAGGCCGCCGAACGCGGCTATCCGCCCTGGTCCCCCACCCTCACCCTCGACGGCAGGCACCGCACCTACTGGGTGCCGCTGCGGGTCAACCTCAAGAGCATGGTGTGGAGCAAGCGCGCCACCGGGACCAAGGCGCCAGACTGGTGCGTGGGCATGGCCGCGCAGGCCACCTCCGGATGGCCCGGCACCGACTGGATCGAGGACATCCTCCTCCATCAGGCGGGCCCCGACACGTACACGCGGTGGGCCACCGGCCGCCTCGACTGGAAGCACGACCCGGCCGTGCGCCGCGCCTTCACGACCTGGTCCGAGATCCTCGGCCCACGGTCGCCGAAGTCCGTCGAACGCTCCCTGACCATGTCGTTCGAGGGCACACCCGACCCCAAGCACCCGAAGGACCCCAAGCGCGGACTCCTCGGCGGCTCGCTCCCGGGCTGCACCCACGAACACCAGGGGTCCTTCATCCGCTCCCTCTACCCCGGCGCCATGGCCGACAACACCCTGCGCGTGGAGCCGGCCGCCCGGTTCCTGCACGGACGGGCCGCGTACAAGGACACGTACGAGGTGTCGGGCGACATGGCCGCCGTGCTCACCGACAACCCGGCGGCACAGGAACTCGTGACGCTCCTGACCAGCGAGGACGGCCGCAGGACCTGGTCGCAGTCCACGGACGCGCACCTTCGGCCCTTCTTCCCGGACGCGACCGACCCGCAGCCGGACGACCCGACCGGCCGGGCCGTCGCCTCGTATCTGACCCACGACGCGGACACCCTGTGCTTCGACGCGTCGGACGTCATGCCGCCCGTGCTGCGCGACGCGTTCTACCGGGCCGTCCTGACGTACTTCCAGGACCCGCGGACGGGGACGCTCGACGCGCTCCTCGGGCAGCTGGAGACCGTCCGCAGCCAGATCGCCGGAACGCCGTCGGGCCGGTCGGGACAGGTGCACGCGCCGGACGACATCTGCGCGTCACCGGGCGGCTAGCGACGTCGGACTCCGACGGCCCTGCGTAGATTTGCCGCAAACATCAGGGGCGCGTCAACCAACTCTCGGGCCACGGCTAGCGTCTTTCCGAACACAATTGCCCGTCCGACCGGAACGGAACGCCGCAGTGGCCTCTGCCGAACTGTCTCCACCCCCTGCCGCACGCGCGCGCCGGTCCCCGGACATCCCCGAGCCCTGGCACGGCCGGCACCGGACCGCCCTGCTCGTCACCGCCTGCATACTGCCGCTGCACGTCCTGTGGCTGGCGTTCCTCGCGACCGGCGGCGGCGACCTCGCGGCACAGGTGGCATGGGCCGAGTTCGCCAAGATGTACCCGGGCTCCGCGTACAACCTGTTCTGGTACGGCGGCCTCCACATCGCCAACTACAGCCTCATCTCGCCCTACTTGATGGCACTGTTCGGCGTCGTCCCCGTCACGCTGCTGTCCGGCGTTTCGTCCACCTGGCTCGCCGCGTCCATCGTCGAGCGCACCGGCATCCGAAGACCACTGTGGCCGGCCCTCGTGGTCGGGTTCTCGCTGTGGTGCCAGGTCGTGTCGGGGCGCTCGACGTTCATGCTGGGCGTGGCCTTCGGACTCGGCGCCGTCCTCGCGCACATGAACGGGCGGCGCATCGTCATCGCCTCGGTGTGCGCCGCGCTGTCCACGATGGCGAGCCCCGTCGCCGGGCTCTTCCTCGTCGTGGCCGGCGCCGCCTGGCTCCTGAACCGGCAGTGGGGCAAGGCCCTGTCGCTGCTCCTGCCGCCGGTCCTCATCGTGGGCGTGACGACCTGGCTGTTCCCGTTCAAGGGTGAACAGCCCATGCCGTTCGGGCGGATCTTCCCGCCCCTCATCCTGTGCGCGGTCGTCCTGCTGTGCGCGCCGCGCGCCTGGCGCGTGGCCCGCCTCGGCACCGCCGTGTACGCGGTCGGCGTGGTGCTCACCTATCTGATCGCCACCCCGATCGGCACGAACGTGGAGCGGCTCACGGAGATCGTGGCGCCCGTGCTGCTCCTCGCCGCCGTGATGAACCGGGACCGCGGGCCCCGCTACGACGGCAGACTCGGCGGGTTCTTCCCGCCCCACCGGCAGCGCGTGATGTGCATCGTCGCCATCGTCCTCTCCCTGGGCTGGCTGTCCGGCAAGACCATCGCCGACGTCGTCGCCAACACCGAGGTCCCCGAGTGGGCGATCAAGACCGACGGCGTCGTCTCCACGCTCAAGAAGCTCGGCGCCGAACGCACCCGCGTCGAGGTCGTCCCCGCCCGCGACCACCGCGAGGCGGCCGTCCTCGCGCCCTACATCAACATGGCGCGCGGCTGGAACCGGCAGGCCGACGTCGAGCGCGGACGGCTCTTCTACGAGGGACACGGCGGCACCGACGTACCCGAGGGCGCCTTCTCCTCCGCCTCGTACCATGCCTGGCTCTCCGAGTGGGCCGTCGGTTTCGTCGTCGTCTACAACGGCGAGCCGGACGGCCCCGCGGAGCTGGAGCACAAGCTGGTGTCCAGCGAGCCTGACTACCTCGAATCGGTGTGGCGGGACGCCAACTGGCGGATCTACCGCGTGAAGAACGCCGTGCCGCTGGTGGACTCGCCCGGCTCGGTGGTCCGCTCCGACGGCGCCAACCTCGTCGTACGGATGCCGAAGGCCGGCTCGATCATCGTGCGGATCGCGTACTCGCCGTGGCTGTGGGCGGACAACGGATGCCTGCGCGAGGAGGGCGAGTTCACGCGCCTGACGGTGAAGGAGCCGGGCGCCGTCCGGATCAGCTCGCAGTACGGGGGGCCGTCCGGCAAGGCGGCACCCAAGTGCGTGCCGCCGAAGACGAAGTGAGCGGTCTTCCGACGGAAGCGCCCCCACGGCTGTGTGCCGTGGGGGCGCTTCCGCGTGGGGCCGGCCGGGAGGTCAGCCGACGCGGGTGAGCTTCTCGCCGAAGCCGGGTTCGGTCAGGTCCTTCTGGAGGGCGACCGGGACGGTGACCGCACCGCCCGAGCCGTCGCCGACCTTCAGCTCGCCGACCTGCGTACCGGCCTTCGCGCTGTGCGGGATGGCGGCGCCCTTGGCACCGTCCGCCAGCTCCAGCTTCACCGTCAGGCCCGCCCAGCCGACCGCCGAGACGTTCTTCGTCACCACGACCGGGGTCTGCCCGCCGAGCCCGTCGTCCACGTAACCGACGACGTCGCCCTTCTTCAGGATCGTCGACGCCTTCACGGCGTCCTGCGCCGCGAGCATCGCCGTCTTGCTGACCGCGTTCACGGTGTCGATGATCGGCGCCCTGTGCTGCCCGAGGATCGCGCCGACGACCGTCACGGTCTCCCCGCCGGCGTCCTTCGTCGCGGCGAAGAGCAGGTTGCCGCCGGCCTTGGTCGTCGAACCGGTCTTCACGCCGACCGCGTTGTTGTACGGGACGAGGCGGTTGTAGTTCTGCCACGTCTTGCCCGACGGGTCCTTCCACGTCGGCAGCTTGGTGATGTCCATCAGGGCCTGGATCTTCACCAGCTCGTTGCCGAGCTTGACCTGGTCCTGAGCGGTGGAGACGGTCGTCTCCTTCAGCCCGGACGGGTCCGTGTACGTCGTGCCGGTCATGCCGAGGTCCTTGGCGGCGGCGTTCATCTTCTTGACGAACGCCTCCTCGGAACCGGTGTCCCAACGGGCCAGCAGCCGCGCGATGTTGTTCGCGGACGGAATCATGATGGCCGAAAGGGCGTCCTTCTGGCTGAGCTTGTCGCCCTCCTTGACGGTGTTCAGCGTCGACTCGCCCTCGGAGTCGTAGCCGCCCTCCTTCTCCGCCTTCGCGTCCACGTCGATGGACGGACCGTCCTTGCCCGGCTGCAGCGGGTGGTCCTTGAGCACGACGTACGCCGTCATGGCCTTGGCCACGGACCCGATCGGTACGGGCTTCTGCTCGCCGAACCGATCCATCGAGCCGATGCCGCTGACGTCCATGGAGCCCTGGCCCTCGGCGGGCCACGGCAGCGAGACCTTGTCCCCGTCGAACGCGAACGTCGACTTGGCGGTCAGCGCCAGCGTGGGCGCCGGCAGCGGGCGTACGGCCTGTGCGACCGCAAACACGACGGCGAGCAGCAGGACGATCGGCGTCCAGATCTTGACCCTGCGCACGGCCGTGCGGACCGGGGTCTCCGCGGGCGGCGGCGTGTTCGTGAGCTCGGCCAGGAGGTCGAGCGGGGGCAGCGGCGGGAGCGGCTGCTGGGTGGTGCGCTCGGGCCCGACGTAGGGCTTCGCGGGCGGCGGGGCGGTGGGCTGCGCCTTGGACTGTGCCTCGGGCTGCGCCTTGGGCTTGGCCGGGGTGCCCGAGTCGAGCCCCTTGAGAGGCACGAACTTGCTGGTGCGCTCGGCATCGGACTCGGCCTTGCCCGCACCGGCGGGCTTGGACCCGAGCGACTTGAGCATCTGGGTCGGCTGATCGACGGGCGGCTTGACGGCCTTGAAGACGGCGGTGGCCTGGTCGACGGGGGGCTTGGCTTCGCCGCGTGTGGGCTTGGCTTCGCCGCGTGTGGGCTTCGCGTCGACGGGCTCGGCGTCGTCGGCCGGCTTCGCGTCAGCAGGCGCCATGGCCTCGTCGGTCGGCTTGGCGTCAGCCTTCGCGTCGTCAACCGGCTTGGCGTCGGCAGGCGCCTTGACCTCGTCGGCCGGCTTCACGTCAGCCTTCGCGTCGTCGACCGACTTCGCGTCAGCAGGCGCCTTGACCTCGTCGGCCGGCTTCACGTCAGCCTTCGCGTCGTCAACCGGCTTGGCGTCAGCAGGCGCCTTGACCTCGTCGGCAGGCTTCGCGTCAGCCTTCGCGTCGTCGACCGACTTCGCGTCGGCAGGCGCTTTCGCGTCGTCGGTCGGCTTGGCGTCAGCCTTGACCTCGTCGGCCGGCTTCGCGTCGGCGTCGGACGCCTCGGCTTCCGGTGCCTCAGGGGCATCGGCCGGCTCGGCGTCGTCGCTGGTTGCCTCGGGGGCGTCAGCGGATTCGGCGTCCGCGTCGTCGCCGGACTCCTCGGGGGCGTCCGTGGCCTCGGCGCCGGCCGAGGCCTCAGCGGCGTCGGCCACGGCGTCATCGCCGTCGCCGTCGTCCTCCGCCGCGTCCGACGCGGTGTCTGCCGCCTGCGGCTCGTCCGCCTCGGACGCCTCCGCGTCGCCCTCCGCGTCGCCCTCCGCCGCGTCAGCGGCACCGTCACGGGCCGCCTCGGGCCCGTCGGCGGAGCCGTCCCGCGGACCGGACACCCAGGCCGCCACAGCGGCACGCAGGCGCGCGTCGCCCGGCTCGTCGCCGGAACCCGGCTCCGTACCGTCCCCGGAACCCGCCTCGGGCTCCGGGTCCGCCCCGGATTCCGCTACCGATGCCGATTCCGGCGCCGAACCGGAAGCCGAGGTCGAGTCCTCCGCACCGGAGGCATCCGCGTCCGAATCCGCCGGGGAATTCTCCGCCGAACCCGAACCCGATTCCGTCGCCGCCGGAACGTCCCGGACGGAGAACACCGCCGTCGCCTGATCGACCCGCTCCGGCGACTGCCTCGCCATCGCGAGCCTCGGGTCCCGTTCCTCCGGGATCGGTCCTCCCGACGACTCCTGCTGCTTCGACCTGTCGGGGGTCCCCGCCACCGATGCCTCCTCGCTACGCGCCACGCGCTACGCCGCTGCTGTCCGAACCATGTACCAGTGTCCTGTGTGGGGGCTTCACCCAGGTGGTAGACGAGAACGACATACCTACTGGTTCCCGCACAAAGCACCCACGCACCCTCGACAGACCAATGTGAGAGGGGTCACCCTGTCATTCATCCACGCGGGGAGGCATGGATGGGCAGGAGCCGCAGAACAATTCCGGAGGAGCTTTTGCTGCTGGCGCTGGACCCGACCACGGGTACCACCGCACAGCCGCAGTCGCTCGACCTAGGTCTGGCCGGAGCACAGCTAGTAGAGCTGGCGCTGGCCGGACGGATAGCCCCAGACGGGGATCGTATCGCCGTGGTGGCACCACGGCCGACCGGAGATCCGACTTTGGACTGCGCACTGGAGTTGCTGCGAAGGCGCGGCACCCCGGTACGCGCGGTGCACTGGATCGGCGGGCCCCGACTGGGGCTGCGCCAGACGTATCTCTCGCATCTGGAAAGGTGCGGCATGGTCCATGCCGTGGCCGGCCAGATGTGCGGGGTACTGCCGACGACTCGCTACCAGGCGACGGACACGGCCATCAGCCGGGAGATCAAGGCCCGGCTGGACAGCGCGATCCGTACCGGCGTACCGCCGGACCCACGGACCGCGGCGCTCGCCGCACTGGCCCACGCGGTCGGACTCGGCAAGCACCTGTATCCGGGGAACGAGGGACGATCGTCCCGCTCCCGGCTGCGGGACCTGATCAGGCACGACCCCATGGGCGGCCTCGTGGCGCACGCCGTGATGGACGTCCAGAACGGTGTGGCCGCTCAGCCACGCCGCAACCCGGCCCCGCCGGGCAGGGGAGCGCCGGAGCCCGGCAGGGTTCCGATGCAGCCGCACCACGGGTCGATGGCCCGCGCCGTGGCGCACTGAGCACCGCACCATCTGAACAGCCCGCACCGCAACAGCGCCGCACCGCAGTCCCCAAAGACCGGTCCGGGAGCCGCTGAGCCGCGCGGGGTGCCGGATCCGGACGACGACACGGACCGGCACCCCGCGCGGCCGCATGTCCGGCAACGCCGCCCGCACGTCGGGCCGCATGCCCAACTGTCGTGTCCGCTGCGCATATCCGCCGTTTCCCAGCGGTATGAAGCCCAGGGTGGCAATCTGCTGAGCAGCAGATTCGCAAGATACGCAGAGAATCACAGAGGCACGC
Organism: Streptomyces sp. NPDC055140; assembly: GCF_053607285.1. Lineage (NCBI taxonomy): Bacteria > Bacillati > Actinomycetota > Actinomycetes > Kitasatosporales > Streptomycetaceae > Streptomyces > Streptomyces sp. NPDC055140. The sequence continues at coordinate 313,995 of NZ_JBSGTG010000008.1, read as the reverse complement.
AGCCGGAGGTGCACGTCCCGTGGCGTCCAATGTCAATCCCACCGTCAGGCGACGCCGGTTGGGCCAGGAGCTGCGCCGGCTCCGCGAGCTCAAAGGCATGACCGCCGAAGAGGTGGCCGAGCGGCTCCTGGTCTCACAGTCGAAGATCAGCAGGCTCGAGAACGGGCGGCGCAGCATCAGCCAGCGCGACGTCCGCGACCTGTGCGGGGTCTACGAGGTCGAGGACCACCGCATCGTCGACTCACTCATGCAAATGGCCAAGGACTCACGCCAGCAGGGCTGGTGGCACTCCTTCGGCGACATCCCCTACAGCGTCTACATCGGTCTGGAGACGGACGCGGCGAGCCTGCGCGTCTACGATCCGCAGGTCGTGCCCGGCCTGCTGCAGACCCGGGCGTACGCGGAGACGCTGATCACCGGCGCGCTCCCGGAGACCACGCCGACCGACATCGACAAGCGGGTCCAGGTCCGGGTCCGCCGCCAGGAGCGCATCGCGGCCCCGGACAACCCGCTGCGGCTGTGGACCGTGCTCGACGAGTCGGCGCTGCGCCGCGTCGTCGGCAGCCGGGCCGTCATGCGCGAGCAGCTGGAGCACCTGGTCGAGCAGTCCCAGCTGCCCCATGTGACCGTGCAGGTCATTCCGTTCGACATGGGCGCGCACCCGGGTCTGAACGGCCAGTACGCGATTCTGGAGTTCCCGGACGCCGCGGATTCGAGCGTCGTCTACATCGAGGGCGTCACCAGTGATCTCTATCTGGAAAAGGCCAACGATGTGCAGAAGTACAGCGTGATGTACGAGCATCTGCGGGCACAGGCACTGAATGTGGAACAATCCCGACAGTTCATCGCGAAGATCGCCCAGGATTACGCGCTCCAGGAAGCCGTCTAGGGCGCCGCAGAGGCGGCCCATAGGCGGTCCAGAGGGACAGAATCCGCCCCGCGCGAGAGAAGTGCCGCACGGTACACCTTCGCCGCGGCGGGGCGGAAGACCCGACTGGAATATGCCATCCGGTCGAGTGAATGGCCTCTTCGCGCACCGATGTTGGCGAGTAGCGTCGATCACGCCATCAAGTACCACGTTGGCGCAAACCGCTTCACAGAAGCGGTGGCAGCAATTCGACCACTGGCTAAACCGGAGCAAAAATGGCAATTCAGCAGGGCGGCACGAATTCCTGGACCAAGTCCTCCTATTCGACGGGGAACGGCGCGTGCGTCGAGGTCAAGTCCCCCCTCCTGGCCGCGATCGCGGTGCGGGACTCGAAGGCCCCCGAGGGGCCCTCGATCGGCTTCGCCCCCGATTCATGGAACTCCTTCGTGACCGAGGTCGGCCGGGGCGCCTTCGACGCCGCCTGAGGCATCGGAGAACTCCCCATCGCAGCACAGCACCAACTCACAGCATCACAGCACCATTTCGGCACCAACAGAGCACCACTGCGGTACTGAAAGAGCCCTCTCGACTGGCCCGCCGTCCTGGCCGAGGGGGCTCGGCTTTTTCACCGGGTCACCCGCGCAGCCGGTCCACGTACATGTCGGTGCCGGGGATCGTCGGGATGAACGGCGCCACCAGCTCGACGCGGCCGAGGCCCGACTCGTGAACGGCCGTGTCCAGACCCGTGAAGTGGTCCTCCCAGCACTGGACCGGGTCCGCCTCCAGGAACCACAGGAGCGTCAGGCGGGTGTCGACGCCCTCGACCTGCTTCACGTACGACATCCGGTCGCCCGGCAGCGGCGTCGGACGGAAGACCGTGACCATCGCCGCCGGCGACCCGGCGAGCCGCTTCGGCAGGTGCCGCGAGCGCAGCCACTCCAGCAACTCGTCGCGTTGTTCGGGCCCTTCGGCGTCGATGACCTCCACGACCAGACCTCGGTAGGGGTGGTCGAGGGCGTGGTGGTCGCGCGGTCCGGCCGCCCCGTCCCGGTACACGGTCGCCGCGTGGTCCTGGAACGCGGTGAAGACGTGTGTGCGGTCCTGATAGACGCGCCCGTCCCGGTTGAGCCGCTTGTTGATGCCGACGGTCCACTTCATGTGGTCGTCGTAGCGGCCGTCGGTGATCCAGTACGTGGAGATGTAGCAGCCCGCGGTGACCGGCTGCGCGACCGCCGACTTCTCCGGGTAGCGCAGGAGCTGGAGTTCGCGCGTGGCCACCCAGCGGCGCCCCGAGTTCATCCAGGGCATCGCCATCGCGCCGGCGTAGTAGTGGTCGTCCTCGTACCAGCGGTTGTACGCGTACTCATGGCCGGGGTGCGGCTCGACCATGGTGATCAGGGCGTGCCCGGGGCGCACCCCGTACGGGCCGACCGATGCCAGCTCCGCGTACACCTCACTCCTCGTGTTCTCGCTCACGACGCTCCCCTTCCTTCCTCCACCGGACGGGCCTACTCTGACGCCCCGTCAGAAGAACTGCCATAGCCGGGAGGCGACCGGATGCTCCTGAACGGAAAGACAGTGGTCGTGTCGGGGGTCGGGGCCGGGCTCGGCCACCAGGTCGCCGCGGCCGTGGTGCGCGACGGCGGCAACGCCGTGCTCGGCGCGCGCACGGAGGCGAACCTCGCCAAGTCGGCGGCCGAGATCGACCCGGACGGTACGCACACCGCGTACGCGGCGACGGACATCACCGACGAGAGCCAGTGCGAGGCGCTCGCGGGGCTCGCGCGCGAGCGGTTCGGCGGGGTCGACGCCGTGGTCCATGTCGCCGCCTGGGACAGCTACTTCGGCGGCCTGGAGGACGCGGACTTCGCCACGTGGCAGCAGGTCATCGACGTGAATCTGCTGGGCACGCTGCGTATGACCCGGGCCTGCCTGCCCGCGCTCAAGCAGCAGGGCGGCTCCGTCGTCGTCATCGGCACGCAGTCGGCCGTCGCCGCGCCCTCTCAGGTGTGGCAGGCGGCGTACGCGGCCTCGAAGGGCGCGCTGACCTCGGCCATGTACTCCATGGCCCGCGAACTCGGGCCGCACCGCATCCGGGTCAACACCGTGCTGCCCGGCTGGATGTGGGGGCCGCCGGTCGAGGCGTACGTCCAGTTCACCGCGCACACCGAGGGCGTGTCGCAGGACGAGGTCCTGGGGCGGCTCACCGAGCGGATGGCGCTGCCCGAACTGGCCACGGACGGGGACGTGGCGGACGCCGCCGTGTTCCTCGCCTCCGACCGGGCGCGGGCCATCACCGGCCAGTCGCTTCTGGTCAACGCGGGTGAGCTGATGCGGTAGTTCCGACCCACCAGCCAGGATCCGACCGCACGGCACCCACCGCCGTGCGGTCCTTTTTGCCCTTATCTCAATTCACAGACATGAACACAGGTCAATAAGTAGAACGATTTTACTGTCCCTTGACCCTCCGGTGCGTTGTCCTGGCCCTGCAGCTCCCCACACCATGAACGGCGTTCATAAGTAGGACCAGACCCCTGGAGGGGGCTCAATGAACAGTCTCGACTGGGCCGTGCTCATCGGCTATTTCGGCATCATGGTCGCGATCGGCGTCTGGTCCCACAAACGTGTGGACGACGTCTCCGACTTCTTCACGGCCGGCGGCAAGATGCCCTGGTGGCTGTCCGGCATCTCGCACCACATGTCCGGCTACAGCGCCGTCATGTTCACCGGATACGCCGGCATCGCTTACACGTACGGCGTCACGTCGTTCGTCACGTGGTCGTTCCCGATCGCGCTCGGCATCGCCATCGGCTCGAAGCTGTTCGCGCCGCGCATCAACCGGCTGCGGTCACGGCTGCACGTGGCGTCCCCGCTCGAATATCTCAAGAACCGCTACAACCTCAAGACACAGCAGGCGCTGGCCTGGTCCGGCATGCTCCTGAAGATCGTGGACGTGGCCGCCAAGTGGGCCGCCATCGCCACCCTGTTGTCCGTCTTCACGGGCATCTCGATCAACCAGGGCATCCTGATCACCGGTGCCATCACCGCGATCTACTGCACCATCGGCGGCCTGTGGGCCGACGCGCTGACCGAGCTGGGCCAGTTCATCATCCAGCTCATCGCCGGTGTCGCGATGTTCGTCGCCGTCGTCTCCAAGCTCGGCCCGTTCGGCGGCATCTTCGGGGTCTGGGACGAGCCCGCGCTCGCCGGCCACGGCAAGCCGCTCGTCGGCCCGTACGGCACGGTGTTCCTGCTCGCGTTCCTCTTCATCAAGCTCTTCGAGTACAACGGCGGCATGCTCAACCAGGCCCAGCGCTACATGGCCACCGGGTCCGCCCGCGAAGCCACGCGCTCGGCGCGCCTCTCGGCGATCCTGTGGCTGGTCTGGCCGGTCGTCCTCTTCTTCCCCATGTGGGTGTCGCCGCTCCTGGTGCACGCGCAGAAGCCGGACGGCTCGGACTCGTACGGCCTGATGACCGAACAGCTGCTGCCGCACGGCCTGTTGGGCCTGGTCATCGTCGGCTTCTTCTCGCACACGATGGCCATGTGCTCCTCCGACGCCAACGCGATCGCCGCCGTCTTCACCCGGGACGTGGCACCCGCGGTCTCGAAGAGGGCGAAGGAGCAGTGGATCGGGAACAAGGGACTGCTCGCCGCCCGCCTCACCACGGTGATCTTCCTCGGTCTGTCCATGGCGGTCGCCACGCAGGTCAACTCGCCCACGTTCAAGGACATCATCACCGTCGTCATCAAGTGGGTCGCGGGTCTCATGGGCCCGATCGCGATCCCGATGATGCTGGGTCTGCTGCGCACCTTCCGCAAGTCCGGTCCCACAGCGGCGCTCACCAGCTGGGCCGCGGGTCTGCTCGCCTTCTGGCTGGTCAACTACCCGATCAACTGGAACGTCGAGGGCGGTGTGCCGCTCGAGTACCAGGTGTCGATCCCGCTGGCCGTCTCGCTCGTGCTCTACATCCTCATCGGCTACCTCAAGCCGGAGGACTCCCCGGAGCGGGACGCGCTCATCGAGCGCATCAACACGGACGACGACGGGTCCACCGGGGCGGCGGCGGTTCCCGCACCGGCGGAGCCGCAGGACGGGACGGTCGGCACGCAGCCGCCGGGCCGACTGTCGTAGGACGCGTTCCTCACCGGGCGCCGGGCGGGCTGATCACAGCCGGTCCGGCGCTTCGGCGTTCACGCCCGCGGATAGCGGGCCAGCCACCCCGGCGAGGACGCCGCGGGGCTGTGCAGGGCGGGTCCCTGCGTCATCTCCATCGCGAAGTCGTCGGCCAGCTCCAGGACCGTGCGACGGCCCTCGAGCTCGGTCACCCAGCCCGGCGGCAGCGCGGTCTCCCCGTGCAGCGCGCCGAGCAGGCCCCCGCACAGCGCGCCGGTCGCCTCGGACGGGCCGCCGTGGTTCACCGCGAGACACAGTCCGTGCCGTATGTCCTCGCCCACGAGGGCGCAGTACACCGCCACGGCGAGCACACCCTCCGCGAGCCCGTCACCCACGAGTTCGTCGACACGGGCGGCCGACGGCATGCCCTGGCGGACCGCGCCGAGGGCGTGCTTGAGCGCGTCCGTGACCGGCTGGTGCCCCGGGCGCGCGGCCAGCAGGACGAGGGCGCGCTGCACAGCGCCGTCGAGGCTCTCGCCGCGCGCGAGTCCGTGCACCACGACCGCGTACGCACCCGCGGCGAGGTAGGCCGCGGGGGCGCCGTGCGTCTGGACCGCGCACTCGGCGGCCAGCTGGAAGACGAGCTGCGGCTCCCAGCCGACGAGCAGCCCGAACGCGGCCGAGCGCGCGGCCGGCGCGGCCCCGGCCGCACCCCCGTTCTTGGGCTTCTCCAGGGTCCCCATGACGTCGTTGCCGAGTCCGAGGAGGCAGTCGCGGGACGGGCCGCGGCGCGAGTACAGCCACTCCTCGCGGGCCAGCCAGCCGTCCTCCTTGCGGCGCTCGTCCGGGCCCCAGTCACGCTGGGTCGCCGCCCAGCGGAGGTAGGCGCGGTGCACGTCGGTCGGGGGGTGCCAGGCGCCCGTGTCGCGCCGCACCTGCGCTCTTATCAGGCCGTCCACCGTGAAGAGCGCCTGCTGGGTCGCGGCGGTGACGGCGCCGCGGCGCCCGTACGCGGGAGCGAGGTCGGTCAGTCCCTGCGGACCGTGCGCGGCCCTGACCTCTTCGAGGGAGAGCTCGGCGAGCGGCGCTCCGAGGGCGTCGCCGAGCGCGGCCCCGATGAGCGTGCCGCGGACCCGGCTGCGGAAATCCTGCTGCTCGGCGCGGCCCCATACGGCCGATGAGGGTCCCCCCTGCTTGGGGGTCAGCTGGGCTGCCACGGGGAGCTCTCCCCTCCGGGTCTCGTTACGCGTGCGACGACTGCGCAGCACTGTAATCGACGGGGCGTACGTGGTTGAGAGCCGAAGCGGCACAGGCGAAGTCGCCCTTGAGGCCAATTCACCCGCTTTTCTTCCGCAAACCGGACGATGTCCCGGGGCGCGGCCCGGGGACCTGCGGCGCGGCGCCGCTCGACCGCCGTCCGACGTACGCCGTTCACCGTGCGTTGGCTCACGCATCGTCGGGCACCCGGAACATCCGCACCATGACGCAGATGACTCGTGTCAGGGCCTCCTCGTACGCCCTGGCCGCCGCGCTCCTCGTGGGCCTCTCCGCACCCGTCGCCGCCGCGCACCCCGCCTCTCACGGGCAGGCGTCGCACCACCGCATCCCGTTCACGGCGGCGACCGTGACGGCGTCCGAGGACGGCTCCTCCTACACGGTCGAGTGGAAGGCGCCCGGTGTCCGGCACGTGGCGGTCCGCGCGGGCGGCCGCACCGTCGCCTCCGGCGGCTCGTCCGGCAAGGTCACCGTGCGCGGCCTGCCCGCCGCCGACCGCCAGTGGTTCGACCTGGTCCCCGACCGGGGCCAGGGCCTGCGCCTCGCCGACCGCGAGATACGCCTCGACGGCGCGGTCAACTTCCGGGACGCGGGCGGCTACCGCACCACCGACGGGCACTGGGTGCGGATGGGCGAGATCTACCGCACCGCGTCCCTGGACAAGCTCACGGACAGGGACCTGGCGAAGCTGAAGCGCCTCGGCATCTCCGTGGACTACGACCTGCGTACGCAGCAGGAGCGCACCTCCGCGCCCGACCGCGTCCCCACCGGCTCCCGCTATGTCGTCGCGGACGTGCTCGGCGACCTCGGGAGCCTGTCCGGCCTGCCCGCGTCGCCGGAGGCCGCCGCCCAGCTGATGGTGGACGCGGAGAAGACCATGGTCTCCGCCCCGACCGCACAGCAGGCCTACACCACGGTCTTCCACGGCATCACGGACGCCGACGGCGCGAGCGCGCTGTTCCACTGCACGGCCGGCAAGGACCGCACGGGCTGGGCGAACGCCACGCTCCTGACCGCGCTCGGCGTCCCGCGCGACACGGTGACGGACGACTACCTGGCCAGCAACACGTACCGCGCGAAAGAGAACGCGGCGACGCTCGCCGCGATGCCGCCCGCGCAGGCCGCCGTGTACAAGCCGATGCTGGACGTGCGCCCCGAGTACCTGAACTCGGGCTTCCAGGAAGTGACGAGCCGCTACGGCACGTTCGACCGCTACCTGGACAAGGCCCTCGGCCTCAGCCACCGCGACGTACGCGACCTGCGCGAGGACCTGCTGGTCGGCTGACGGACTCCCTTCGGTGTTCAGGCCCTCGTTCGGGACGCACATCCCGAACGGGGGCCTCCGCATGCGCTGTTACAGGCTTGGGACGTACGTGCGCCGGGGCGCGTACAACGTTTTTCTTCGGTGGCCCGTCTTTCTTCTCGTAACCACGAACACCCCCACAGGACACCAAGAAGGAGAGGAACAGTGCGCCGCACTCTCGTCACAGCCCTCGCCGTCACCGCGCTCGCCGTGCCGCTCGGCCTCGTATCCGCCGCCGGTACCGCCGCCGCTGCCACACCCGTTCCACCCCGCGTCCCCGCCACCGACTTCAACCACGACGGGTACCAGGACCTCGTGCTCGGAGCGCCGGGCGCGACCGTGTCCGGGAAGGAGAACGCCGGGGCCGTCTCCGTGGTCTACGGCGGGAAGAACGGGCCGGACATCGCACACGCCAAGGTCCTCACCCGCTCCACCACCGGGATACCCGGGGCCGCCGAGGAGGGCGGCTACTTCGGGGAGCGCGTCACCAGCGGGGACCTCGACGGGGACTCGTACACCGACCTCGTCGTCGCCGGGCTCGGGGGCGCGCCGAGCGTCGTGCTGTGGGGTTCGGCGGCCGGGCTGAGCGGGCAGGGCAGTGTCGCCCTGCCCACGTCGACCGGGATGTTCGCCGTCGGCGACTTCAACGGCGACGGGCACCGCGACCTCGTCACCGACGACTACCCGCGCAGCGACGACCCGGACGACGACGCCGCCGGGATGACCATCTCCTACGGCCCCTTCGACCGCGCGAGCGGCAAGCCGGCGAGCCAGGACTCCATCGCCACCAGCCAGACCTTCGGGCCCGCCGACATCGTCGTCGGTGACATGACCGGGGACGGCGCCGACGACATCGTGACGAGCCACGGCTTCGAGGAGTCGGCGTACGCCAGCAAGTTCTGGAAGGGCGGCAAGTCCGGTGTCAGCCACACCGCGAAGTCGCTGACGTCGTCGTTCCGCGGTGCCGTCGGTGACGTCGACGGTGACGGATACGGCGACCTCGTCGTCCACGACATCGGCGACAACTACGAGGACATCCCGTACGAGAAGGGCACCGTCCTCGTCATGTACGGGACCGCGGACGGGCCGTCCACGACCCGCACGAAGACCATCACGCAGGACACGGCCGGCGTGCCCGGGGTCGGCGAGAGCGGCGACATGTTCGGCACCGACATCTCCGCCGGTGACGTGAACGGCGACGGCTACGCGGACATCGCCGTCGGCGTGCCCGGCGAGGCCATCGGCAACATCAAGGGCGCCGGCAGCGTCGTCCTGCTCAAGGGCGGCCGCGGTGGCCTGTCCGGCACGGGCTCGCAGGCCTTCAACCAGTCCACGACCGCGGTGCCCGGCGCCTCGGAGACGGGCGACGGCTTCGGCCAGAAGGTCCTCCTGTCCGACCTGAACGGCGACCGCAAGGCCGACCTGACGGCCACCGCTCCCCTGGAGGACGGCACGTACACCGACTCCGGCGCCGCCTGGGTGCTGCGCGGGGCCACCGGCGGGCTCACCACGAGCGGCATCACGTCGTTCGGCGCGGCCACCGTCCATGTCCCCGAGAAGAACGCCCAGTTGGGGCAGGACCTCATCGGGCACTGAGAGACGGGGGTGGGTGAGCCCATGGGTTCACCCACCCCCCTCGCGCGTGATCCTCCTCAGTCCCCCAGTACCGGCAGCAGTTCCGGCAGGTGGCCGTCCGAGGCCGTCGCCGCGTGCTGCCGCTCCAGCGGGACCTCCCCGTACAGCGTCGTGCGCGGCTTCGCCGGGCGGCCCGCTTCCTCCGCGATCGTGATGAGGTCCTTGATGGAGCGGTACGAGCCGTAACTGGAGCCCGCCATACGGGAGATGGTCTCCTCCATCAGCGTGCCGCCCAGGTCGTTCGCCCCCGAGCGCAGCATCTCCGCGGCGCCCTCCGTACCCAGCTTCACCCAGCTCGTCTGGATGTTCGGGATGTGGGGGTGCAGGAGGACGCGCGCCATGGCGGTGACGGCCCTGTTGTCGCGGGTCGTCGGACCCGGACGCGCGATGCCCGCCAGATAGACCGGCGCGTTGGTGTGGATGAACGGGAGCGTCACGAACTCCGTGAAGCCGCCCGTCTCTTTCTGGATGCCGGCCAGCGTGCGGAAGTGGCCGAGCCAGTGGCGGGGCTGGTCCACATGCCCGTACATCATCGTCGACGACGAGCGGATGCCCAGCTCGTGGGCCGTCTTGATGACCTCGATCCACGTCGCCGTGGGCAGCTTGCCCTTGGTGAGGACCCAGCGGACCTCGTCGTCGAGGATCTCGGCCGCCGTGCCGGGGATCGAGTCGAGGCCGGCCTCCTTCGCCGCGGTGAGCCAGTCCCGGATCGACATGCCCGTGCGCGTCGCGCCGTTCACCACCTCCATCGGGGAGAACGCGTGCACGTGCATGCCGGGGACGCGCTCCTTCACCGCCTTCGCGATGTCGAAGTAGGCCGTGCCCGGCAGGTCGGGGTGGATGCCGCCCTGCATGCACACCTCGACCGCACCCACGTCCCACGCCTGCTCCGCCCGGTCCGCGACCTGGGAGAGCGAGAGCGTGTACGCGTCCGCGTCCGTGCGGCGCTGCGCGAAGGCGCAGAAACGGCAGCCGGTGTAGCAGACGTTCGTGAAGTTGATGTTCCTCGTGACGATGTACGTGACGTCGTCGCCGTTCACCGTCTTGCGGATGTCGTCCGCGACGCGGCAGAGGGCGTCGAGCGCCGGGCCGTCCGCGTGCAGCAGGGCCAGCGCCTCGTCGTCGGTGAGCTTCGTCGGGTCGTCGGCCGCCGTCGCGAGCGCGGCGCGCACGTCGCCGTCGATGCGCTGCGGGACCATGCCGGGCGCGGCCTGCTCGCGCAGCGCCTCCCAGTCGCCGTACACGTCGTCGAAGTCGTCGCGCCGGTCGGACGTGCGGCCCGTCGTGTCGATGGTGCGGTGCAGGTCCGTGCGGCCGGTGGCGGTGAACCCCTCGTCGGGTTCCTGCCAGGGCAGGCCCGCAGGGCGCGCGTCCTCGTCGGCGAGGCCGGTGTCGGCGGAGGCGAGGGCCCGTACGTGCGGCAGGAGACGCGGGTCGAGCCACGGCTCGCCGCGCTCGATGAACTCCGGGTAGATCGTCAGGCGTTCACGGAGCTCGAAGCCCGCCTCGCCCGTCTTCGCGGCGAGTTCGTCGATGTGCGGCCAGGGACGCTCGGGGTTCACATGGTCCGGGGTCAGCGGCGACACCCCGCCCCAGTCGTCGATGCCGGCGCCGATCAGGAGCGCGTACTCCTCGTCGACCAGGTTCGGCGGGGCCTGGATGCGGGCGGAGGGGCCGAGGATGTGGCGGGCGACCGCGATGCACGCGGCGAGCTCCTCCAGCTCGGCGTCCGGCATGCCGCGCATCGCCGTGTCCGGCTTGGCCCGGAAGTTCTGGACGATGACTTCCTGGATGCCGTGGTAGCTGCGCTGGATGCGGCGCAGCTGGAAGAGGGAGTCGGCGCGCTCCTCGTAGGACTCGCCGATGCCGATGAGGACGCCGGTGGTGAACGGGACGTTCGACCGGCCCGCGTCCTCCAGGACCCGCAGCCGGACGGCGGGTTCCTTGTCGGGCGAGCCGTGGTGCGGGCCGCCGGGCTCGGACCACAGGCGCGTCGCCGTCGTCTCCAGCATCATGCCCATGGACGGCGCGACCGGCTTGAGGCGCTGCAGGTCGGTCCATGTCATGACGCCGGGGTTGAGGTGCGGGAGCAGTCCCGTCTCCTCCAGGACGCGGATCGCCATGGCGCGCACATAGGCGAGCGTGTCGTCGTACCCGTGCGCGTCCAGCCACTCGCGGGCCTCGGGCCAGCGGTCCTCGGGCCGGTCGCCGAGCGTGAACAGCGCCTCCTTGCAACCCATCTCGGCGCCGCGGCGGGCGATGTCGAGGACCTCGTCCGGCGACAGGTACATCCCGTGGCCGTCCCTGCGCAGCTTGCCGGGAACGGTCACGAACGTGCAGTAGTGGCACTTGTCCCGGCACAGCCGGGTCAGCGGGATGAAGACCTTCTTCGAGTACGTGATGACGCCCGGGCGGCCCGCGGCCTTCAGGCCCGCGTCGCGCACGCGTGCGGCGGACGCCGTCAGGTCCCGCAGGTCGTCGCCGCGGGCCTGGAGCAGGACCGCCGCCTCGGCCGTGTCGAGGGCAACGCCGTCGCGGGACCGCTTCAACGCGCGGCGCATCGCGTTGGCGGTGGGTCGTACAGGCTCCGGATCAGTCATGCTCCCGAGGATACGAGCGCCCACCGACGGCGTCTGCGCCGCGCTGACGTGCGCGGGATCACGCGACGTACACGTTTCACCTGTGCCCCGCGCCGTCCCTCACAGGTACTGCTCGTACTCGTCGAGGATCTTGAGGACCGATGTCTCGTCCGCCGGTGGCAGTTGGAGGACGACCTCGTCGATGCCGAGCTCCGCGTAGTGCGCGAGCTTGCCCGGACTCGGCAGGACCGCGTACGGGACGACGTGCAGGTCCGCCGGGTCGCGGCCCGCCTCCTCCCAGCCGGCCCGCAGCACGGGCATCGACTCGGTCAGGCCGCGCCCGCCGATGGGCAGCCAGCCGTCGGCGTACTCGGTGATGTGCGCGAACAGTTTCGGGCCCGCCGCTCCCCCGATCAGCGTGCGGGGTGCGCCGCCCACCGGCTTCGGATAGGCGTGGCTGGCCCGTACCGACACCCCGAACTCACCGTCGTACGCGGTCGGTTCCTGCGCCCACAGGGCCCGCATGAGGCCCATGCGCTCCCGGCCGAGCTCGCGCCGCGTGCGCCACTCGACGCCGTGGTCGGCGGCCTCCTCGACGTTCCAGCCGAAGCCGAGGCCGAGCGTGAAACGACCGCCGGAGAGGTGGTCGAGGGTGGCGATCTGCTTGGCCAGGCCGATGGGGTCGTGCTGGGCGATCAGCGTGACGCCGGTGCCCAGCCCGAGCCGCTCGGTGACGGCGGCAACCTGCCCCAGCGCGACGAACGGGTCGAGGGTGCGGCCGTACTCGGCGGGCAGGTCACCCCCGGCCGGATACTGCGTCGCCCGCTCCACCGGAATGTGTGTGTGCTCGGGCAGATACAGCCCGGCGAACCCGCGTTGCTCCAGCTCACGCGCGAGCCGCACAGGCGTGATGGTCTCGTCGGTCAGGAAAATCGTGGTCGAGATCCGCATGGGGCATTACTACCGGCCCGCCCCTCAGGAGTCCATGGACTCCCCGGGCGGACAGACGTAAGACTCCGATCCCCTTCCCTTACACGAGAGTTCACGGCTCAATACCAGAGTTGCATGCACCACCCACGTCACAGACGGAACGTCACAGGACCCTGGGAGCCGCAGCATGTGCGAGGACCACCAGACCACGACCGGCATGGGCAGACGCGCGCTGTTCGTGACGGGAGCGGCCACCGCGCTTACGTTGAGCAGTGTGAGCTTCGCGAGCGCGGCCGACGGCCGCACACCGGCGGACGGAACGAAGGCTAAGCAGATCGTGAAGGGGACGCTGCCGCCCGGCGCGCCCGACTTCGTGTACGTGCCGGTCGAGGTGCCGCGCGGAGTCCGCGAGATCCACGTCGCGTACACCTACACGAAGGCGACCGTCCCGGCCGGCACGCAGAACAACGCCCTGGACATCGGGGTGTTCGACGAGCGGGGCACCGAGCTCGGCGGGAAGGGCTTCCGCGGCTGGTCGGGCGGCGCGCGCACCGAGTTCTTCGTACGGGCGGACGACGCGACGCCGGGCTACATCCCGGGGCCGGTCCGCGCGGGCACCTGGCACATCGCGCTCGGCCCGTACACGGTGGCCCCCGAGGGCCTCCCGTACGAGCTGACCGTCACCCTCACGTACGGCGAGCAGGGCCCGACCCCGCGCCCGGTGTACCCGCCCGCGCGCGCCAAGGGCCGGGGCCGTGCCTGGTACCGCGGGGACTGCCACATCCACTCGTGGTTCTCGGACGGCAGGCGCACGCCCGCCGAGATCGCGGCGCTCGCGCGCGCGGCGGGCCTGGACTTCATCAACTCGTCCGACCACAACACGCACTCGTCGCACGCCCACTGGGCCGACCAGGCCGGCGACGACCTGCTCATCATGCTGGGCGAGGAGATCACGACCCGTAACGGGCACGTGGTGGCGCTCGGCACGGACCCGGGCACGTTCGTCGACTGGCGCTACCGTGCCCGCGACAACCGCTTCGGCACGTACGCGCGCGAGGTCCGCCGGGCCGGCGGCCTGGTCGTGCCGGCGCATCCGCACGCCACCTGCATCGGCTGCAACTGGAAGTTCGGCTTCGGCGAGGCGGACGCCGTCGAGGTGTGGAACGGCCCGTACACGCCGGACGACGAGATCTCCCTGGCCGACTGGGACAACACGCTGGTGGCGTCCGTACGGGGTTCGCGTCAGTGGATCCCCGCGATGGGCAACAGCGACGCCCACCGCGACCCGGACCGCATCGGCGGCCCGCAGACGGTGGTCCTCGCCGACGACCTGACCCGGGAAGCCGTCCAGGCGGGCATCAAGGCGGGCCGCTCGTACGTCGCCGAGTCGAAGTCCGTGGAGCTGACGTTCACGGCGTCCGGCTCGCGCGGCGAGCACGCCGGGATCGGCGAGCGCCTCCACGTGGACCCCGACGCGCCGGTCACCGTCCGCCTGGAGGTGAAGGGCGCCCCGGGCTGCACGCTCCACGTGGTCACCGACCAGGGCACGCTGTTCACCGCGCCGGCGCTCCCCGAGTCCGGGTCGGGCACGGCCGAGTGGCGCACGACGGCCTCGTACGCGGCCTATGTACGGGCCGAGGTCCGGCACGCGCCGACGGTCCCGGGGCTGCCGGGGGCGCTCACGGCGTTCACGAACCCGGTGTTCCTGGGGGCGTAGGAGCCCGGCCCCCGGGGTGCCGAGCCGCACCGTTCAGAGGGCGCAGAAGGGGGGGTGGCATGGACAGCACAGCTGGCTAGGCTGCCCCTCCTGAATGTTTGCCACAGCGCCGGGGTGCGGCAGTGCCGGGCGCGCCAAGACAGGGGGCGGAAGACGCATGGCCGATCGCCAGACGGTCCAGTTGCTCGACCACATGCGCAGGGGCATGCCGTTCGAGTTCACGACCAAGATGTCGATGATGAAGCGGCTCGCGACGCTGGTGTCCACCGCCGAACTCTTCGGCTACCAGTACGCCGGGGCCCGGCAGGAGGTCTTCTCCATCAAGCTGTTCTTCACCCCCGACCCCGGGCCGCAGGCGCAGGCACGCGCCGCGCAGTACTGGCCGTACGCGCCACAGGTGCCCGGGATCCCGCCGCAGACGCTGGAAGTCAACAAGAAGCGCGTCCTGTTCGACCTGAGCAGCAAGGCCGCGCTGCTGAAGCGGCTGCCGGTCATCGGGGTGGTCCTCCTCCTGGCGTTCCTGCGCTCGCTCATCTCCCTGGGCGGTTCTCCGGGCCTCGCCGTCGGCTATGCGTGCGGCATCGCCGTCCTGGCCGGCGTCGGCATCTGGATCAACTTCCTGCGCCACAAGAAGGCAGGCGCGTACCTCCAGGCGGCGGGCTTCGTACGCCACGAGCCCTCCCCCGGCCAGGTCTTCCACCTCCCGCCGGGCTCCCAGCCGCAGTACGACGGACAGCCGCAGCAGCAGTACGGCGTGCAGGCGCCCGGATACGGCGGCCAGGCCCAGCCCCCGTACGGCGCGGCGCAGCACCAGCAGTACGGGCAGCAGCAACCGCCGCAGCACTATGGCCAGCAGCAACCGCCGCAGCACTACGGCCAGCAGCCGCCCTCGCAGTACGGACAGCAGCCGCCCTACGGCGGCCGGCCGCCGCAGTAGGAGGAGGAGTGGCAGGGGCCGGTCACCCCTGCCACACGATCGACTGGAGCTCGCTGTAGGCGTGCAGCGCGTACGAGCCCACGTCCCTGCCCACCCCGCTCTGCTTGAAGCCGCCGAACGGCGCCTCCATGTTCCGGCCGACCGTGTTCACGCCGACCCCGCCGGCCCGCAGCCGCCGCGCCACCCGGAACGCCCGCGCCACGTCGCCCGACCACACGTAGTCGATGAGCCCGTAATCGCTGTCGTTGGCGAGGGCCACCCCCTCCTCCTCGTCGTCGAAGGGCACGACCACCACGACCGGGCCGAAGATCTCCTCCCGTACGACCCGCATGTCGTTCGTGCAGTCCGCGAGGAGCGTCGGGGCGACGTAGAAACCCCTGTCGAGAGCCGGGCGCTCGCCGCCCGCGACGATCCGCGCCCCCTCCTTGCGGCCCAGCTCGACGTACGACTCGACGCGGTCGCGGTGCGCCGCCGAGATCACCGGCCCGACGACCGTCCCCCGTGCCCTCGGATCGCCCACCTTCATGTGGCCGACGTACTCGGCCAGCTTCGAGACGAGCGCGTCGTACACCCCGCGCTGCGCGATCACCCGCGTCGGCGCCGTGCAGATCTGCCCGCTGTAGAAGGCGTACGTGGTGCCGATCCCCGAGACCGCGGAGGCGAGGCCCGCCTCGTCCAGGTCGTCGAAGACGAGAGCCGCGCCCTTTCCGCCCAGCTCCATCAGCTGCCGCTTCATGCCGCGCCCGCACACCTCGCCGATGCGCCGCCCGACCGCGGTGGAGCCGGTGAAGCTGACCATGTCGACGTCCGGCGAGTCGACGGCCGCCTCGCCCACGTCCACGGCCGTCCCGCTGACCACGTTCACCACACCGGGCGGCGCCCCCGCCTCCTCCAGAGCGGCCGCCATCCGGTACACCGACAGGGGGTCCTGCGGGGCCGGCTTCACGACGACCGTGTTCCCCATGGCGAGCGCCGGGGCGACCTTGCCCGCCGGGTTCGCCCACGGGTTGTTGTA
This sequence comes from Streptomyces sp. NPDC055140, assembly GCF_053607285.1. Lineage (NCBI taxonomy): Bacteria > Bacillati > Actinomycetota > Actinomycetes > Kitasatosporales > Streptomycetaceae > Streptomyces > Streptomyces sp. NPDC055140. The sequence continues at coordinate 297,619 of NZ_JBSGTG010000008.1, read as the reverse complement.
CGACGTGATGCAGGTGACGACGCCGACGGGCTGCCGTACGGCGAGCGCCCCGAGCACGCCCGCCTTCCCCATGGGTCCCGCCTCGTTGATCTGCGGCGGCAGCCCCTGCTCGACCGGTTCGAGCGCGCCCTTCGCATAACGGCGGAACCGCGCCACCCCCACCGCGACCTGCATCCCGCGCGCGGTCCCGCTCGTCGCGCCGCTCTCCGCCTGCGCGAGCTCCGCGTTAGCCGCGAAGTCGCGCTGCATCACGTCGGCGGCCCGGTCCAGGATCGCGGCGCGCTCCTCCGGCTTCGTACGGGACCACGAGGCGAAGGCCTCGCGGGCCGCCGACGCCGCGTCGTGGACCTGAGCGCGGGACGCCTCGGGGGCGAGCCCGACGACCTCCTCCGACGCGGGGTCGACGACCTCATAGTGCCCGCCGTCCGGCTCGGTCCACTCGCCGCCGATGAACAGCCTCTGCGCGTCAGTCATTCGGTGCCGTCCGAGGTCTCGCTCGCCACGCCCCGGACCGCCTTCTTGTCCGGCCGGGGGTCCGGGGGTTGCCCCCCGGGAAGATGCAGCGTGCTCACCGTCCTGGTGTCACGTCCGGACCGCAGCACGGTGCCGGGCACTGCCCCCGTCACGACGTCCTCGCGGATGACCTCGACGCCGTTGACCCACACGGCGTTGATGCCGATGGCCTTCGAGTCGAGGCGCGGGCTGTCGCCGGGCAGGTCGTGGACGAGGGTGGCCTTGCCCGCGTCGATCCGCTCCGGGTCGAACAGGACGAGGTCCGCGTGCCAGCCCTCCTCGATCCGGCCGCGTTCACGCAGCCCGAAGAGCCGCGCCGGATCGTCGGTGAGCATCTTCACCGCCTCCTCGATCCCGGCCAGCTTCCGCCCGCGCAGACAGTCCCCGAGGAAGCGCGTCGTGTACGGAGCCCCGCACATCCGGTCCAGGTGCGCCCCCGCGTCGGACCCGCCCAGGAGCACGTCCTCGTGGCTCCAGGTCTCGGCGCGCAGGGTCCACGAGTCCGGGTCGTTGTCGCTGGGCATGGGCCAAAGGACCGTCCGCAGGCGGTCGTTGGCGCAGATCTCGACGATGCACTCGAAGGGTTCCTGGCCGCGCTCGGCCGCGATGTCGTTCACCACGCGCCCGGTCAGGCCCTCGTTCGCCTCCGAGTACGTGTCCCCGATGACGTACCGCCCGAAGTGGGCGAGCCGCCGGAAGACGCCGGCCTCCTTGCTGTCCGCGCGCCGCAGCATCTGTGCCCGCACGTCCGGGTCACGCAGCTTCGCGATCCGCGCGTCGACGGGCAGGGAGAGGACCTCGCCCCAGCCGGGGATGAGGTTCAGGGCGCAGAACGTGCCGAGCGACATGTTCATGGGGGTCAGGATCGGCATGGTCAGCGCGACGATCCGGCCGCCGGCCTTGCGGGCCCGCTCGCTGGGGATCAGCTGGCGCGGGACCCGCTCGGGGACGGCCGCGTCGATGGTGAGGACGTTCCAGTTCAGGGGCCGCCCGGCGGCCGCGCTCATCTCGACGAACAGGTCGATCTCGTCGTCGCTGAACTGGTCGAGGCACCCGGCGACGATCGCCTCGATCTGGGTGCCCTCGTGCTCGGCGACGGCGCGGCTGAGCGCGAGCAGTTCTTCGGGCCGCGCGTGCCGCGAGGCGACCGGCTGCCCGTCGCCGTCCGAGTGCGTCGAGGACTGGGTGGTCGAGAAGCCCCACGCGCCCGCGTCCATCGCCTCGTGGAACAGGGCGACCATCTGCTCCAGCTGCTCGGGCGTCGGCTGCCCGCCGACCGCGTCCGCGCCCATCACGTAGCGGCGCAGCGCGCAGTGCCCCACCATGAAGCCGGCGTTGACGGCGATCCGTCCGTCGAGGGCGTCGAGGTACTCACCGAACGAGTTCCACGTCCAGGGTGCGCCCTCCTCCAGCGCGACCAGCGACATGCCCTCGACCTTGGACATCATCCGGCGCGTGTAGTCGGCGTCCTCGGGCCGCTCCGGATGCAGCGGCGCGAGGGTGAAGCCGCAGTTGCCGCCCGCGACGGTCGTCACGCCGTGGTTCAGGGACGGCGTCGCGTACGGGTCCCAGAACAACTGGGCGTCGTAGTGGGTGTGCGGGTCGACGAAGCCGGGGGCGAGGATCCGGCCGCGCGCGTCCTCGCTGCCCGCCGCGGGCTCGGTCACGGCCCCCGGCTCGGCGATGACGGCGATACGCCCGTCGCGTATCCCCACGTCGGCGACGTAGGCGGGGGCTCCCGTCCCGTCGACTACGGTCGCTCCTTTGATCAGGTGGTCGAGCACGAGGTCGTCCCCCTCCTGAAGGGTGAGTGGCGGCGGTCCTGAAGATTGAGTGGCGGCGGTCCTGAAGGGTGAGTGGCGGCGGGTTCGCGACCGGGCCGCCCATCCCGCCGTCCGAGGTTTCGGGCCGCCCAGCCGGCCCGTCCGGCGCTTGAGGACGAGCCCGAAGGGCGACAGGAGGTCCGGGGCGCAGCCCCGTGTCGGTCACCCATGACCCGCAACCCCCAGGGGCCCCGACCCCCGTCCGGGAAAGGAGGGGCCGGGGCGGTCCATGGGCCGGACCGGATCAGACGGCGTCGCGGAAGCGCGTCGTCCGGTGCACCGGATCCGTGTCGATCTTCGGGATGACGTGCTCGCCGATGAGCTTGATCGACTGGAGCGTGTCCTCCTTGGAGATGCCGATCGGCATGCCGAACGACAGCTGGTCGGCGCCCGCCTGCTCCCACCGCTTGCACTGCGTGAGCACCTCGTCCGGGTCGCCGCAGATCAGCAGCTCCTCGGCGATGAGGAGTTCGATGATCTCCTCGTTGAACTCGGGCAGCGTCTCGGGCCACACGGGGAAGCCCTCGGGGCGCGGGAACGTGTCGTGGTAGCGGAAGACGAGCGACTGGAGGTAGTGCAGCCCGCCGGTCGCGGCGATCCGTACGGCCTCCGCGTGGGTCGGCGCGCAGATCGCGGTCGAGGTCACCATGACGTTGTCGTTGACGAACGCCCCGACGGGCTCCGCCTTGCCGATGTTCGACTTGTACTGGTCGAGCACCCACTCCATGTCGGAGACCTTCTGGACGCTGAAGCCCAGGACGCCGAGGCCCTTCCTGGCGGCCATCGCGTACGAGGGCGGGGAGCCTGCCGCGTACCACATGGCGGGGTGCGCCTTCCCGTACGGCTTGGGGAAGATCTTGCGCGGCGGCAGCTGCCAGTGCTTGCCCTTGAACCCGACGTACTCCTCCTGGAGCCACATCTTCGGGAACTCGGCGATGGTCTCTTCCCAGATCTCCTTCGTGTAGTTCATGTCGGTGACGCCGGGGATGAAGCCGAGGATCTCGTGGCTGCCCGCGCCGCGCCCGCTGCCGAACTCGTGACGCCCCTCGCTGAGATGGTCGAGCATGGCGACCTTCTCGGCGACCTTCACCGGATGGTTGACCTGGGCGAGCGGGTTGAAGATGCCGGAGCCGAGGTGGATGCGTTCGGTGGCGTGGGCGAGGTAGCCGAGGAAGACGTCGTTGGCGGAGAGGTGCGAGTACTCCTCCAGGAAGTGGTGCTCGGACGCCCAGGCGTACTTGAAGCCCGACTTGTCCGCCTGGATGACGTACTCGGTCTCCTCCATCAGCGCCTTGTGCTCGGCGAGCGGGTCGGTCTCGGCCCGCTTGCCCACATATCCCTGTACAAAGAGCCCGAATTCCAAGGAGGTTCACCGTCCCCTGTCTGTGACCGGCGGCTGCGTCAGAAGCTCCTGCGCTCTTTCTGACGTACCGTCAGATTCGATGTGCCGACTGTTTCACCGTGCCCGTACAGCGTCAATACCTGATGCAGCGTCAGATCTCGCGGGATCACAGCACGCTGACGCCCGCCAGCCACCCGCCGTCGATGACGAACGGCTGGCCCGTGATGTACGCGGAGTCCTCCTGCGAGGTCAAAAACAGCGCGAGCCGCGCCACCTCCTCGGGCTGCCCGACCCGCCCCAGCGGCACGAGCTTGCGGTACAGCTCGTCGAGCGCCTGCGAGGCCTCCTCGGTGTCCGCGCCCGGGTCCAGCTGCGAGGGATTGCTCATGGCGGTGTCGATGGCGCCGGGGCAGACGGCGTTCACACGGATCTTCTTCGCGGCCAGCTCGAGGGCCGCCACCTTCGTCAGCCCCACGATCGCGTGCTTGGTGGCGGTGTACGCGCCGACGTACGCCATACCCGTCACCCCCGTGTAGGAGGCCGTGTTCACGATCGTGCCCCCGCCGGCCGACTCGATCTCGGGCGCGACGGTCTTGATCCCGAGGAAGGCACCCACCTGGTTGACCTGGATGATCTGCTGGAACTCGTCCAGGGGCGTGCTGACCAGCTCGTTGAACCGCAGGATCCCGGCGTTGTTCACGAGCCCGTCGATCTTCCCGTACGCCCTCTTCGCGGCGGCGACGGCGGCCGCCCAGTCGTCCTCGCGGCTCACGTCCAGATGGACGTAGAGCCCGCCTATCTCCTTGGCGAGCGCCTCGCCCTGATCGTCGAGGACGTCCCCGAGCACCACCTTGGCGCCCTCCGCGGCGAACAGCCGCGCCTCCTGCTCGCCCTGCCCGCGCGCCGCGCCCGTGATGACGACGACGCGCCCGTCCAGCTTGCCCATGCCGGTACTCCTAGTCATTGAGGTGCCTAGTCGTTCAGGTGCGGAGCGACGTCGGCGGCGAACGCCGCCATCTGGTCGGTGAGTTCACCGAGACTCCGGGAGCGGAACCGGACCTGGATCTGGTCCACCCCCATCGCGCCGTACGCGCGCAGCGACTCGGCGAGGGCCTGCGGGGCGCCGGACAGGGCGCGCCGCCCGACGTGCCACGCGGGTACGCCCACGTACAGAGGCTCGGCGATCGCGCCCACGGTGACGGGAGCCTCGATACCCGCCTCCTCCCGAAGCCGCTTCAACTTCGCTATCTGTCCCGGCAGTTGCTCGCGGCTGTCCCCCTGCGGCAGCCATCCGTCCCCCTTCAGGGCGGCGCGGCGCACCGCCGGGGCCGAAGAACCGCCCACCCATACGGGGACCCTGCTCTGCGCGGGACGCGGCCGCTGCCCGAGCCCTTCGAAGGCGTACCGCTCCCCCTTGAACGACGGATACTCCTCCGGCCCGAGCGCCGCCTTCAGCGCGTCCATGGCCTCGTCGAGCACGGCCCCGCGCCGCGCGAAGTCGACCCCGAGCGCCTCGAACTCCTCCTGTACGTGCCCTGCCCCGACGCCGAGGATCAGCCGGCCCCCACAGAGATGGTCGAGGGTGGCGTACTGCTTGGCGGTGGCCAGCGGATGGCGCAGGCCGATGATCGCGACGTGGCTCATGAGGCGCACGTTCTCGGTGATGCCCGCGAGGTAGGCGAGCGTGGCCACCGGGTCGTACCAGGTGGTGCTCATGGCGTCGGCGAGGCGGCGCGGGATGGCGACATGGTCGCAGCAGGCGATGTAGTCGAAGCCGGAGCGGTCGGCGGTGCGGGCGATCTCGGCGAGGTCGGCGGCGCCGGCCCCGGCCTCCCAGCTCTCGGCGTACATCGTGGACTGGGACTGGACCGGGAGCTGGATGCCGTAGGTCAGACGCCCGGGCGCCCGGCCGCTCACAGCCGGCCCGCCGCTCACCGCCGCCCCGCCCAGAGTCCGTCGTCGGTCAGCCCCAGCAGGTCGATGGCGTTGCCGCGCACGATGCGCTCGACGACGTCGGCGTCCAGGTGCCCCATCTGCGCCTCGCCGACCTCCTTGGACTTCGGCCAGGTGGAGTCGGAGTGCGGGTAGTCGGTCTCGTAGAGCACGTTCGCGACGCCGATCGCGTCGAGGTTCTTGAGCCCGAACGCGTCGTCGAAGAAGCAGCCGTAGACGTGGTCGGTGAAGTACTCGGAGGGCCTCTTGCGCACCTTGTCGGCGACGCCGCCCCAGCCGCGGTTCTCCTCCCAGACGACGTCCGCGCGCTCCAGGATGTACGGGATCCAGCCGATCTGGCCCTCGGCATACATGATCTTCAGGTTCGGGAAGCGCTCGAACTTGCCGCTCATCAGCCAGTCGACCATCGAGAAACAGCAGTTGGCGAAGGTGATGGTCGAGCCGACGGCGGGCGGCGCGTCGGGCGAGGTCGACGGCATCTTGCTGGACGACCCGATGTGCATCGCGATGACGGTGCCGGTCTCGTCGCAGGCCCGCAGGAAGGGGTCCCACTCGTCCGTGTGGACGGACGGCAGGCCCAGGTGCGGCGGTATCTCGGAGAAGGCGACGGCACGCACGCCCCGGGCGGCGTTGCGTCGCACCTCTGCCGCGGCGAGCTCGGCGTCCCACAGCGGGACGAGGGTGAGCGGTATGAGCCGCCCCTGGGCCTGCGGCCCGCACCACTCCTGCACCATCCAGTCGTTGTACGCGCGCACACCGAGCAGCCCGAGTTCACGGTTCTTGGCCTCGGTGAACGTCTGCCCGCAAAAGCGCGGGAAGGTGGGGAAGCAGAGCGCGGACTGGACGTGGTTGACATCCATGTCGGCGAGCCGGGCCGGCACGTCGTACGAGCCCGGACGCATCTGCTCGTACGTGATGACCTCGAGCTTGATCTCGTCACGGTCGTAGCCGACGGCGGTGTCGAGGCGGGTGAGGGGGCGGTGCAGGTCCTCGTAGACCCACCAGTCACCTATCGGCCCCTCGTCCCCGGGTGCGCCCATGACGGGCGCGAACTTGCCGCCCAGGAACGTCATTTCCTTCAGGGGCGCGCGCACGACACGCGGGCCTTCGTCCCGGTATTTGGCCGGGAGGCGGTCCTGCCAGACGCCGGGCGGTTCCACAGTGTGGTCATCCACCGAAATGATCCGGGGGAAGCCCTGCGGGCTCTCCTTGGTCTCCTTGGTCTCCATGTCGACCACGGTAGCGCCGATCTGACGACCCGTCAGCTCTCCGGACAGCGGGGACATGAGGTGAGGTGTCTGTGATGGCTGTCTCGCGTGGCTGACGCATCCGCCATGAACAAGGCAAACTGGCCTCGTCGTCTTTGGATCCGACGCGTGCGGCAGGGGGCAGCGATGGACGGTGTACCGCGAGTACCGGAGCAGCGGTACGCCGGGACCTCCAAAAGCACCGGGAGCGCTGAGCTGCCCGAGGCCACGGAGGTTCCGGCGAGCCTGCGCTTCAGTGTGCTCGGCCCGGTGCGCGCCTGGCGCGGCGACGAGCTCCTGACCACGGGCTCCCCACAGCAGCGCGCCCTGCTCGCGGCGCTCCTGCTGCGCGAGGGACGCACCGCGACGGCCGCCGAGCTGATCGACGCCCTGTGGGGCGACGAACCCCCGTCGCAGGCCCTCGCCGCCGTCCGTACGTACGCCTCCCGGCTGCGCAAGATCCTCGACCCCGGCGTCCTCGTCAGCGAGTCCGGCGGCTACGCGATCCGTTCCGTGAGCGGCGACGCGCTCGACCTGGCCGCGGCGGAGGCGCTGCGCTCCGACACCGAGAAGGCCCGGGGCGCAGGAGACCTGTGCAAGGCACGCGAGCTGGCCAACCGGGCGCTGGCCCTGTGGGACGGCGAACCTCTCGCCAACATCCCCGGCCCGTACGCCGAGACCCAGCGCGCCCGCCTGGAGGAATGGCGCCTCGGCCTGCTCGAATACCGCCTCGACATGGACCTGGAGCAGGGCTGCCACGCGGAGGCGGTCTCCGAACTCACCGCCCTCACCGCCGCGCACCCCCTGCGCGAACGCCTCCGCGAGCTCCTCATGCTGGCCCTCTACCGCTCAGGCCGCCAGGCCGAGGCCCTCGCCGTCTACGCCGACACGCGCCGCCTCCTCGCCGACGAACTCGGCGTCGACCCGCGCCACGGCCTCGCCGAACTCCAGCAGCGCATCCTCCAGGCGGACCCGGCACTCGCGGAACCGTCCGCCCCGACGGCGGAACCCTCGGCGAGCCCACTCCGCCCCGCGCAACTCCCGGCGACGGTCCCGGACTTCACCGGCCGGGCGTCATTCGTGACCGAACTGCGCGACATCCTGTCGTCCGCCTCCTCCCCCGACGGGGAGGGCCAGGTCATGGCGGTGTCGGCGGTGGCCGGAATCGGCGGCGTAGGAAAGACGACGCTCGCCGTCCACGTGGCCCACGCCGCCCGCCCGTCCTTCCCGGACGGCCAGCTGTACGTCGACCTCCAGGGCGCGGGCCCGCGCGCGGCGGAACCGGAGACGGTCCTCGGCTCGTTCCTGCGCGCGCTCGGCACGGCCGACTCGGCGATCCCCGACTCCCTGGAAGAACGCTCGGCGCTCTACCGTTCCACGCTCGACGGCCGCCGCGTCCTGATCCTCCTGGACAACGCCCGCGACGCCGCCCAGGTCCGCCCCCTGCTCCCCGGCACGGAAGGCTGCGCCGCGCTCATCACGGGCCGCGTCCGCATGGTCGACCTGGTGGGCGCGCATCTCGTGGACCTCGACGTGATGTCGCCGGAGGAAGCGCTCCAGCTCTTCACGAAGATCGTGGGCGCGGAACGGGTGGCCTCCGAGCGAGAGGCGGCCCTCGACGTGGTCGCCGCCTGCGGCTTCCTCCCCCTCGCCATCCGCATCGCGGCGTCGCGCCTCGCGGCGCGGCGCACGTGGACGGTCTCGGTCCTGGCGGCGAAGCTCGCCGACGAGCGCCGCCGCCTGGACGAACTCCAGGCGGGCGACCTGGCGGTCAAGGCGACGTTCGAACTGGGCTACGGCCAGCTGGAGCCCGCGCAGGCTCGGGCCTTCCGGTTGCTGGGCCTCGCGGACGGCCCGGACATCTCCCTCGCGGCGGCGGCGGCGGTCCTGGACCTCCCGGTCGAGCCGACGGAGGACCTCCTGGAGTCGCTGGTCGACACGTCCCTGCTGGAGTCCGCGGCCCCCGGCCGCTACCGCTACCACGACCTGGTCCGGCTCTACGCGCGTGCGTGCGCGGAGCGGGACGAGCTGCCTCCGGAGGAGCGGGAGGCGGCGATGTCTCGGCTGCTGGACTTCTATCTGGCTACTGCGGCCAGGGTCTATGCGATTGAGCGGCCGGGGGATCGCGTCGTAGATCATTTGGCGCCCACTCGCTATGCAGGCATCGAGTTCCACGACCGCCATGACGCCCTCGACTGGTTGTACACCGAGGCCAACTCCCTGCTGGCATGCGCTCGACAAGCGTCAGGAGGCACCACGCTCCGTCAGGCCGTCGACCTTCTCTGGGCGGCCAAAGACTTGGCGGAGTCCGGCGCGAATGCCAAGCAGTACGAGTCGGCCGCTCATGCAGCCAGGCAAGCCGCAACTGCTGCCGACGATGCACGAGCAGAGGGACGGGCTCGAACGACGCTCACCAACGTCCATCTCGTAGCCGGCCGTTATGAGGAGGCGGACGACGAGGCACGTCAAGCGGCACTATTTGCCGCGTCAGCCGACGACGTCGCGCCTCTCTACTGGTCCAGCAACGATCGGGGGATCATCGCTTTCATCCAAGGGAAGCACGCCGAGGCCGAAGATCATCTCCGCAAGGCAATTGACGGCTCCCGCTGCGACGGCAACCTCCCTGCAGAAGCCAGCGCCGTATGCAATCTCTCGCGCCTTCGCGCCTCCATGGGGGACTCGACCAACGCAATCTCCCTTGCCCGTGAGGGCGTGGAGATCTACAACCGCATTGGGCGCACTTTGCGGTTGGCGAATGCCCGATACGCGCTGGGCATTGCCCTGATCCAGGCCGGCCGGTCGTCCGATGCCCTGGACGAGCTTGCTGAGGCACTTCAGATCTTCACCAAGAACCGTCAGCGACTCTGGGAAGGCACCACTCACTTCCGGATTGCTCAGGCGCACCTCGCAGCGAAGCGTCCCACCTCGGCCGCTCAGCACGCCGAACAGGCGCTCGCCACGGGCTTTGTGGGGGGCGACCGCTCACGCGCCGGCATCCTCACGACGCTTGGGCGATCCCTCGTCAGCGTCGGTCAGGTGGATCGCGCACGTGTCTGTTGGCGCGAGGCTCTTGCCCTGTACGAGGCGACAGGCGCCGACGCCCAAGCCAGTGAAGTCCGAGAGCTGCTCGCCCCGACCCCCGCAGTTTGAGACTGCTGGGGCGTTCATTGAACGTTTATAGCTGCCTGACATGCTTAGGTCATCGATCCGCCGCGTCGGGGGGCAGACGGATCGCCGGGACTTGCCTCGCAGGTGAGCGCCCACTACGGCCCTTGTCCGGCAACCCTCGGGGGAGTTGCCGGGCAAGGGTTCTGTCATCCGGTCGCGTCAGAAGGGGTTCATGGCAATGAGCAAGGCAGAGAAGAAGCTGGAAGACATCACCACGATGGACAACCACGCGCCCGCGCCGCCGGCCGACGACACCATCATCACGATGGACAACCACGCGCCCGCGCCGCCGGCCGACGACACCATCATCACGATGGACAACCACGCGCCGGCTCCGGCCAAGGACTCCTAAGACTTTCTTCCCGACGGGGATCGGCCGCGGCGGCGCGGAGGGGGAGCCGTCGCGGCCGAGTCATGTCCGGGCGAGGCGACTCGCTCAGGCCAAACTCTGGCAGAAACTGTCCGATTTCATCGAAGATCCATCTCCTGCCACTAGCGTCACTTGATGTCCGAATGACCACTCGCATCACAGGAGTTGCCATGACGCGCACCAAGAGGATCCTCGTCACCGCTGCCATGGTCGTCGGCGTCGCAGCCGGCGCGGCCGCGCCGGCACTGGCGGACAGCCACATGCCCGTGAGCCCGCCGGACAGCCACGCGCCGATTGTGCCGCTGGACAGCCACGCGCCGGTCGCGCCGCAGGACAGCCACATGCCCTGATCCAGCACCTCCTCGATGGGGCCGAGCTCACCGAGCTCGGCCCCATCGTCGTACCCGCGCCCTAAGCGCGGGGCGCTCCGAAGCGCGCCAGGTAGTGCCACACCTTCTTGACCGACTGCGGGGCGTAGTGGCCGGCGCGGGCCGCGTCTCCGATGATGCGGGGATCGAGTACGCCGCCGACGGCGATCCGCGTGGCCAGGTCGACGTACTCCTGACCTCGGTAGTCCGGGTGACGGCGGAGTTCCTCGACCCCGAGGCGGAAGCCACCGTGCCACTCCACCGGGCAGCCGAGGCGCAGCGCCGCGGCCTCGACCGGGGAGTCGCGGTAGCACGGGTCCAAGACCACCGCCTCCACATGGCCGTTCAGCCGGACCGGCCCATGCACCTGCGCCTCGATGTAGTCGTCGAGGTCGTCCTGGTTGTCGGCCAGGGCAAGGTCGATGAGCCCCATACGATCGGCGACACCGAAATCCGAGGGCTCAAGGAAACTGTCCGGGTAGCAGAACGTCGTCCGCGCCACCGCCCCTCCAGCCAGCCGGAAGTGAGCCGAACCGAACCGCGGCGCCGCGCCCACCGCCTTACGGCGGAAGTTCAACGCCCCGTAGACCGGCCTCTCGTGAGCAGGCGCCCCGTCATATGAACCGCCGAAGATCCGGCTCTCCCAGCGCCACCGGTCCCCGCCGGGATGCGCGGTCAGGCCGCCGTTGCTCGTGCCCGTGACGAACTGCGAGCGGTAGAGGCCGTCGTCCGCCAGTGCGTCCAGGATCGGCTTGCCGTGCAACAGGCGGTCCGGGTGGAAGTTGATCGTTACCCGCAGCGCCGGATCAAGCGGAGGGCCCGACGCCACTGACGCGACATGGCGAAGGGCCCGTTCCTGCGGTTTCCGGAAGGCCTCGGAGCTCATCTGGGCAGTGTTCCCCACGCCACTCAACCTGCGCACATGGATTCCGTCGCGCGGTAGTGGCGGTAGTAGGGCCGGGTCAGCGGGTCGTCGGACACGTCGACCCGGTAGTCCGCCGCCGCCTCGCGTGCGTAAGGGCTACGGGGCCGCGCACGCGGGGGCGGCGGTGCGACCGGCCCCGGCTCCGTCACCGTGACGGCCCGACGCCGGGTGCCCCCGCCCGGCAACAGCCACGCGAGCACCCGCCCGAGCAAGGCCGGCAGCACTACGCCTCCTCCGCTTCGACCTCACACCACACCGTCTTCGACGCCGCGCCCTGTTCCACGCCCCATCGCCGCGCCACCGCGTCGAGCAGTACGAGGCCCCGCCCCGACTCGTCCTCCCCCGTCGCGTGCAGGAGCACGGGGAGCACGCGTGGGTCGGGGTCCGTGACCTCGACCCGGATCCCGACGCCCTCCACCCGCGCCACCCGCACGCGAACCGGCGTCCCCTCCCCCACATGCCGGATCACGTTCCCCAGCAACTCACTGACACAGAGCTGCACTTCGGAGCACTCCGCACCCAAGTGCCCCCGCACCGCTCTGCGCAGCTCGGGCACGGCCTTCGGAACGGCGAGCAACTCGACGGCCAGTTCGTGCGGGCTCACTACCCTCGCGCCGACAGCGGTGGGGGTTTGGTGGTGCATGCGTACGCCTTCCCATCGAGTGCACTCCGTGGCGAATCAGTCACACAGTGGCGCTGAGCGGCGTACCGTAAAAGGGTTTGGGTTCCCGGACCCGAACTGTGGAACTGCGCCCGGCAGTTGTGGAATCGGCGGTAGCGCATGGTGCGACGCAAGGACATCGACGGCTCGGAGAGCGTCGCCTGCTTCTACGGCAAGGAGTTGCGGTGGAAACGGGAGGCGGCCGGGCTCACGCTCCAACAGCTCGTCGAGGGCAGCTTCTACGGCCAGAGCCACCTCAGCGAGATCGAACGCGGCGAGCGCCGCATGCCGCGCGACCTCGCCGAACACGTGGACCGGGTCCTTGAGACCGACGGGTTCTTCGGGCGGCGCTGCGAGGAAGTGCGCAAGGCCCGACGGGCCGGTCACGCGAGTTACTTCGAGAAGGTACTGGAGGCGGAGAAGCACGCGGAGGCCATCGAGGAGTGGTGCCCGACCCTCATCCCTGGCCTGCTGCAGACCGAGGCCTACGCCCGTGCCGTCGTGCGGGCAACGCATCCTCTCGAACCCCAGGAGAGGACCGACGCCAAGGTGAACGCCCGCCTGGCGCGAGCCCGCCTCTTCGACGACGACCACTCGACGCCCGAGTACTGGGCGATCCTGCATGAATTGCTGCTGCGGCTACCCATCCTCCCGCCCGAGGAAATGGCCGAACAACTCGACCGTATCGCCGCCTTGGCGCACCGGCACCGGATCACTCCACAGATCCTTCCGTGGAATTGCGGGGCGCATCCCTTCATGCTCGGCACCGCGAAGGTCATGACCTTCGCTGATGCCCCGCCCCTGGTCTACACGGAGTCGCTCCACACCGGTGACACCATCGATGATCCGGCCCTCGTGAAGGAGTACCGCAGGTCGTACGATCGGCTCAGGGCCGCCGCTCTGCCGCCGGAGGCGTCCCTCGCCCTGATCGAGGAAGCGGCTGAGGACTACCGAAATGGCAAGCAACGACTTTGACTTGAGCGGCGCGTGCTGGAGGAAGAGCACCTACAGCAACGGCAGCGGCGGCGACTGCGTCGAGATCGCCGAGGCCTTCCCCGGCGCCGCCCACTGGACGAAGAGCACCTACAGCAACGGCGACGGCGGGAACTGCGTCGAAGTAGCCCAAGGCCACCCCGCCCTCGTGCCCGTCCGGGACTCGAAGACCGCCCGCTCCGGCGGCCCCGTCCTCCTCTTCCGCACCCCGGCCTGGGCCGCCTTCGTAGCCGACCTGAAGCGCTGACCCCCAGCTAGAGAACAGCGATAGGCAGATCCCGGCCACGCCCACCCCCCTCGTAGCGCACACTCCCTGACCCAAAGCCGCCAATCCCACCCCGCCAGCCAGCCACCCACGCAGGCCCCACCCACCGGGCGCCCGCCTCACGCGCTGGTTATCCACAGGCCCGAGCGCCACATCCCCCGCTCCGGCAGAGTCATCTCATGGCCGGGACGGAGTTGCGGGCGTTGGCGCGGGGCGGGGTGTTGCTCACCTCGGCCGCACTGGAAGCGGGGTGGGCGGGGCGTACGCTCACGCGGCGGTTGCGTGACGAAGGCTGGACCCGGCTGCGAGCCGGGGCGTGGGGCGAGCCCGGGCGGCGGCCCGACCTGCCGATACGGCTGCGCGCCGTACAACTGCTCAAGCCGGGACTCGTCGTCAGTCACCGCAGCGCCGCAGCGCTCTGGCGGATCGAGACCCTCACCCCCGAGCGCGGCGCCCACACCCTGCACTTCACCGACCCCGGGCTCACACTCCGCCGGGAGGGTACGGGGGTGCGCGTGCACCGGATGCCCCTCGCGGCGAGCGAGATCGCGGTCCGATGGGGGCTGCGCGTCACGCACGTGAACCGCACCGTCGCCGACCTGCTCCGGGCAGACGGTCCTACGGACGACGCGCTGGTCGCCGTCGAGTCGGCCCTCACCCGGCGCACGGTGGGCCGAGTGCGCCGGCCCCCGCTCACGACCGCCGCCGCGCTCGCCGCCGAACTGGACGCGCCGCTGCTCGGGGCGTCCCGGGCGCGGGGCCGGCTGAAGCTCGTGGACCCCGGTGCCGGGTCCCCCGCCGAGACCGTCGCCCGCCTGCGCCTGCATGATGCCGGCCTGCGGCCCGAGAGCCAGGTGGAAGTACGCACGCCGGACGGGCGGCGCCGCTTCCTGGACTTCCTGTTCCGGGCGGAAGGGCTCGCCGTCGAGATCGAGGGCTACGCGTACCACGGCTCCCTAGAAGCCCACCGGCGGGACATCGACCGCTTCAACCAGGTCCTCCAGTGCCCGGAGGTCCGCCTCCTCCTGCGCTGCACCGCCGCCGACGTGTTCCAGCGGCCCGAGCGGATGATCGAGGAGATCCGTGCCGCCCTCGGATAGCTGCCGACTACCGTGACTTACCGGCCCGCAGCTCCCCCTTCACCACCTTCCCGCTCGCGTTGCGCGGGAGTTCGGCCAGGAACTCCACCTCGCGCGGCACCTTGTAGTTCGCCATCTCGCGGCGGGACCAGGCGATCAGGTCGTCGGCCGTAAGGACGGAACCCGGGCGCCGTACGACGTACGCCTTGCCGACCTCCCCCAGCCGCCCGTCCGGGACGCCGATCACGGCGACGTCGGCCACGTGCGGGTGGAGGCCGAGGAGCTGCTCTATCTCGGCCGGGTACGCGTTGAAGCCGCCGACGATGAACATGTCCTTGATGCGGTCGGTGATACGAAGGTTCCCCGAGTCGGACAGGACCCCCACGTCGCCCGTGCGCAGCCAGCCGTCCTCGGTGAACGCCTCGCGTGTCGAGTCCTCGTCCTCGAAGTAACCGCTCATGACGTTGAAGCCCCTGACCAGGACCTCGCCGGGTTCGCCGGGTTCGGGCGAGTCCACGCGTACCTCCGTGCCGGGTATCGCCCGGCCGGACGTCGACGCGATCACCGACGCCTCGTCACCGCGGCGGCACATCGTCACGATGCCGCTCGCCTCGGAGAGGCCGTACGCCGTGAGGACGGTGTCGATGCGGAGTTCGGAGCGGAGGCGTTCGACGAGTTGGAGGGGGACCACCGCCGCGCCTGTCACCACCAGGCGTAGGGCCGACAGGTCGTGGGCGGTGCGGTTCGGGTGGTCCAGGAGTGACTGGTGGAGCGTGGGCGGGCCGGGGAGTACGGAGATGCGTTCGGCGGCGATGTTGGCGAGGACCGTGTCCACGTTGAAGACTGGCTGCGGAACCATGGTCGCGCCGCGCATCAGGCAGGCGATGATGCCGGCCTTGTAGCCGAAGGTGTGGAAGAACGGGTTCACGATCAGGTAGCGGTCGCCTTCGCGCAGACCGGCCAGGTCGGACCAGATCGCGTAGCCGCGCAGGGTCTGGGCGTGGGTGATCACCGCGCCCTTGGGGCGGCCCGTGGTGCCCGAGGTAAAAATGATGTCGGAGGGGGAGGCCGGGGCGATTCCCGCCGCGCGGGCCCGGACCGTCTCGCCAGAGACGCCCTCGCCGCCCGCCAGGAAGTCCTTCCAGGTCCGCCAGACGCGTGGGTCCTCGTGGTCGGGTGAGGTGTCGGGGGCCGTGTCGGAGAGGACAACCACCTGCTCCAGGTAGGGGAGTTCGGCGTTCGCACGGCGAAGGGATGCCACGTAGGACGTGCCGAGGAACGTGCCCGTGACGAAGAGGAGCTTCGCGCGGGAGCGGGCCAGGACGTAGGCCGCCTCCGTACCCTTGAAGCGGGTGTTGAGGGGGACGAGGACCGCGCCCGCGCTCACCGCGCCGAGGGCGGAGACGATCCAGTCGAGGGTGTTGGGCGCCCAGACCGCGACCCGGTCGCCGGGTTCGACGCCGCTCGCGATGCACGCGGCGGCCGCCCGTTCGACGCGGTCGCCGAGTTCCGCGTACGAGATGCGCGTACGGCCCTCGACGACGGCCTCACGCTCCCCGTACCGTTCGGCTGCCGCATGCACCAGTTGGGGAACGGTGCCCCACTCCAGGTCCCCGCGCATCGCACGACCTCCACACCCGTAGCCGACCCGTAGCTGACTATCCGTCAGATTAACGGTAGCCTGACGCGCTGTCAGCAGACGGGACGATCGTGGTGGCATCACGACGCGCGGAGGTGGCTTGCGATGGCGGGGCTCAAGGACGCGACAGCCATAGTGGGGATCGGGCAGACGGCCTTCGGTAAACAACTCCGGGAAAACGAGAAGACGTTGGCCTGCCGAGCGATTCTCGCCGCGCTCGACGACGCCGGGATCGCGCCGTCCGAGGTCGACGCCTTCGCCTCGTACACGATGGAGGAGACCGACGAGGTCGAGGTCGCCAAGGCCGTCGGCGCGGGCGACGTGACCTTCTTCAGCAAGGTGGGGTTCGGGGGCGGCGGATCGTGCGCGACCGTCGCGCATCTGGCCGCCGCCGTCGCCACCGGGCAGGCGAGCGTCGGTGTCGCGTGGCGGTCGCGCAAGCGGGGGTCGGGGCCGCGCCCGTGGAAGAACACGGCGGTCCAGCTGCCGACGCCGGCACAGTGGACCCGCCCGTACGGGCTGCTGCGCCCCGCCGACGAGATAGCGATGCTCGCGCGGCGCTACATGCACGAGTACGGGGCGACCAGGGACCACCTCTTCAACGTCGCGCTCGCCTGCCGCAACCGCGCCAACCAGAACCCGGCCGCGATGATGTACGAGCGGCCGCTGACGCGTGACATGTATATGACGGCCCGCATGATCAGCGAACCGCTGTGCCTCTTCGACAACTGCCTGGAGACGGATGGCGCGTTGGCGTGCGTCGTCGTCTCCGCCGAGCGGGCACGCGACTGCCGCCAGAAGCCGGTGTACGTGCACTCGGTCGCGCAGGGGCTGCCGTCCCAGCACCACGGGATGGTCAACTACTGGAACGACGACCCGCTGACGGGGCCGGCGTGGACCGCGGCCCGACACCTGTGGAAACAGGCTGACTTCGGGCCGGAGGACGTGGACGTCGCCCAGATCTACGACGCGTTCACGCCGCTGATCCCGCTGTCCCTGGAGGGGTACGGGTTCTGCGGGCGCGGCGAGGGCGGCGCGTTCACGGAGGGCGGGGCGCTGGAGATCGGCGGACGGCTGCCGCTCAACACCGGTGGGGGCGGGCTCAGCGAGGCGTACGTCCACGGTTTCAACCTGATCAACGAGGGTGTGAAACAACTGCGCGGCATCAGCACGGCGCAGGTACCAGGGGCTGGGACGTGCCTGGTGACAGCGGGCGAGGGGGTACCTACGTCGGCCTTGCTGCTGCGGGGGGCGTGAGCTTGGGCGGTGAGGCCGTTGCGGGTCGCCGTGACCGGCACCATGACCGCCGCCCCGACGGCGTTGGACTTACCCATGACAAAAAGGGAAGTTGGATTGACCAATGACAGAATCTGAAATCTGTTATCTGTCACCTGTCATCGATGACGACGGAGCACCCTTCTGGCACTACGCCGCCCAGTCCCAACTCCGCATGCAGGCCTGTGCCTCCCCCACCTGCGGTGAGCTGCGCTTCCCGCCTCGTCCCTGCTGCCCGCACTGCGGGTCGTTCGAGAGTGAGTGGCGGCTCATGAGCGGGCGGGGGCGGATCTGGTCCTACGTCGTCCCGCATCCGCCGCTCCTGCCCGCGTACGCCGCCGTCGCCCCGTACAACGCGATCATCGTCGAGCTGGCGGACGCGCCCCGGATCCGGCTCGTCGGGAATCTGGTCGCCTCCGCCGACGCGGCCCTGAACTCCGTCGACCCCGGACGGCTGCGCATCGGCGCGAAGGTGCAGGTCGCCTTCACCGACGTCGACGGTGTGACGATGCCGCGCTGGGTTCTGGAGCGGCCGTGAGCGTGCGCGTCGAGACCGACAAGGAGACCGGGGTCGCCGTCGTCACCCTCGACCGGCCCGAACGCCACAACGCGATCGACCTGGCGACCGCCGATGAACTCACCGCCGCCTGGCAGGGGTTCAGGTTCGACGACTCGGTGCGCGCCGTCGTCATCACCGGCGCCGGCGAGCGGGCCTTCTGTACGGGCATCGACCGCGACGCCGAGGTGCCGCAGCCGCAGTCCCCGTACAGCATCGACGATCCGCTCGTCGCGGTCGGGCCCAAGGCCAACGATCTGTGGAAGCCCGTCGTCGCCGCCGTCAACGGGATGGCCTGTGGCGGGGCGTTCTATCTCATCGGCGAGAGCGAGTTCGTCGTCGCCGACGAGAGCGCCACGTTCTTCGACCCGCATACGACCTACGGCATGGTCAGCGCCTACGAGACCATCCACCTCGCCCAGCGCATGCCGTTCGGCGAGGTGGCACGGATGGCGCTCATGGGGACCGCCGAACGGATCTCGGCCCGGCGCGCGTACGAGACCGGGCTCGTGTCCGAACTGACCGGGCCCGGGGGCGCGTTGGCGGCATCGGTGCGCTGCGCCGAGACGATCGCGTCGTATCCGACCGAGGCCGTGCAGGGCACGGTGCGGGCGGTGTGGGCGGCCAAGGAAGCGGCGCGCACGCAGGCCCTCGCGCACGCGCCGCAGTTGATCGCCCTGGGCAATCTGGCTCCGGAGCGGCAGGCCGAGCTGTTCTCCGCGCGGCGGCCGGGCGGGTTCCGGGTGCGGTGACCGGCGGCGGGGAGGCAGGGCCTCAGCTCGGGGCCGGGGCGCCGTCGAGCTGGCAGTGGTCGATCGACGGGAGCAGGCCGACGCCGCCGGGCTTCACCTTGGCGACCTTCGTGCCGTTGGCCGGGACGGTGACGGACGTGCTGCCGTCGATCACGGTGATGTCGTCCGCGTCCTGGAAGTGGATCGTGAGGTTGTAGCGGCCGTCCCGGCTGCCGCGGTTCCTGAGCTCGACGGACGCGTACGCGGAGTCCTTGCCTGCGCACTTGAGGAGCTTCGCCGTGATGTCGGCGCTCCGGCCGCTCCCCGAGGTGCTGGAGGTGCTGGAGGTGCTGGGGGTGCGGGTGGGGCGCCTGTTGTAGCTGCTGCCGCCCGACGTGTAGCCCGAGGAGCCCGAGCTGGAGCTGCTGTACGAGTCGTCGTCATCGTCGTAACTCGAACCGCCTGTCGTACTCGACGACGATCCGCTGTGGTTCTGCTTCGAGCTGGAGCAGCCGCCTCCACCACTGCTGCTGCTGTGTCCCCTGCTCTTGGACGACCCGTGGCCGCGGCCCGTCGAGAATCCGGTCAGTGCGAGTACGACCACGGCCGCCAGTGCCGTGAGCTTCAACCCTCGTCGCAGCATCCTTCTGCTCCCCCGAAAATATGGTGATCATTGCGTTCCGTACGGCGACCCGACACCGTAGCAGCGCCGCGTGGCGAGGGGTGTGGTCCCGGCGTAGCGTCGGGACCGAGAGCCGAACCGGGCCGCACTCAGGAGGCTGCGCATGGTCCGCAACGTCCTTGGGTCGATCCTCGCTCTCCTCGGAGCGACGGCCGCCGTCTCCAGCCCCTTCCGTGCGTGGTACGACGGCCGTCACGGGCGCTATTACCGCCTCGGTGACCTGTTCACGGTTGCCGGAGTGACGGACGCGCGCGCGGAGTTGTTCGGTTCCCTCCTCCTGCCGTTCGTGGTGGCCGCCGCCGCGACGCTGATCGGGATCGTGCTGCGGTCGCGGCTGCTCGTCGCGTTCGCCGGCGTGGTGGTGCTCGCGTTCACCGTGCTGTGGATGGTGCGGGTGGGGCAGGCCGAGGGACGGATGGTGCTGGCCGGTGACGGTTCCGGGCTCGGTCTCGGGGTGGCCGGCGCGGCCGTCGGAGGCGTACTGCTGCTGCTCGGTGCGGCCGTGATGAGCGGGCGGCACAAGCGGCAGCCGCCGCTCCCCGAGTACGCGGACCAGGGGTACGCCGGTGACAGCGGCCCGCAGCCCACGCACTTCACCGACCCGGTGCCGCCCCCGGCGCCCACGCTCGACGGGCCCCAGCACACGCTGGAGGGCCCGATGCAGCCGTACGCCGAGCAGCCCCCGTACCCGGATCCCCCTTACGAGGAGCCCCCGTACGAGGAGGGGCAGCACGGGCACCCGGGTGGGCAGCCCGGCGACAAGCCCTAGCGCGCCGAAGCCGTCCCGGTGCCCTTTTCCGCGTCCAGTGCGTACACGCAGCGGTCCTTGCTGCACGCGTACACCACGCCGTCCTTGACCACGGGTGCGCCGGTGATCTCGCCTCCGGTGGCGAGCTTCCAGCGGAGGCGGCCGTCGTCGGCCTTGAGGGTGTACAGGAGGTGGTCGGTGGCGCCGAAGTGGATGCGGTTGTCGGCGACCACGGGTGAGCCGACGACCTCGCCGCCCGCCTGGAAGCGCCACTTGGGCGTGCCGGTGACGGCGTCGAGGGTGTAGAGGCCCTGGCCGCTGCCCACGTGGACGTGGCCGTGCGAGACGAGGACCGGTTCGATGGAGGAGGGGCGGGGTTCCGTCGCGATGCGCCAGCGGTCGCGGCCGTCGGTGGCGTCGAGGGCGTAGACGGTGCCGAGGTGATCGGCGAGGTAGACGCCGCCGCCGGTGACGGCGGGTCCGGGGGCGAAGGCGGGCGGGCAGAGGAACACGGCGGGCGCCTCGAAGTGCCAGCGGACATGGCCGCTCACGACGTCGACGGCCAGGACTCGGGTGCCGGCGGCCACGTAGACGTAGCCGTCGGAGGCCTGGGTGAGGCGGACGGGGACGCCGCCGCAGGAGGCCGCGTCGCCGATCGGGTACGACCAGCGCTCCTCGCCGGTACGGGCTTCCAGCGCGCGCAGCCGGGCGTCCTGCCAGACGTAGACGGTGCCGTCGTGGATGACGGGTCCGGCCTCGGGGGACTCGAAGTCGCTCTGGGCGCCGCTGATCTCCCACAGCTTGTCGCCGTTGACGGCTTCCCAGGCCTGGACGCCGCCGCCGCGGGTGCCGGTGACGACGGTGCCGCGGTCGGCCTTGAGGGAGTACACCCAGGCGTCGGTCTGGAGCCGCCACAGGTCGTGTCCCTCGCGGGCGTCGAGCGCGTAGAGGGTGGGGCCGTCGGAGGCGTGGATCCGGCCGTCGGCGACGGCCATGGACCAGGCGACGTCGCGGGTCTTGAAGCGGCGCCGGCCGGTGGACACGTCGAGTGCGTGCACCTCGAAAGAGGTCACGTAGACGAGGTCGCCGGCCACGGACGGGGTGCCCCACACGTCGTTCGACATGCGGAAGCGCCAGGGGCGCCAGGCGGCGCCCGCCTCGGGGGCCGGGGCGGGGACCACGGGATCGGGGGTGCCGTTGACGCCGGTCTTGGGGCGGGACCAGGACGCGGCGAGGCCGGCGTCGGCGGGCGGTGCCTTCACGGCGGCGGCGCGGGCGTCGGCGACGCGCGGGCCGGGGCCGATCGGGACCTTCGCCCCGGCCAGGCGCACGGGCCCTGCGTCGGGTGCGAGGCCCGCGGTGCCGACGGGCGCGGGCACGGGGCGCCAGCCGCCGGTGCCGGGGGCGTGGGACGGGGGCGGGCCGGGGGGCTGCGCGGGCATGGCCGGCATGGGGCCGGGGCCGCCGCCGTGCACGCCACGGCCGCCGCTGCCGCCGCGGCCGGGACCGCTGCTCTTGACCGGGGGCCGTCCGCCCCTGCGTTCCTCGATGAGCGCGACGGAGCGCTCGGGCAGCCAGGCGGACGCGGTGCCGCTGTCGTCGCTGCCGGAGCCGAAGAGGTGCGGGGCGAGCTGGGCCTGGAGGTCCGCGGGCGAGGGCCGCAGCGGGGCCTCCATCTTCATGCAGGACTCGATGAGGGGCCGCAGTTCGTCGGGCAGTCCTTCGATGTCGGGGCCTTCGCGCAGCAGCATGAAGACGGTCTCGACGGGGTTGGCGCCGTGGAAGGGGGCGTGTCCGGTGGCGGCGAAGACGAGGGTGGAGCCGAGGGAGAAGACGTCGGAGGCTCCGGTGACGCTCCGGGAGTCCTTGGCCTGCTCGGGCGACATGTAGGCGGGGGTGCCGACGGCGACGTTCGTCATGGTCAGGCGGGTGTTGGAGACGCCGGACGCGATACCGAAGTCGATGACGCGGGGGCCGTCCTCGACGACGAGCACGTTCGACGGCTTCATGTCGCGGTGGACGAGGCCCGCGCCGTGGATGGACTGGAGGGCCTCGGCGATTCCGGCGGCGAGCCACCGCACCGCCTGGGCCGGCAGCGGCCCGCACTCGTTCACTATTTCTTCGAGGGAGGGCGCGGGGACGTAGGCGGTGGCGAGCCACGGCACGGCGGCGCGCGGGTCGGCGTCGACGACGGCTGCCGTGTAGAAGCCGGATACGGCGCGGGCCGCCTCGACCTCGCGGGTGAAGCGGACGCGGAAGAGCTGGTCCTCGGCGAGTTCGGTCCGCACGGTCTTGATCGCCACGCGCCGGCCGGATGCCGAGCGCGCGAGATAGACGAGTCCCATGCCGCCGGCGCCGAGCCGTCCCAGGACCTCGAACGGGCCGATCCGCCTCGGATCGTGCTGCGTCAGCTGATCCACCACTTGCCTGCCTCCCCGTACGGGACCGGGTCGCTGTGCACAGTCCCCGGTCAGCGTCTCACCACCGAAGCCCTGCGGCGGCACGCACCCCGATTCTTCCTGTACGGGGCTCCGGTTGCGAACCCGGGGGCAAAACGGGGTGTCACAGGAGAGGTGCCGCATTACGGGTGGATTCCGCGGGAGCGGGAGGGGAGCGGGAGGGGCCTGTTCAGCCCTGGTGGACGGCGAAGGCGGCGCCCTGGCTGTCGGTGAGGACGGCCACGCGCCCGTACGGGGTGTCGAACGGTTCTTCCTTCACGCGGCCGCCGAGGCGGGTGGCGGCGTCGGCCGTGGCCTCGCAGTCGGTGACGGCGAAGTGGACGAGGAAGCGGGCCGGGGCCTTGCCGGCGGCGGCGGATATGCCGAGGTCGGCGGCGCCCTGCCGCAGGACCGACGCATAGAAGGGGGCGACGGTCGCCCTGTCGCGTGCGCGGAGCTCGGTGCGGCGGAACGTCCCGGGTTCCCCTTGCGTCTCGAAGCCGGTGTGGGTGCCGGCCTGCCAGAGGCCGAAGACGGTTCCTTCGGGGTCGGCGGCGAGCGCCATGGTGCCGAAGGGGCCGATGGAGAGGGGTTCGACGAGGAGGCGTCCGCCGCAGTCCCTTACGGCGGAGGCGACGGTCTCGGCGTCGCGGGCCTTGAAGTAGACGGTCCAGCCGGTGGGCGTGCGGCCGTCGCGGTCCGGGGCGAGGGCTGCGACGTTTCTTCCGTGGCTGTAGGCCTGGGTGTAGTAGCCGTACTCGGCGCCCGCGCCCTCGTCGAAGGTCCAGCCGAAGAGGTCGCCGTAGAAGCGCTTGCCCGACTCCACGTCGGGGAGCGCGGCGTCGGCCCAGCAGGGGGCGCCCTCGGCGAACTCCATCGGCGTGCGTCCTTCCTGTTCACCTGCCGTACGCGGGTGTGCCGTACGTCACTGAGGGAGGAGTGCCCCCGGGTAGCAGGGTGTCGCCTTCGCGGGCCGGTGGCACGGCCAATTCGAACACTTGGCCAATTTTATCCACCGGGTTTTCCACAGGCTGTTGATAACTTGTGCAGCCTCACCGGCCCCCACATGCGCAAAAGCCCCGGGCGGCCCCTCATCAACCCATGTGCCGGAGCCCTCAACCCCATTTGCAGTCGGCCGAATCGCGCTCCGATCACCCCTCGGTAAGCTGACGGCATGACAGGACAAGTGCGTACCGTCGACGGCCGCGTGGCCGGACGGCGTGGTCAGGCGACGCGTCAGAAGCTGCTGGAGTGCCTCGGCGAGATGCTCAGCTCCTCGCCCTACCGGGACGTCAAAGTCATTGATGTGGCCCGGAAGGCAGGCACTTCACCGGCGACCTTCTACCAGTATTTCCCGGACGTCGAAGGCGCCGTTCTGGAGATCGCCGAGCAAATGGCCGCGGAGGGCGCCGGGTTGACCCAGCTCCTCGAGGGCCGCTCATGGGTCGGCAAGGCCGGCTGGCAGACCTCGCAGGAACTCGTCGACGGATTCCTCGAGTTCTGGCGGAAGAACGATGCGATCCTGCGCGTCGTCGACCTCGGCGCGGCCGAGGGCGACAAGCGCTTCTACAAGATCCGCATGAAGATCCTGAACTCCGTGAACAACTCCCTTACGGATACGGTCAAGGAGCTCCAGGCCAAGGGCAAGGTCGACAAGGACGTGAGCCCCGCCGCGATGGCCGGTTCGCTCGTCGCGATGCTCGCGGCCGTGGCCTCGCATCAGAAGGGCTTCCAGACCTGGGGCGTCAAGCAGGCCGAACTCAAGCCCAATCTTGCTCTGTTGGTGCACCTGGGCGTCACCGGCAAGAAGCCGACGAAGTAGCCCTGGAGCAGTCCTTCGGGGTTTTCCAGTTCCTGTCGAGCAGCGGCGGTTCGCGTGTCACGTGAGCCGCCGCTGTTGCAGTTCCATCCCCTGGTCCGCCCTATCGGCGCTCGAGCCGGAAGAGCCTGATCTCCCGCTCCACTCTCGCCTGGTACGTCGCGTACGGCGGCCAGAACTTCAGCACCGCGGCCCAGGCCTCCTCCCGCTCGGCGGAGTCGAGCAGCCGCGCGGTGACCGGGATGTCCTCGCCCTTCCAGTTGATGTCGGCATCCGGATGGGCCAGCAGGTTCGCCGTCCAGGCGGGATGTCCCGGGCGGCCGAAGTTGGACCCGATCAGCAGCCAGGTGCCGGCCTCCCGCTCGGGCATGCACGCGAGTGGCGTACGCCGTGGGAGTCCGCTTTTCGCGCCCTGCGCCGTCAGGATGACCCCCGGCAGCATCTGGGCGCTGAGCAGCACCTTTCCCCGGGTGAGCCGGTGCACGGTGCGGTCCATCGCGGGGATGAAGTGGGGGGCGACGCGGGCGAAGGCGCGGGTCGACGAGACCTTCTGCAGCAGCCTTGCTCCAGGTGGTGCCATCAGGCCGTCGCCTCCTGACGGGTGAAGAGCTCGGCGGATTCCGCGGCGCGTGCGCGCAGCAGGTGGACGGGACCGAAGAGCAGTTCGTCGCCGGTCGCACGCTTGAGATAGAGGTGGGCGTCGTGCTCCCAGGTGAAGCCGATGCCCCCGTGCAGCTGGACGGCCTCGGACGCGGCGGTGCGCAGCGCTTCCAGGGCCTGGGCGAGGGCGAGGCCGCCCGTCCGCTCGGCGTTCCCGGAGCCCGCCGACCAGGCCGCGTAGTACGCCGCGGAGCGCGCCGCCTGCACCTGGACGTAGACGTCCGCGAGGCGGTGCTTGACCGCCTGGAAGGAGCCGATGGGGCGCCCGAACTGCTCGCGCCGGCGCACATGCTCGACGGTCCGTTCCAGGGCGCGCTCGGCGGCGCCGACGGCTTCCGCGGCGAGTACGGTCGCGGCCGCGTCGCCCATGGTCGCCAGGGCTCCGGCCACCTCGTCGCCCTCGCCGGAGCCGAGCAACTCGGCTGCCACGTCCCGTAGTTCGACCCGGGCGCGGGGGCGTGTCTCGTCGAGGGACGTCCGGCGGGTCCTGACGACCCCCTCCGCGTCACCGTGCACGAGGAAGAGCAGGGTCCGTGAGCGGGCGAAGCCTCCGGTGTGGGCGGCGACGATCAGGAGGCCGGCGCTGTGTCCGTCGAGGACCTGGTCGGCCTGCCCGTACAGGCGCCAGCCACCGTCATGGCGGTCGTCCTGCCTGGCCTGGACGCCGCCCGCGCGGCCGCCGCCCGACCAGTCGCCGCGGTTGTCGCCGGTCAGGCCGAGCGCGGTGGCGAGGCCTTCGCCGGGGACGGCGAGCGTCGCGGTCAGGGCGCCCGACGCGATGCGGGGCAGCAGTTCGGCGCGCTGCGCCTCGGTGCCGAGGGCGAGGACGAGCGGTGCGGCGAGCGCCGCGGTGGCGAGGAGCGGGGAGGGGGCCAGGGCGCGGCCCGACTCCTCGCAGGCCAGGGCGAGTTCGGTGGTTCCGCAGCCGACTCCGCCGTAGCGCTCGGGGAGCGCCAGGCCGGGCAGGCCCAGTTCGCCGCCGAGGGCCGACCACAGGGCCGGGTCGTAGCCGGCGGGGGTACCGACGGCTGCCTTGACGTCTTCGGGGCCGCAGCGTTTGTTCATGAGTTCGTGCAGGGTGCGGCGGATCTCGTCCTGTTCCGCGGTGAAGGCGGCGTCCATACGGGCTCCTCCCCGGGGCCCGGCGACCCCGGAACCCCCTGTTCTGACGGGGCGTCATGTTAGGGCGGCGGAGCCGGGAAGCACAGAGACGTGCACAGAGAGAGACTCTGGCGGATCAGCAGATCTGATGTACCGTCAGATTCATGACTGCCGCACTTCACGGTTCCCGCCGGGTCGCCATCGCCGGCATCGCCCTCTCCGACTGCGGCCGCGTGGACGAGGCCACTCCGTACGCCCTGCACGCCCAGGCCGCCCGCCGCGCCGTGGCCGACGCCGGGCTCACCCCCGATGTCGTCGACGGGTTCGCCAGCGCGGGCCTCGGCATCCTCGCCCCGGTCGAGGTCGCCGAGTATCTCGGCCTCAAACCCCGCTGGGTGGACTCGACTTCGGTCGGCGGCTCCACCTGGGAGGTCATGGCGGCGCACGCCGCGGACGCCATCGCCCAGGGCCACGCGCGCGCCGTCCTGCTCGTCTACGGGTCGACGGCTCGCGCCGACATCAAGGCCGGGCGGCGCACGTCGAACCTGAGCTTCGGCGCCCGCGGCCCCCTCCAGTTCGAGGTGCCGTACGGGCACTCGCTGATCGCCAAGTACGCGATGGCGGCGCGGCGCCACATGCACGAGTACGGCACGACCCTGGAGCAGCTCGCCGAAGTCGCCGTGCAGGCACGGGCGAACGCGGCGCTGAACCCGGAGGCCGTGTTCCGCGACCCGGTCACCGTGGACGACGTGCTCGACGGGCCGATGATCGCGGACCCGTTCACGAAACTGCACTGCTGCATACGCTCGGACGGCGGCGCCGCCGTGCTGCTCGTCGCCGAGGACCTGCTGCCCGACTGCGCCAAGTCCCCGGTGTGGGTGCTCGGTTCGGGCGAGTACGTGTCGCACACGACGATGTCCGAGTGGGACGACTTCACCGTGTCCCCGGCGGCCGTCAGCGGGAAGCTCGCCTTCGAGCGGGCGGGCGTCACGCCCGACGAGATCGACCTCGCGGAGATCTACGACGCCTTCACCTACATGACGCTGGCGACGCTGGAGGATCTGGGGTTCTGCGCGAAGGGCGAGGGCGGACCGTTCGTGGAGAAGGGGCGGCTGCTGCGGGACGGCGGGCTCCCGACGAACACGGACGGCGGTGGCCTCTCGGCCCAACACCCGGGAATGCGCGGGCTGTTCCTGCTGGTGGAGGCGGTGCGGCAGCTGCGGGGCGAGGCCGGGGAGCGCCAGGTGCGCAAGGCGGGCGGGCGGCTTCCGCGGCTCGCGGTGGCGTCCGGTACGGGCGGATGGTTCTGCTCGTCGGGAACGGTGGTGCTCGGCACGTCCTGAGACCGCGTCCATGAGGCCGCGTCCATAAGAATCCGGGAATCGGCACAATAAATTTGCAATTTCAATAAACCGATCGCGGACCGCCCATGTGCCGCATCATAAACAACCCGGACCCTGTTATTTCGGATGCACAGTTTCCGTAGGGCATGATCCTGAGTAGGGTGCTCCCCGTCGTCCGTACGGAAAAGCAGAACAGTGGCAGGGGAGCATGACCGCCGGCTCGTTCGAAGGACAGTACGTCTGGCATCCCGCCGCCGACGACCGAGAGCTGGCCAGGGCCTGCACGGATTTGCGGGCGGGCCGCTACTTCGGCGCCCATTCGGTCCTCAAGGAGACGCACGGCGACTTCGGACTGCGCGCCCACCGCTCCCTCGTCCTCGCCTCCGTGGCCGCCGACTCCGACCTGGCGGAACGCTGGCTGGAGGAGGAGCCCGGCCCCGACGCCGCCCTGCTGTGGGCGCGCGTCGCCGTGTTCCGGACCCTGCGCGCGGCCCAGTCCCACGACCGGCGCATCGGGGCCCTGGGCCGGATAGCGCTCGCCGCCTGCGACCGGGCCGCGGACCTCGCGCCCAAGGACCCGACCCCGTGGGCCGCCCGGCTCTCCATGGCCCGCCTCCAGCGGCCCCGCGACCGCGCGCCGCAGGGCCTGCTCACCGAACCCCGCGGCCCGTGGGCCCAGTTCGAGCACGTCACGCGCCTCGACCCCTGGCACCGCGAGGCCCACCACCAGTTCCTGGCGTTCTTCTTCACCCGGCACGGCGGCACGGCGAACGCGGCCTGGGACGTGGCCGCGTATCTGAGCCAGCGCGCCCCGGCCTCGTCCCCGCTGCGCCTGCTGCCCCTCGTCACCCTCGTCGAGGGCCACAACCCGGCGTCCCTCCTCGCCGAGCACACCTGGGACCAGCCGCAGTGGAAGGCGACGGCGCTCGGCGCGTACCGGAACTGGCTGCCGCAGGTGGCCGGCTACCGCTTCACGCCGGTTCTCGACCTGGCGTATCTGGCGCACGCGCTGCACATGGCGCAGTGCGCCTTCGAGGCCCGGGCGGTGTTCACGGCCATGGGCCCGTACGCGTCCCGGATGCCGTGGAGCGTCTTCGGCGACCCCGAGGAACAGCTCAGCAGGGCGCGGCGCGCGTGCGGCCTGCCGGTCCCCCACAGCACCTGACCCCCACCCGCCCCACAAGTTTCGGAAATTCCCCCACACCGGAAGGCCGAGGTTGTGTCCGACCCCCTGACCAGCGCACCCACTCCCCCCACGTCCCCCACCAGATCCGGGCGGCCCGCCGCCGCGCTCGACGACGACGCGACGCTGCACGCGATGGGCTACCCGCGGAAGCTGACCCGGCGCTTCAAGGCGTTCGACAATTTCGCGATTTCCTTCACGATCATCAACATCATCTCCGGCATCTTCTCGTCCTTCGGGTTCGGAATGAACGCCGGCGGGCCGCGCATTCTCGTGTTCGGCTGGATAGCCGTAGCGGCCATGGTGCTTTTCGTCGGAGCGTCGATGGCCGAAATTGCATCGGCGTATCCGACGAGCGGGGCGCTCTATTTCTCGGCGGGAAAGCTGGCGAAACGGCACAAGGGCGCCTGGTCCTGGTACACGGGCTGGCTGAATTTCGTGGGGCAGGTCGGCGGCACCGCGGCGACGGGCTACGCGGCGGCGACGTTCATCCAGGCGTTCCTCGTCATGCAGTGGCCGTCGTACCACGCGACGGCGCAGCAGACGGTCCTCATCACGGCGGTGATCCTGCTGCTCCAGGCGCTCGCCAACACGTACACGGTGCAGCTGGTGGCGCTGGTCAACCGGATCTCCGTGTGGTGGCTCCTCGTCGGCATGGTGGTCATCGTGGTCGCGCTGATCGCCGTGCCGGACCATCACCAGTCGGCGTCGGTCGTCACGCAGTTCACCAACAACACCGGCTTCTCCAACGGGATTTACGCCGCTCTGCTCGGCCTCCTCGTGACCAGCTGGACGTTCACCGGCTTCGACGGCAGTTTCCACATGTCGGAGGAGACGGTCCAGGCGACGGTCAACGCGCCGAAGGGCATCATGCGGTCGATCGGCTACTCCGCCGTCACCGGCCTGATCCTGATGCTGGCCCTCGTCTTCGCGATCGGCGACTACGCGGCGGAGGCGAGCGCGTCGGCGCCGCCCGTGCAGATCCTCATCGACGCGCTCGGCATGACGACGGCGAAGCTCCTGCTGCTGATCGTCATCGGCTCGATGCTGTTCTGCGGCCTGGCCAACATGACGAGCAACACCCGCCAGATCTTCGCCTTCTCGCGTGACGGCGCCATGCCGGGCTCGCGCTGGTGGCACTCGGTCTCCTCGCGTACGCGCACGCCCGTGAAGGCCGTGTGGCTCGCGGCGGCCTGCTCGCTGGTCCTCGTGGTGCCGGGCTGGTGGTCGCACACGGCGTTCACCGCGATCGTGAGCGTGAACGTCGTGGGGCTCTACCTCGCGTACGCCGTCCCGATCTACCTGCGCCTGCGCCACGACGACTTCCAGCAGGGGCCGTGGAACCTGGGCCGCTGGGGCAAGCCGGTGGCCGCGGTCGCGGTGGTCTGGATCGTGGCGAGCAGCGTCCTGTTCATGCTGCCGCAGGCGTCCCCGATCAACGCGACGTCGTTCAACTACGCGCCGATCGCGCTGGTCGCCGTCCTCGTGATCGCGACGGTGTGGTGGTTCGCGACGGCCCGCCGCCGCTTCCAGGGCCCGGTCAGCTACGGCAGCCCGGACGAGGTCGCGGCGATGGACCTGATCTGACGGGCCTCGCCTGACGGGCTCTGCTCATCTGGCGTACGGGTCGCCCCGCCTTCCGGACGTACCGGTCGGCGGGGCGATCGCGTCCACCGCCAGAATCGGTGCATGCCGGAACTGCGAGAGATCCTGAAGTCCCTGCGCGTCTGGGACACCGAACTGCCCGAGTTCGACCCGTCGGCGGCCCCGTCCGCCCCGCTGCCGCTCTTCGTCGAGTGGTTCGCCGAGGCCGTCGCCGCGGGCCAGACCGAGCCGCACACCATGTCGCTCGCGACGGTGGACGGCGACGGCCTGCCCGACGTCCGTACCGTGATGCTGCACGGCGCCGACGAGGACGGCTTCCACTTCGCGTCCCACGCGGGCAGCGCCAAGGGCCGCCAGCTCGCGGCGCACCCCCGGGCCGCGCTCGGCTTCTACTGGCCGGCGCAGGGCCGCCAGATCCGCGTACGCGGTGATGTCACCACGGAGTCGCCCGAGGTGAGCCAGGCCGACCTCCACGTCCGCTCGACGGGAGCACTGGCGGCGGCCCTGGTCGGCCACCAGAGTGAGGTCCTCGGCTCGCAGCAGGAATTGGAGTCGGCCTCGGCCGCCGCCTGGGAGCGCGCGCAGGCCGACCCGACCGCCCCCGCCCCGACCTGGACGGCCTACGCGCTGGCGCCGCGCGAGGTGGAGTTCTTCCAGGGCGACGCCCGCCGCCGCCACCTCCGCCTCAGGTACCGCTGCACGGAGACGGGCTGGGTACGGGAGCTGCTCTGGCCGTGACCGGGCGGCCTCATGCCACCGAGGGCTCGGGGTCCGAGGCGAGGCGGGCGTGCAGGTGCATGTCCCGGAAGGCGTCCCGCCGCCCCGCCTCGAACATCGCCCCCCGCAGCGTGCCCTCGTACCGGTATCCGCCGCGCTCGGCGACCCGGCAGGACACCTCGTGCCCGAGTGCGTGGTCGAGTTCGATCCGGTAGAGGCCGAGTTCACCGAAGGCCAGTCGCGACGCGAGGCTCAGCGCGCGGGTCGCGACCCGGCGCCCGCGCGCCTCGGGCAGCACCCAGTAGCCGACGCGGGCGGTGCGGAACGCGGGCGTGATCGCGTTGACGCCGACGTGCCCGAGTATCTCTCCGGTGCTCTCGTCGGTGACGCAGCACGCCACGGATTCGCCGCTCGCCAGCGCCTCCTGGCGTGAGCGCAGGTATGCATGCGCGGCGGCGAGGTCGTCGACCGGGACGAGCGTGGTGTTCCAGCGCCGGAACTCGGGGTCTCCGAGCCCTCGCAGCACCGCGGCGGCGTCCCCCTCGTCCCCGGCCCGCCAGCCGCGCAGAAGCAGTCCGTGGCCACGTATCTCGAGGGTGTCGGTCATGAGGTGTCAGCCGTTCTCGGGTGCGGTGAAGGTGTGGACGGCGAAGTCCCGCACGGGACGGTAACCGATGCGCAGGTACAGGCCGTTGCTCGTCGCGTTGGCGAGGTCGGTGAAGAGGAGCACCTCGCTCGCGCCCGCGGCCCGGGCGGCGCGGCTGACCTCGGCGGTGACCGCTCCCGCGTAGCCGCGGCCGCGCAGCTCCTTCGGTGTGTAGACGGGTGAGACCCGGACCGTTCCGGCGGCCTCGCGGGTCCGGCCGGCCATGGAGACGGGCACGCCGTCCGCGGTCTCCCAGAGGGTGACGCCGCCGTACGAGATCCGCTCGTCGGCCCATTCCTCCGAGCCCGAGGCGCCGCCCGGAGTGCCGGCGTCCGCGGCGAACTCGTTGCGCCACCGGACCAGCAGCTCCCGGTCCGCCCCGGTGGCGACGCGGGGCCGCCCGGCGGGTGCGGGCAGCGGCGGGGTGAGGTCGCCGAGCCGGTACAGGCGCTGCTCGATGGCGCGGTGGGCCCGCGCTCCCGTGCGGGACTGCCAGGCGTCGGCGAAGGCGGCCGAGGCCGCGTCGACCCCGAACACGCCGGTCACCGGCCGCCCTTGGAGCGCGGCGGCGAGCGCGTCCGCCTGCTCCCGGTCCAGGGGGCTGATGCTCAGCCGGAAGGGCTTCGTCCACAGGAATGTCCCGCTCACGCCGCCGTCCGGCCCGTACAGCACCCCGAAGAGCTGCCCCCGCGCCCCGTACACCGCCGGCCCCCGTTCCCGCAGGCTCGCGGTGACGCCGAGGGCGACCGTGTGCAGGGCGGGCTCGGCGCGCAGGTAGTCGCCCGCGCGGGCGAGGAAGTCGTCGACGTCAGCGGTGAGGTGCCAGCCGGGCACGGGAGCGGGGGTCTCTGTCATGACGGCATGGTGCCGCCCCTCCCCTCACGTCCGCGAGCGAAATACCGGGACGGAGAAGTCCTCCACCTGCCGGAAGGTGACCTCCAGCGGCATTCCCACGCGCAGCTCGCCGCCGTCGGCGTCCACGATCTCCGTCATCATCCGCGGGCCCTCCGCGAGGTCGACGACGGCCGCGATGTACGGGGTGCGGGTGTCGAAGGGGGGCAGGTCGTTCCGGTGGACGACGGACCACGTGTAGAGGACGGCCGTCCCGGACGCCCGCTCCCACGCCACGTCCTCGCTCCAGCAGTGCGGGCAGAACTCGCGCGGATAGTGATGGGCCCGCTCGCACGCGCGGCAGCGGCGGAGCAGCAGCGTCCCGTCGGCGGCCGCGTCCCAGTAGGGGCGGGTGAAGACGTCGGGCTCGGGGACGTCGAACCGTACGGTCGCGGGAAGAGTCACAGGAAGAGTCCGATCGCCGCGTCGAGGGACCAGGCCTGCCAGGACATGGCGAAGAGTGCCACGAGCGAGATGAGGGCCATCATCGCGTTCTGTCCCTGCTCGGCCCAGTCGTGGATCATCAGGACCAGGTACAGGAGGTTCAGGAGCAGCCCGCCGATGAGGGCCACCGGTGTCAGCAGGCCCACCACGAGCCCGAGACCCAGGGCCAGTTCGGCGTAGACGACGATGTACGCCATCACTTTCGGCCGGGGGGTGACGACCGCGCCGAAGCCGCTGCGCACGGCGTTCCACCGGTGCTTGGCGGCGACGTCGGCGGCCCAGGCGATGCCGGTGCCCCGCTCGAACCAGCCCTTCTTGTCCTTGTGCCGCCAGCTCTCCAGCCACCACAGTCCGAGGCCTATGCGCAGCACGGCCAGCCATTCGACGCCGTCGAGCCAGATCGAGTCCACGACCGGGGCCCTCCTCTCCGTTTCTGACGGAACGTCAGTTCAGCGCACACGGGGGCGCCACCGCAAGGGGCGTACGCCGTGATGAATTCGCAACCGATTCCGGTCTTGACCGAGACCCATCAAATCGAACCGTGATTACGCTCGCACTCATGGTCACCGAGCCCGCGCCCGCCGCACGCAACCAGGACCGCCCCGTGTACGTCATCGGGGGCGGCCCGGGCGGCCTCGCCGCGGCCGCGGCGCTGCGCGAGCGGGGCGTACGGGCCGTGATCCTGGAGAAGTCGGAGCACGTCGGGGCGTCCTGGCGCCGCCACTACGACCGCCTCCACCTGCACACCACCCGCAAGCTCTCCGGGCTCCCCGGCCTCGCGATCCCGCGCCGCTTCGGCCGCTGGGTGTCCCGCGACGACGTCGTGCGCTACCTGGAGAAGTACGCCGAGTTCCACCAGCTGGAGATCGTCACCGGCGTGACGGTCTCCCGCGTGGAGCGCACGGAGGACGGCTGGCTCGTGCGCGCCTCGGGCGGACGCGAACTGGCCGCGAGCGCCGTCGTGGTCGCCACGGGCTACAACCACACCCCGCGCCTGCCCGACTGGCCGGGCCGCTCCTCGTACACGGGCGAGTTCCTCCACGCGGGCGACTACCGCAACGCCAAGCCGTACGCGGGCCGCGACGTGCTCGTCGTCGGCGTCGGCAACACGGGCGCCGAGATCGCCGTGGACCTGGCCGAGGGCGGCGCGTCCCGCGTCCGGCTCGCGGTCCGTACGGCGCCCCACATCGTGCGCCGGTCCACCGCGGGCTGGCCCGCGCAGCGGACCGGCATCCTGTGCCGCAGGCTGCCCGTGGCGATCGTGGACCGCCTGGCCCGCCCCATGGCGAAGCTCAGCGTGCCCGACCTGACGGAACAGGGCCTGCCCAGACCCACGACCGGCCTCTACTCGCGGGTGCGCGAAGGCGCGATCCCCGTGCAGGACGTCGGCCTGATCGAGGCCGTGCGCACGGGCAAGGTCGAACCCGTCGCGGCCGTCGAGTCGTTCGAGGACGGCAAGGTGCTCCTCGCCGACGGCACGCACATCGCCCCCGACGCGGTGATCGCGGCGACGGGTTACCGCCGCGCGCTGGAGGGCCTGGTGGGTCACCTCGGCGTCCTGGACGACCGGGGCCGCCCGACCACGCACGGCCGGCGGACGGACCCCGCCGCGCCCGGCCTCCACTTCACGGGCTACACGAACCCGATCAGCGGCATGTTCCGCGAACTGGCCCTGGACGCACGGAAGATCGCGAAGGTGATCGCGGGCTGACCGCGGCCACCGCCGTCCCGTCACCTGCCCGCCCGCAGGCACGCACGCCCGCACGCACGGCGCCATCTGTCCGCGCCCCGTCCATCACACCCGCCCACAGTGGCCACATCCCGCCGTTCCAACCCGCCCGCCCGTGGGAACACCCGTAACAGCCTTTGCTTGCAGCCCTGTTCCTGACACAGCGTCAGTTCAGTAATCTGACACTACGTCAGTTAGTGAGCACCAGTCGAGGAGCGGGCGGACCCGATGCTTGGATCGACATACGGCACCCTGACCACCGACCCCCGCCGGGCCCGCACGATCGCCTGCGGAGAGCAGCCGGCACCTACCGTGCACGGCAGGGCGGACGACCTGGACGTGAGCGGCAGGCCACTGCACCGCGAGGTGCCCGACCTGGACCGCTTCTTCCGGCCCGAATCGATAGCGGTCATCGGCGCGTCCGACGCCGAGGGCCGCCCGAACACGGGCATCACACGCCAGCTGATCGCTTGGGCGGAGCGCGTGGGCGCCCGCCTCCACCCCGTGCACCCCACCCGCGAGACCGTCTTCGGCATCCCGTGCTCGCCGGGCGTCTCCGCGCTGCCCGAACCCGTCGACCTCGCCGTACTCCTCATCTCGGACCCGCTGCCGGTCATCGAGGAACTGGCCCAGGCCAAGGTGAAGTTCGCGGTGGCGTTCGCGTCGGGCTTCGCGGAGACCGGCGAGGAAGGAGCGGCCGCGCAGTCGTCCCTGTCCGCGGCGGTCAGCCGCTCGGGCATGCGGCTGCTGGGACCGAACACGAACCTGAACGCGTTCTCCGAGTTCCGCGACGACCTCGAAGGACCGGCGATCGCCCTCATCACGCAGTCGGGCCACCAGGGCCGCCCCCTCTACACGATGCAGGAGCTGGGCGTACGGCTCTCGCACTGGGCACCCACGGGCAACGAGGCGGACCTGGAGACGGCGGACTTCATCTCGTACTTCGCCGAGCGCCCGGAGGTGGGGGCGATCGCGTGTTACGTGGAGGGACTGAAAGACGGCCGCGGGTTCCTCCTCGCGGCGGACCGCGCGGCGCGCAACGGCGTACCCGTCGTGGCCGTCAAGGTCGGCCGGACCGAGACGGGCGCCCGCATGGCGGCCTCC
This sequence comes from Streptomyces sp. NPDC055140, assembly GCF_053607285.1. Lineage (NCBI taxonomy): Bacteria > Bacillati > Actinomycetota > Actinomycetes > Kitasatosporales > Streptomycetaceae > Streptomyces > Streptomyces sp. NPDC055140. The sequence continues at coordinate 261,601 of NZ_JBSGTG010000008.1, read as the reverse complement.
CACACGGGCAAGCTGACCGGCGCGGACACGGTGGTGGACGCGGCGATGCGGCAGTTCGGCGTGATCAGGGTCGACGGACTCGACGAACTCCAGGACACCGCGGCCCTGTTGGCGCGGGCCCGGCCCCCGCGGGCGGACGGCGTCGCGGTCTACTCGATATCGGGCGGCACCGGCGCCCACTTCGCCGACCTGGCCACCCGCGCGGGCCTGCCCCTGCCGGCGCTGTCCGAGGCGAAGCAGCAGGAACTGCACCAGTGGATCCCGGAGTACCTCAACGTCGCGAACCCGATCGACAACGGCGGCCACCCGGTGGGCGACTGGCGCGGCCCCAAGATCATCGAGTCGATCCTCCAGGACCCGTCCATAGGCGTCCTGATCTGCCCGATCACCGGCCCGTTCCCGCCGATGAGCGACAAGCTGGCCCGGGACCTCGCGGAGGCGGCGGAGCGCACGGACAAGCTGATCTGTGTCGTCTGGGGCTCGCCCCTCGGCACCGAGGACGCCTACCGCGAGACGCTTCTCGGCTCCTCGCGCCTCGCGACGTTCCGCACGTTCGGGAACTGCATCACGGCCGTCCGCGCCTATCTGGACCACCACCGGTTCACCGCCGCCTACCGCTCCCCGTTCACCGATGCGCCCCGCACGCCCTCCCCCTCCTTCCGCAAGGCGCAGGCCCTGATGCGTCCGGGCCGCCAGCTCAGCGAGCATGCCGCGAAGCAGCTCCTGCGCGCGTACGGCATCCGCGTACCGCGCGAGCAGCTCGTGACCAGCGCCGCGGCGGCGGTACGGGCGGCCGGGCAGGTCGGCTACCCCGTAGTCATGAAGGCGTCCGGCGCGCGGCTGGCCCACAAGTCGGACCTGGGCCTGGTCAAGGTCGGCCTGACCTCGGCCAGCCAGGTCAGGGACGCCTACCGGGAACTCACCGACATCGCCCGCTACGAGGGCCTCGACCTGGACGGCGTCCTGGTGTGCCAGATGGTCGAGCGGGGCGTCGAGATGGTCGTCGGGGTCACCCAGGACGACCTGTTCGGCCCGACGGTGACCGTGGGCCTGGGCGGCGTACTCGTGGAGGTGCTGCGGGACACGGCGGTGAGGGTGCCTCCCTTCGCGGAGGACCAGGCGCGGGCGATGCTCGACGAACTACGGGGCAGGCCGCTCCTGGACGGGATGCGAGGGGCGCCGCCCGTGGACCTGGACGCACTGGTGGAGGTCGTCCTGCGGGTCCAGCGCATGGCCCTCGAACTGGGCGACGAACTCGCCGAGTTGGACATCAACCCGCTCATGGTGCTCCCCCGGGGCCAGGGCGCGGTGGCGCTCGACGCGCTCGCCGTGTGCCACTGAGATCCGCCGGTACCGCCCACCGCACGCCTCCGCACAGAGAAGAAGAGGTCATGTCCGCCACCATCGAGTGCACGACCGCCGACGCCGTCACCTGGATCACGCTCAACCGTCCCGAGGCCATGAACGCGCTGACCTGGGACCAGCGCGAGGAGATCATCGGCATCCTGAACAGCGCCTCCGCGGATCCGGACGTGCGCGCCGTCGTCATCACGGCGACCGGCAGGGGCTTCTGCGCCGGCGCGGACCTGCGGGGCGCTCCGGCCACCGGGCCCCGCGTGCCCGGCGACGTCGCCCGCACGATCCGGCTCGGCGCGCAGCGTCTGATCGCGGCGGTCATGGACTGCGAGAAGCCGGTCGTCGCGGCGGTCAACGGGACGGCGGCCGGCATCGGCGCGCATCTGGCGTTCGCCTGCGATCTGGTGCTCGCGGCGGAGTCGGCCCGGTTCATCGAGGTCTTCGCGCGCCGCGGCCTGGTCCCGGACGGGGGCGGCGCCTATCTGCTGCCGCGCCTGATCGGGCCGCAGCGGGCCAAGGAGCTGATGTTCTTCGGCGACGCGCTCTCCTCGGCGGACGCGGAACGCCTGGGCCTTGTCAACCGCACGGTCCCGGACGGGGAGCTGCGCAAGACGGCCCAGGAGTGGGCGGCGCGCCTGGCGAGCGGTCCGACCCGGGCCATCGCCATGACCAAGCAGCTGGTCAACGCCTCCCTGGAGTCGGACCGCGCGACGGCGTTCGCGGCGGAGGCTACGGCGCAGGAGATCAACATGGCGACGGCGGACGCTCAGGAGGGCGTGGCCTCCTTCAAGGAGCGGCGCGACCCGACGTACAAGGGCCGGTAGCTCTTCAGCGCTGGACGCCGTCATGGAATTCGGGCCCACCACTTCCTATCTGACGTATCGTCAGCTTCAATCGTAGGTGTGATGGGACACGCAGGAATGGCAGCGACGGTGGTCAGGTACCTCCGGTCGGTCGGTGCGCCCACGTCGGCCGAGCCGGTGGACGCACTGCCGCGTCCGGAGCTACGGGCCGTGGGCGAGGACGAGCGGGCGCCACTGGACCCCGGCGAGTTCCGCCGCGTCCTCGGGCACTTCGCCACCGGCGTCACCGTCGTCACAGCCCCGCCCCCGCACCCCGGCGCTCCCCCCGCGGGCTTCGCCTGCCAGTCCTTCTCCTCGCTCTCCCTGGACCCGCCGCTGGTGGCGTTCATGGTGGCCCGTACGTCCACGACCTGGCCGCGCATCGCGAGCGCCGGCGTCTTCTGCGTGAACATACTGGGCGCGGACCAGGGCGCGTTGTGCCGGTCCTTCGCCGCGCGCGGCGCGGACAAGTTCGCGGGCGTCGAGCACGACGCGGCGCCCGTGACGGGCTCGCCGCGGATCGCGGGCGCGCCCGCCTGGGTCGACTGCACGATCCACGCCGTCCACACGGGCGGGGACCACCTCATCGTGGTGGGCCGGGTGGAAGCGCTCGGGACGGGGGACGGCGAGCCGTCCCCGCTGCTGTTCCACAAGGGCGCGTTCGGCCGCTTCGAGCACTGATCAGGCCGGTCCGGCCACCAGGCCCGCACCGGCATCGGCATGACGGCGGCGGATGACAAGTGCCAACAGGGCCGCCGCGGCGCACAGCGCGCCGGACGCGTACCAGACGACGTCGTACGAGCCGAACGTGTCACGGGCGACGCCGCCGAGGAAGGCGACCAGCGCGGCACCCACCTGGTGCGAGGCGAGCACCCAGCCGAACACGATCGCGCTGTCCTCTCCGTAGTGCTCACGGCACAGGGCCAGGGTGGGCGGCACGGTGGCGACCCAGTCGAGCCCGTAGAAGACGATGAAGAAGATCATCGGCGGGTGGACGGACGGCGCGAGGAGCATGGGCAGGAACAGCAGGGAGATCCCGCGCAGCGCGTAGTACACCGCGAGCAGCCGCCGCGCGTCGAAGCGGTCGGTGAACCAGCCCGACGCCACCGTTCCGACGACGTCGAAGACCCCCACCACGGCCAGCAGCGAGGCCGCCGCGGTGATCGGCATCCCGTGGTCGTGCGCGGCCGGCACGAAGTGCGTCTGGACGAGCCCGTTCGTGGAGGCGCCGCAGATCGCGAAGGTTCCGGCGAGCAGCCAGAAGGGCCCCGTACGGGCGGCCTTGAAGAGCACGCCCACGGTGCGGCGGGCGGCCCCGGTGACGGGCGGCGGCTTCTCGACGAACTCCTCGGAGCCGTACGGGGTGGTACCCACGTCGGCCGGGTGGTCGCGCAGCAGCAGCCACACGAACGGCACGACGGCGAGCGCCGCGAGCGCCACCGTCACGGCCGCGGGCCGCCAGTTGTGCGCCTCGACGAGCCACGAGAGCAGCGGCAGGAAGATGAGCTGCCCCGAAGCGGACGCGGCCGTGAGGATGCCGGTCACGAGCCCGCGCCGGGCCGTGAACCACCTGTTGGTGACGGTCGCGGCGAACGCGAGGGCCATCGAGCCGGAGCCGAGCCCGACGAGCAGGCCCCAGCACAGCAGGAGCTGCCACGCCGAGTCCATCCACACGGTCAGGCCGGAGCCGGCCGCGATGACGACCAGGGCGACGGCGACCACGCGCCGGATGCCGAACCGGTCCATGAGGGCGGCGGCGAAGGGCGCGGTCAGCCCGTACAGCGCGAGGTTGATGGAGACGGCGAGGCCGATGGTGCCGCGGGACCAGCCGAACTCCTCGTTCAGCGGGTCGATCAGCAGCCCCGGCAGGGACCGGAAGGCGGCGGCGCCGATGATCGTCACGAAGGTGACGGCGGCCACGAACCAGGCGCGGTGGATACGGGGACGGGGGCGCGGCGGACGGGAGGCGCCCGCGCCGGGCGAGCCCTCGGCCGCGGTGGTCGGTGTCATGTCCGTTGTGTGCGTCACAGCAGACAGCATCGGATCACCGGCCCGCCCCGGACGAGTGGCCCGAAAGACAGCCTTCGTTAGGATCGGGCCATACACTCGGAGCCATGCCCGAGACTCCCGCAGCACGCACCCGGCGCCCCCACCGCGTGGTCGTCCTGGCCCTCGACGGCGTGCTCCCCTTCGAACTCGGCATCACCCAGCGCATCTTCACCCGCGCCAAGGACACCGGGGGCCGGCCGCTGTACGAGGTCGTGACCTGTTCGGTCAGGGAACCCGGCCCCGTGGAGACGGACGCCGACTTCGCCGTCCTGATCAGGAACGGCCCGGAGGCACTGGCGACCGCGGACACGGTGGTCGTTCCCGCGTCGTACGAGCGCGGCCCCGTCCTCGACGAGGGCGTACTCACCGACGAGCTGGCGGCGGCCTTCGCGCAGGTCAGGCCCGGCACGCGGATGGTGTCGATCTGCACCGGCAGCTACGTTCTCGCCGCGGCGGGCTACCTGGACGGGCGCCCGGCGACCACGCACTGGGCGTCGGCGGAGCACTTCCAGCGGCTCTTCCCCAAGATCAAGGTCGACGCCGACGTCCTCTACATCGACGACGGCGACGTCCTGACGTCGGCCGGGGTCGCCGCGGGCATCGACCTCTGCCTGCACCTGGTCCGCCGCGACCACGGCGCGGCGGTGGCCAACGAGGTGGCCCGCCGCACCGTCGTCCCGCCCCACCGCGACGGCGGGCAGGCCCAGTACATCCACCGCCCCGTGCCCGAACCCCAGCTCGCGACCACGACCAAGGCCCGCGCCTGGGCCCTGGCCCGCCTCCACGAACCGCTCCAGCTGCGGGACCTGGCCGCCCAGGAGGCGATGTCGGTCCGCACCTTCACGCGCCGTTTCCGCGAGGAGGCCGGCGTCAGCCCGGGCCAGTGGCTCACCCAGCAGCGGGTGGAACGGGCCAGGCACCTGCTGGAGTCGAGCGACCTGTCGATGGACCAGGTGGCGCGCGAGTCGGGCTTCGGCACGGCGCAGTCGATGAGGCAGCACCTCCAGACGGCGCTGGGCGTGACCCCCACGGCCTACCGCCGGACGTTCCACGCGACGAACCCGCAGGGCGCGGGCCGGACAGCCCAGGCGCAGTCAGCCGACGTAGGCGCAGGTCAGCCCACGTAGGCCCAGCTCAGAACACCAGCACCCCCCGCGCCACCCTCCCCTGCTGCGCGTCCTCCGCCGCCTTCGCGAAGTCCTCGACCGGGTACGTCTCCGTGACCAGCTCGTCGAGCAGCAGCCGGCCCTGGCGGTACAGGTCGGCGTAGAGCCTGATGTCACGCTGGGGCCGCGAGGAGCCGTAGCGGCAGCCCAGGATGGACTTGTCGAGGAAGAGCGAGGCGACGACGAAGGACGCCTCCGCGTCGGCGCCCGGCATGCCGAGGAGTACGGCCTGGCCGTGCCGGTCGAGGAGGTCGACGGCCTGCCGGACCAGCTCGACGCGGCCGACGCACTCGAAGACGTGGTCGGCGCCGGTCGGCAGGACGTCCCTGACCCCGTCGGCCGAGGTCAGGAAGTCCGTGGCGCCGAACTGCCGCGCCACCGCCTCCTTGTCGGGGTTCGCGTCGACGGCGACGATCCTCGACGCGCCCGCGATCCGGGCCCCTTGCAGCACGTTGAGGCCGATCCCGCCGGTCCCGATGACGACGACGGTGTCGCCCTGGTCCACGCGCGCCCGGTTGAGGACGGCCCCGACGCCGGTCAGCACCCCGCACCCCATGAGCGCGGCCGACGTCAGCGGGATCTCCGCGGGAATCGGCACGGCCTGCACGGCCTTCACGACGGTCCGTTCGGCGAACGAGGAGTTCGCGGCGAACTGGTAGAGCGGCGTTCCGCCCCGCGAGAACGGCTGCGTGGGCCTCCCGATCGCCTTGCGGCACATGGTCGGCCGCCCCCGGTCGCAGTCCGCGCAGGCGCCGCAGTTGGCGAGCGTGGACAGCGCCACATGGTCCCCGGGCGCCACATGCGTGACGCCCGAGCCGACGGCCTCCACGACCCCCGCGCCCTCGTGCCCGAGCACGACCGGTGCCGGGAACGGGATGGTCCCGTCGATCACCGACAGATCGCTGTGGCACAGCCCGGCGGCCGCGACGTCGACGAGCACCTCCCCCGGCCCCGGATCGCGTATCTCGAGATCGTCGACCACGTCGGCCCGGACCCCGTCGAACACGACACCCCTCATGACGACTCCCTCGTCTCCCTGGGCAGCCCGAGCACGCGCTCGGCGATGATGTTGCGCTGGATCTCGTCCGAGCCGCCGTAGATCGTGTCGGCCCGGCTGAAGAGGAACAGCCGCTGCGCGGCGTCGAGTTCGTACGTATCGTCAGGCGTCCAGTCCCCGGGGCCGGCGGCGGCGAGCGCGCCCCGCGCCTGGAGGGCGAGTTCGCCGAGGCGCTGGTGCCAGCGGCCCCACAGGAGCTTGGCGACGCTCGGGGCGCCCGGGTCCTGCGCGCCGCCGAGCGTGCGCAGCGCGTTGAACCGCATGACGCGCAGCTCGGCCCACTGCCGCACGAGGCGGTCCCTGAACAGCGGGTCCCCGGCCGCGCCCGTACGCACCGCGGTCCGTACGACCTCGGCGAGTTCGGCGGCGAAGCCGATCTGCTGGGCGAGCGTCGAGACGCCGCGCTCCAGGGCGAGCAGCCCCATCGCGACCCGCCAGCCGTTCCCCTCGCCGCCGACGACGTGCTCCACGCGCGCGTGCGCCCCGTCGAAGAAGACCTCGTTGAACTCAGCCGTGCCGGTCAGCTGCCGGATGGGCCGCACCTCGATCCGGCCCGGCTGGTCCATCGGCACGAGGAGGAACGACAGTCCGTGATGGCGCCGCGAGCCCGCCTCGGTGCGCGCGAGCACGAAGCACCAGTCGGCCTCGTGCGCGAGCGATGTCCACACCTTCTGCCCGGTCACGCGGTACGTGTCCCCGTCGCGCACGGCGGCCGTGCGCAGGTTCGCGAGGTCGGAACCGGCGCCGGGCTCGCTGTACCCCTGGCACCACAGCTCCTCGCCGGAGGCGACGGGCGGCAGGAAGCGCTGTTGCTGCGCCTCGTCGCCGTAGGCGATCAGGGTCGGGGCGAGCAGGTTCTCGCCGATGTGCCCGTGGCGTGCGGGCGCCCGGGCCCGCGCGTACTCCTCGGCCCAGACGACCTGCTGCGTCAGCGAGGCGGCCCGGTTGCCGTACCCGCCGCGCTGCCACCCGAGCCCGATCCACCCGGACGCACCCAACTCCCGCTCCCAGGACCGCCGTACGCCGGCGCCCTCGTGCTCACTCCCGGGCCCGCCGCGCCCCCGGGCGACGGCGTACTCGCCGGCGAGGTGCTCCGCGAGCCACGCGCGGGCCTCCCGCCGGAACGCCTCGTCCTCATCCCCGAACCCGAACTCCACAACGCGCCTCCGCCCCCGGCCTCGACATCACTGATTGGGCCGCGCTTTCGCCGCGGCCGCCTCGGCCATCGCCTCCAGTTGCGCGAGCATCGGCATCGGATCGACGCCGACGGTGCCCGGCAGGAAGTCCGCGATCTTGTCCGGGGTCCAGCCGCCCTCCGCGTAGCCCGAGCGCAGCTCCCTCGGCTGGGCCCACACCGCGATCTTCGGGCCGGCGATCGTGTACACCTGCCCGGTGATCCTCTCGGCACGGGCGCGCTCGCTGAGCAGATAGACGACGAGCGCGGCGACGTCCTCCGGCTCCCCGATCTCCTTGAGCTCCATGGGCACGTTCGCCGACATACGGGTACGGGCGACGGGTGCGACCGCGTTCGCCGTCACGCCGTACTTGTGCAGTCCGAGCGCGGCGCTGCGTACGAGCGAGATGATCCCGCCCTTGGCGGCGCTGTAGTTGGCCTGCGCCACGGATCCCTGGTGGTTGCCGCTGGTGAAGCCGATGAGCGTGCCCGACCCCTGCTTGCGCATGACGGCGGACGCGGCCCGGAACACGGTGAACGTGCCCTTCAGGTGCGTGGCGACCACCGGGTCCCACTCCTGCTCGGACATGTTGAACAGCATCCGCTCGCGCAGGATCCCGGCGACGCAGACGACGCCGTCGATCCGCCCGTACCGGGCGAGCGCCACGTCGACGATCCGCTGTCCGCCCGCCATGGTCGAGATGTCGTCGGCGACGGCGACGGCCTCGCCGCCGGCCGCCTCGATCTCCTTGACGACGGACTCGGCGATCTCGCTCGCCGGTTCGCCGCCCTCGATGGACACCCCGTAGTCGTTGACCACGACCCGTGCGCCCTCGGCGGCGCAGGCGAGCGCGACGGCCCTGCCGATGCCGCGCCCGGCCCCGGTGACGGCCACCACCTTGCCTGCCAAGAAGTTCCCCACGTCCGGCCCCTTCCCGCGGTTTCTGACGGACCGTTAGATTCTATGACCCGTCAGATACCCGAAGACAAGCCCCCGGGGAGCACTCATGTCGTTGCCTGCCGAGTTCCACGAGATGGCCAAGCGCGTCAACAACTGGGGCCGTTGGGGCGCCGACGACGAGATCGGCACGCTCAACCTGGTCACCGACGAGGTCGTGCGCGAGGCCGCGGCGACCGTCCGCACCGGCCGCCGGATACCGCTCGCGCTGCCCCTCAAGGAGGACGGGGTGCAGACCGGGATGATCCCCGGCCGGGTCAACCCGCTCCACACCATGGTCCAGATCAACCACGAACTGTTCGGCCCCGGCACCGTCGCCACCAGCGACGACGCGGTGACCATGGGGCTCCAGACAGCCACCCACTGGGACGCCCTCACACACGTCTCGCACTCGGGCCGCATCTACAACGGCCGCCCCGCCGACACGATCACGGCGCACGGCGGCGCGCAGTTCAGCGGCATCGACAAGGCCCCGCACGTCGTCTCGCGCGGCGTCCTGCTCGACGTCGCCGCGGCGAAGGGCGTGGACCGGCTGCCCGGCAACCACGCCGTGACACCCGAAGACCTGGACGAAGCCGCGGAGTTCGGCCGGGTCACCGTCCACCCCGGCGACATCGTCCTCGTCCGCACCGGCCAGATCCAGACGTACCTGGCGGGCGACAAGCACGCGTACAGCTATCCGTCGCCCGGCCTGTCTGTGCGCACGCCCGAGTGGTTCCACGCGCGCGACGTGGCCGCGGTCGCGAACGACACCCTCACCTTCGAGATCTTCCCGCCGGAGATCGAGAACCTCTGGCTGCCCGTGCACGCCCTCGACCTGGTCGAAATGGGCATGCTCCAGGGCCAGAACTGGAATCTGGAGAACTTGTCCACAGCCTGTGCACAAGATTCGCGCTACGCGTTCCTGCTGTCGGCGATGCCCGAGCCCTTCGTCGGCGGCACCGGCACACCCGTGGCCCCGGTCGCGATCCTGTAGACCCCAAAAGGCTTGCTCCACAAGGGAGTTCAGAACCGGACGGCGATGCGACCTGCACCGCCGCCCAGCCCCCGGCGCCCGGGCCCTGCTCCCCCCGGCCTCCGGGGGAGCCGGCCACCGCGGCACGACCCGTACTCGCCGAGGGCTCCCGTCACCGGAACCCTCGGCGTCCCCTCGCCACGAATCGCTGACCACAAGCGTGATCAAACGGACACCCGGCGTCAACACCCGTAAGGAGATTTGCCAGTTATGTGACATTTATGACGGCGCACTCCGGCGCATGCCGAGGAACGCGGAGGCGCACTGACGCGCCGGGAGGCGTAACTACACGGCCTCGTACGCCATCCCCGGATACGCCCCCGCCCCCACGCCCCGAGCGCCGCAGCGGTCGATCTCGCACCAGATGGCCTTGCCCGTGCCCTCGGGCCGCCAGCCCCAGCGGTCCGCCAGGCCGTCGACGAGTTCCAGGCCGCGGCCGTTGGTCTCTTCCCCGTCGGCGTGCCGCGGCGCGGGGGGCCGGTCGCTGGCGTCGGCCACCTCCACGCGGACCGTGCCGGCACTGGCCTCCGCCGGGACGCCCGGCAGCAGCATGCGCAGAACGGCCGGACAGCCGGTGTGCACCACGGCGTTGGTGACGAGCTCGGAGACGATCAGGATGAGCGTCTCCGCCAGCGGCTCATCGACCCCTATCCCGGACCCTGCGAGGCGCGAGCGCGCCCACCTGCGGGCTCGCCCCACCTCCGCGGGATCCGCCCCGACCTCCAGCTGAACTTGAAGCACCTGCACCGCTCACACCATCCGAACCGGCGGACACATCGCCTCGGGACTGTGACAAGTCAAGGAGCTCACGGACCGTGATCCCCTTGGAGGACAGCATGGTTGACGTACAGTCACCCCAACAAGCGCTTCGGGCATATTCCAGCGCGAAGGAGTACGCGTGCGCCATACTGTGCGACGCGTCCTGCGGGGAGTCGAACGGGCGGGCGTGCGGCCCTCCCGTGCGCTGCGAACGGCGCGCATCGCCGGATCCGGAGCCGCCTCAGGGGCAACACCGGGATGGCTCGAACTCGGAACCACTCGCATCCCACACAAGGTACCCGAGCGGGACCCCGACTCCGTGCCGTGACGAGTCCCGCGCAGGACACAACCCGATATCGACGTTCCGTGACCGTCCGTACACGGGTTCGCCCCGCGCCGCACAGATCCCCGGACGTCACAGCGCCGCCGCGAGCTCCTCCTCCGCCTCGCGCGCCGTACGGCCCGTTCCGGCGCGTACCCAGGCCCGCTTGAGATGCAGATGCACGTCCGCCTCCCAGGTGAAGCCCATGCCGCCGTGCACCTGGACGCAGTCGCGCGCGTTGCGCACGGCCGCCTCGTCGGCGAGCAGTTCGGCGGCGGCGATCTCGACCGGGTCGGCCGTGACCGCCGCCGCGTACACGGCCGCACGGGCCAGCTCGGCCCGTACGAGCATCTGGGCACACAGGTGTTTCACGGCCTGGAACGCGCCGATGGGCTGCCCGAACTGCTCGCGTTCACCCGCGTATTGGACCGCCAGCTCGCAGGTGCGCGTGGCGGAGCCGAGCTGTTCGGCGGCGGTGAGGAGTACGGCCTCGGGGCTGCGGGGCGCGTGCGGGCCCGGCAGCCTGTGCAGGGGCGTGAGCGGGTCGACGGAGGCCAGGGGTACGGCGCCGGTCGCGTCGCCCTGGACGACGTCCGACGCGTCGCGCCACGGCAGGAGTTCCCCGGCGGGCGCCGTCACGACGCTCTCGCCGGTCGCGGCGCCCGGCACGGTGCCCGCGGCGAGGTGCGTGGCGACGAGCGGGCCCGGCAGCAGGACCCGGCCCGCCTCCTCGAAGACGAGGACGGCCTCGGGCAGCCCCAGGCCGACGCCGCCGTCCGCCTCCGGCAGGCACAGGGCGAAGAACCCCGCGTCGCCCAGAGCGCGCCACAGCGCCCGGTCCAGGTGTCCGGGCGTGTCCACGGCGGTGCGCAGGGCGTCGCGGTCGAAGCGGCCGGCGAGCAGGTCGCGTACGCCGTCGCGCAGGGCGCGCTGGTCGTCGGTGAGCTGGAAGCGCATGCTCACCGCCCTCCCTTCTGGAGATCCTTCGGCCGTTGGCCGGGCCGGTCCTTCGGCAGGCCGAGGATGCGTTCGGCGACGATGTTGTGCTGGATCTGGGAGGTGCCGGCGGCGATCGTGTACGAGAGGGACGACAGCCGGTCGAGCGTCCACTCGTGGTCCGTGTCGAGGGCGCCCGCGACGCCGAGCACTTCGGCGGCGGCGTCGAACAGTTCCTGACGGGCGTGCGAGTACCGCAGCTTGAAGACCGAGCCGCCGGCGCCGGGGACGCCGTTCGCCAGCTCCGCCTCGCTGACGTTCCACTGGGTGAGCCGCCACAGGGCGCGGAACTCGGCGTTGAGGCGGCCGAGCCTGCGGCGCAGTACGGCGTCGTCCCAGCGGCCGTTCTTGCGGGCCTGCGCGGCCAGTTCGCCGAGGACGCGGCGACAGGCGACGACCTCGCCCACGAACGCGGTGCCGCGTTCGAAGGACAGCGTCACCATCGTCACGCGCCAGCCGTCGTTCTCCTCACCGACCCGGTTGGCGACCGGGACGCGTACGTCGTCGAGGAACATCTCGGCGAACTCGGCGGACCCGGCGAGCGTGCGGAGCGGCCGTACGGTGATCCCGGGCGCGTCCATCGGCATGGCGAGCCAGGAGATGCCCCGGTGTTTCGGCGCGGACGGGTCGGTCCGCACGAGGAGTTCGCACCAGTCGGCGACCTCCGCGTGCGAGGTCCATATCTTGGACCCGCTCACCACATAGTGGTCGCCGTCCCGCGTCGCGCGCGTGCGCAGCGCCGCGAGATCGGAACCGGCGTCCGGCTCGCTGAACCCCTGGCACCACGCCTCGTCGCCGCGCAGGACCGGCGGCAGCCAGCGCACCCGCTGCTCCGGTGTCCCCTCGGCCGCGATCGTCGGCCCTGCGTGCAGCAGCCCGACGAAGTTGGCCCCGACGTAGGGCGCGCCTGCTTTCTCGGTCTCCTCCAGGAATATGAGGTGCTGCGTGGGCGTGGCACCGCGGCCGCCCGCGTCGGCGGGCCAGTGCAGGCCCGCGTACCCGGCGTCGTACAGCCTGCGCTGCCAGCCGAGGTCGTAGGCGCGCCTGCCCGGCCAGTCGTTGGGGGACGGCTTCGGGGGGAGTCCTGGAAGCACGGACGCGAGCCACTCCCGCAGCCGCGCCCGGAACTCCTCTTCCTCGTCCGTGTACGTGAGATCCACGGCGCGGCCCGCTACCTGTCGAGGTCCAGGTCGAGCATGCGGATCGCGTTGCCCCGCATGAGCTTGTAGACCGTCTCGGAGTCGAGGCCCTTCACATGGTCGAGGGCGACCTCCTTGGTGTGCGGGAAGGTCGAGTCGACGTGCGGGTAGTCCGTCTCGAAGGTCGCGTTGTCCCGGCCGACGGCGTCGAGGGACGCCACCCCGTGCTTGTCCCGGAAGAAGCAGCAGAACATCTGGCGGTAGTAGTACGTCGACGGCGGCTCGGGGATGAGGTCGCGCACCCCGCCCCAGGCCCGGTGCTCCTCCCAGACGTCGTCCGCGCGCTCCAGGGCGTACGGGATCCAGCCCATCTGGCCTTCGGAGTAGGCGAGTTTGAGCGTCGGGAACTTCACCAGGACCCCGGAGAAGAGGAAGTCCATCATCGACGCCATCGCGTTGTTGAAGCTGAGCGAGGCCTGCACCGCGGGCGGGGCGTCGGGGGACGCGGCGGGCATCTGCGAGCTGGAGCCGATGTGCATGTTGACGACCGTCCCGGTCTCCTGGCACACGGCGAAGAACGGGTCCCAGTAGCCGGAGTGGATCGACGGGAGCCCCAGGTAGGTGGGGATCTCGGAGAACGTCACGGCCTTGACGCCGCGCGCGGCGTTACGCCGGATCTCGGCGACGGCGAGGTCGATGTCCCACAGGGGGATGATGCAGAGCGGGATGAGGCGGCCCCCGCTGTCGCCGCACCACTCCTCGACCATCCAGTCGTTGTAGGCCCGCACGCAGGCGAGCGCCACCTCCTTGTCCTTGGCCTCGGCGAACGTCTGGCCGCAGAAGCGCGGGAAAGTGGGGAAGCAGAGGCTGGCCTCGACATGGTTGAGGTCCATGTCCTCCAGGCGGGCCTTCGGGTCCCAGCAGCCACGCCGCATCTCCGCGCGCGTGATGCCTTCGAGGGTCATGTCGTCGCGGTCGAAGCCGACGGCGGCGATGTTGCGCTTGTACGGGAACTTCAGGTCCTCGTAGATCCACCAGTCCGTCGGTGGCCCGTCCGGGTCCATGGTGATCTGGTACTTGCCCGCCACGTAGGCGAGCTCGCCGATCCCGGCGGTGAGCGGCTGCGGCCCCCGGTCCCGGTACTTCGCCGGAAGCCAGGTCGAGAAGAGATGCGCGGGCTCGATCACATGGTCGTCGACGCTGATGATCCGGGGCAGTTCCATCGGGTCCATCGTGTCCCCTCACCTGACAGTTTCTGATGGCGTTTCTGACGCTGCTTCTACTGGCATTTCTGATGGGTCGTCAGATAGCAGGCTAGCTCCGCACCCCTGGACCGACAAGGCGCAGCGCTCTACGCTCTCCGCACGATCTGACTATCCGTCAGGTACGGCTTGTCTTTCGAGGGGGAGCAGTGAACGACACCGCACACGCCCTGGGCGCCGCCGGGACGCTCTGGGAGCTGATCGAGCGCCGCGCCGCCCTCACCCCCGACACTCCCGTACTGATCCAGTCCGCCCCCGACGCGAAGGACGACCGGCGCCTGACCTTCGGCGAGCTGCGCGACCGCGGCGAGCGGGTCGCCGCCGGCCTGTACGACATGGGCGTACGCCCCGGGACGGTCGTCGCCTGGCAGCTCCCGACCCGCATCGAGACCGCGCTGCTCTCCTTCGCCCTCGCCCGCATCGGCGCCGTCCAGTCCCCCGTCATCCCCTTCTACCGGGACCGCGAGGTCGGCTTCGCGCTGCGCGAGTCGAAGGCCGAGTTCTTCGCGACCCCGGGCGTGTGGCGCAGCTTCGACCACACGGAGATGGCCCGGCGCCTCGGCGCGCGCGGGATCTTCGAGGCGTACGACACGCTGCCCGACGGCGACCCGGCCGTACTGCCGCCCCCGCCCTCCGACGGCACGTCCGTGCGCTGGATCTACTGGACCTCCGGCACGACCTCCGACCCCAAGGGCGTCCTCCACACCGACCGCTCACTGATCGCCGGCGGCTCCTGCCTCGCGCACGCCCTGCACCTGTCGGCGTCCGACGTCGGCTCGATGGCGTTCCCCTTCGCGCACATAGCGGGCCCCGACTACACGGTCATGCTGCTCCTGTACGGGTTCCCCGCGGTGATGTTCGAGCAGTTCGCACTGCCGGACGCGCTCGACGGCTACCGGCGCCACGGGGTCACCGTCGCGGGCGGCTCCACGGCCTTCTACTCCATGTTCCTGACCGAACAGCGCAGGTCCCCGGCGGACCGGCTCATCCCGACGCTGCGGCTCCTCGCGGGCGGCGGCGCGCCCAAGCCGCCCGAGATCTACCACGCGGTCGTACGGGAGATGGGCTGTCAGCTCACCCATGGATACGGCATGACCGAGGTCCCCATGATCACGATGGGCGCCCCCGACGACACCGCGGAGAACCTCGCCACGACGGAGGGACGGCCCCCCGAGGGCATGGAGATCCGGGTGACGGACGCGGACGGCAAGCAGGTCCCGTACGGCGTGGACGGCGAGGTCAGGCTGCGCGGGGAGGCCGTCTGTCAGGGCTATCTGGACCCCGTGCAGTCGGCGGCCGCCTTCGACGGCGACGGGTTCCTCGTCACCGGCGACCTCGGGCATGTGCGGGAGACGGGGCATCTGGTGCTCACCGGGCGGGCCAAGGACATCATCATCCGCAAGGGCGAGAACATCTCCGCGAAGGAGATCGAGGACCTGTTGCACGCGCACCCCGCGGTGGGCGACGCGGCGGTCGTCGGGCTCCCGGACCCCGAGCGCGGCGAGCGGGTGTGCGCGGTCGTCGTCCAGCGCGACGGCACCGAGCCGCTGACCCTGGAGGCGATGGCGTCCCATCTGCGGTCGGAAGGGCTGTCCACGCACAAGCTGCCGGAGCAGCTGGAGCTGGTGGACGCCCTTCCGCGCAACGACACCCTGCGCAAGGTGCTCAAGTACAAGCTGCGCGAGCGCTATGCGGGCACAAGCCCGGTGAGCGCTATTCCGAAACGGTGAAGTAGTGGGCGAAGGCGGTGACGATCTCCTCCTCGGAGATCCGCCCGTCGCCGTCCGCGTCCAGCGCGGCGGCGACCGGGCCCACCACGGACGGGTCGACGCCGAGGACGCGCAGGACGCGCTCCGCGGCCGCCGGGGTGAAGCCCGAGCCGTTCTGGTCCGCGACTGCGATGGCGGCCCGCAGGAAGGGGCGGGCGATCTCCGCGAACCGCTCCGGGTTGTCCCGCAGCCGCTTCACCGCGCCCGTCACGAACTCCTCGCGGGTGACGCGCTGGTCGCCGTCCACGTCCGCGATGCCGGCCATGCCCTGCCAGAAGGCCTCGGCACCCGCGTAGAGCGCCTGGCCCTTGTCGCAGCGCGCCGTCGTGGTGAACTCAGCGAGCAGGCCCTTGGCCGCGGTCACGAAGTCCTCGCGGTCGATGTAGCCGTTGCCGTCCTGGTCGAAGCCGGCGAAGCGGGCAGCGATCCTGCGCTCGTACTCGGCGTGATCGGTGCTCTCGGCGTGGTCCATGTCCCCTCGGCCGCCTCTCGCATCGGTGGTGGTACGGGCCCTGCCCGTCCTCTCGCCAGGGAGCGTACGTCGTGGAGCGGCGCCGGGGGCCCGCACCGCGACGCTTGTGCCAAGACCGGAGAAATTCCGCAACAACTTCCGTGCCCGGCCGCCCGGACGCTCGGGTGTGCGTCAGGCCGAGAGAGGTGACGCCTCGTCGTTCACGGCGGTCAGCACGTCCGGGTACACCTCGAAGAGGCGGCGCACGCCGAGCGCCGACAGGACGCGGTTGACGTGCGAGCCGTCCTCGGCCCCCTTGGCGGGCAGGATCAGCCGGAGCTCGCCGCGGCAGGAACGCATCAGGCGGCGGGCCGCGATCAGCACGCCGACCCCGCTCGAATCGCAGAAGAGGACCTGCGAGAGATCGAGGACGAGGCTGTGCCGGCCGTCCGCGACCGCGTCGTGCACCTGCTGGCGCAGCGCGGGAGAGGTGGCGAGATCCATCTCGCCCGACACCCGCACGACGGCCCAGCCACCCTGCTGTCCCTCGGTCACTCTGAGCGTCACGCGCCACGCCTCTCGTTGATCCGGAACCTCTGCTTACGGTTGTCTTCTCTCGCGGCTGCCCGACCGCGAGGTGCTGAAACACCGCAGACGTATCACATATGACCCGGTTAAGACCCAAGTGATCGGATTTTCGGTCGCTTCCGGCAGCAAAGGTCCGCACACCGTGACCGTCTCCTTACCATCCGCGTCCGGGCAGGTCGACCTTTGCCGCAAAGGCACGTGCGTTGTCGGCGGGTCCGACTACATTCGAGGGAAGGCACACGGTGAGGGGGCCGCATGGCCAAGGAGACTCCGACCCGGTGGGACCGGAGGATGCAGCAGCGGCTCGCGCACGGGGAGGCCGCCGCGCTCGGCGAGCTGTACGACCGCTTCGCGTCGCTCGTGCACGGGCTCGCGCACCGCGTGCTCGGTGACGAGGACGCGGCCGACCGCATCACGCGCGACGTCTTCACCCATGTCTGGGAGAACCCCGACGCGTACGACCCCAAGCAGGGGCCGCTGCGCTCCTGGATCGCCACGCTGACCCACCGGCGCGCGGTCCACCGCCTGCGCCAGACCGAGTCCGCCGCGCTCGTCCGCAGCGGCGAGGGCACCACGGAGGACCTGGAGCGCAGGGTGCGGCACGCCTCCGCCGCCGCCCGCGCCGACTACATCGTCACGTCGATGCCCGCCCCGCTGCGCGCCGCGCTCGAGCTGGCCTACTTCCAGCGCAGGGACTACCGCCAGACCGCGGTCGACCTCGGCGTCACCGAGGACGAGGCGCGCCGCCGCCTGCGCCTCGGCCTCCAGCTCCTGTCCACGGCGCACGACAGCGGCGTGTCCGGCACCCCGCCGGGACCTCCCGGGTACGGGAGGGCGCTGTGAGCGGGCCGAACCCCTTCAGCAACGCCGACAATCCGGAGAACCACGAAAACCGCGACGGCTCCGGGGAGTCCGGGGGCCTCGACGGCGCCGGCCGCTCCGACGCCGCCGCGAGCGCCCGGATACCGACGCCGCGCTCGTCCGTGGAGGACACCGGGCGCCCGCTGCCGGACCACGTCCCCGAGCCGCTCGTCCTGGAGCACCGTGTCCTCAAATCCCTCCTCGGCGCGTGGGCGCTGGCCGCGTGCTCGGCCGAGGAGAGCGTCGCCGTGGAGGAGCACCTCGGCGGCTGCGGCCCGTGCGCCGAGGAGGCGCTGCGGCTGCGGGACGCCGTGGGCCTGCTGCACTCCGAGGAGAGCCTCGACCTCGACCCGATGCTGCGCTCCCGCGTCCTCGAGGGCTGCCTGACCCGGCGTCCGCCCCGCATCCCGGTCCCCGAGTGGGCCGCTCCGTACGACGCGGAGACCGCCCGCCTCGACGCTCTGCTCCGGGACATCGGCGACTCCGAGTGGCACGCGCCCGTACGGCTTCGCTGGTACGAGGGCGACGACCGGGTCAGCCGCAAGACGACCGTCGCCGGGGTGCTCACGCACCTGATGAGCGTGGACGGCCTGGTCGCCGTCGCACTCGGCCTCGACGACCCGCTGTTCGGTGTCGCGCCCGATGAGCGCCGCACTCCGGAGAGCCGCACGGAGACGTTCTGGAAGGCCTCGCACTTCCCGCCGACCCGCGCCGTCCGCGGCCCCTGGCGTGAGCAGTCGCACGCCGTGATCCGCACGGTGTCGTTCGCGGCCGACCCGAGCGGCTCCGCGGGCCGCACCCGCACATCCGGTCAGCTGGCGGTCCCGTACGGGGACTTCACGCTGCCGCTGCGCGACTCGATGCTGGACCGCGCCTTCGAGTGCTGGGTGCACGCCGAGGACATCGCCGAGGCGGTGGACTACCCGTACGAGCCGCCGTCGCCCCGCCATCTGAACCGCATGATCGACCTGGCGGCCCGGCTCCTGCCCGACTCCCTCGCGGGGCGCCGCCGCGCGGGCCTCGCCGCACCGGCCCGCGGACTCGTCGCCGCGGGCGCGCCGGGCCGCACCCTGCGCCTTGAGGTCGAGGGGGCGGGCGGCGGCCAGTGGCTCATCTCCCTGGACTCCCCCGGCGCGGTCGGCTCGGCGGAGCACGAGGTGGCCCATGTCGCCCTGGACGGCGTCGAGTTCTGCCGCCTTGCGGCCGGTCACGTCACGCCGGAGGAGGCGGCCGCAGGACAGGACGGCGACCGCGAGGCGATCCACGACGTCCTCTACGCGACGGCGGCGCTCAGCAGGATGTGAGGGCGCCTGCGGCACGCGTCATCCCTTGCTGACCGCCGCAAGGATCTCCGGCAGACGGGCCGCCGTGCGCGGGGCGGCCAGACGCAGGCCCGCCAGGGTGATCCCCGCTCCGTACGCGGCGCCGATCGGCAGCAGCAGCCAGGTCGCGGACTCGGCGCCCGACACGTGCAGCCAGATCGCGACGGCGATGACCGGGGCGCACAGCAGGGCCGCCGCGACCATCCCGCCGAAGATCGATATCCAGGCGAGGCCCGCCTGCCCCGGGGCGACGTTCTTGTAGCCCTCCTGGGGGATCGAGTACGGGAAGCGGGCCGACGACCAGGCGCCGGTCGCGAGCATCGCACCGAGCAGCGCGAAGGAGAGGCCGAGCACCTCGGGCAGGGCCCGCCAGTCGCCGAGCATCGCGGTCGTGACGACGGTGACCAGCGTCGCGTACGGCAGGGTGATCGTCAGGAGGGCGAGGGCGCGGCCGCGCAGTTCGACGTAGGCGTCGTGCGGCGAGGAGATGGTCATGGCGACCATCCAGAACGCCGAGGTGTCCTGCCCGAACTGGTTGTACATCTGGATGCCGAGCATTCCGGCGGCGAAGCACGCGAAGTAGATGGAGCCGGTGCCCTGGAGCGCGTTGAAGACCGGCACGATCAGGCCGATGGCGAGGGACGTCACCCAGGCCGCCTTCGTCTTCGGGTCGCGCCACACATAGCGCAGGGCGCGCTCCATGACCGTGCCCGTGCGGCCGTCGGGCAGGAGGCGGGGGCCGCGGGACGTGCGCCTGCGGCGGGTGGGTTCGGCGGCCTGGAGCGTGGAGCCGTCGGGGGCCGTCATGAGGCGCGTCAGGGCGCGCTGCCAGGCGTAGAGGAGTCCGGCGAGGGCGGCCGCGCACAGGACGAGGCGGGCCGCCGCGACGCCGTACGAGCCGTGGCTGACCGAGTCGACGGCGCCGATCGCGGACGCGGGCGGGATCCAGGCCAGTACGTCGCCCGCCGGGTCGAGCGCCCCGAGCCCGCCGGCCGAACCGAGCCGCTGCGCACCGAAGTTGACGACCTGTGCGCCGACGGCGATGACGAGCCCACTGAGAACGGCGAGGTCGCGTCCCTTGCGGCTGGTGAGCAGCCGGATGTTGGCGGCGGCCACGGCGCGGGCGAGGGCGACGCAGGTGAGCAGGGTGAGGGCGACGGCCAGGACCGCGACGGCGGACGCGGCCGCCCCGTGCGCCAGGGCGATCACCGCGCCGACCGCGAGACAGAGCGTGAACAGGGGGCCGATCCCGACGAGGGACGCGATGAGCAGGCCCCTCACGAGCGGGCGCGGCCGCAGGGGGAGCATCACGAGGCGGGTCGGGTCGAGGGTCTCGTCGCCGGAGGGGAAGAAGAGCGGCATCACCGCCCAGCCGAGGGCGAGTACGGCGGTGAGGATGACGCAGAGCGTCGCCGCGTGCGTGCTGCCGCGCAGGGCGATCAGGCCGATGAGCTGGAGCGCGGCGACGAGGAGTACGACGACGAGCGTGGCGATGTAGGCGGCGCGGCGGCCCGTGGACCCGCGCAGGCCGTTGCGCAGGAGCGCCAGCTTGAGGCGGACCAGCGTGACGGTCGTCGTGGTCACCGGCCGCCTCCCAGCCAGTCCAGGTCGGAGGTGGTGTCGCGGCTGTTCGCGCCGACGAGTTCGAGGAACGCCTGCTGGAGGGAGGGCGCGTCGCCGCGTACTTCGGCGAGGGGACCCTGCGCGCGGATGCGGCCGGCGGCCATGACGGCGACCCAGTCGCAGAGCGACTCGACGAGCTCCATGACGTGGGAGGAGAAGACGACGGTCGCCCCGGAGCCGGTGTAGCGCTCCAGGACGCCGCGGATGGTCTGCGCGGAGACCGGGTCGACGCCCTCGAACGGCTCGTCCAGGAAGAGGACTTCGGGGTTGTGGAGGAGCGCGGCGGCGAGCCCGATCTTCTTGCGCATGCCGGTCGAGTAGTCGACGACGAGCTTGTGCCGGGCCCCGGCGAGGTCCAGCACGTCGAGGAGCTGGGCGGCGCGCTTGTCGACCTCGTCGCCGGGCAGGCCGCGCAACCTGCCCGTGTACACGAGGAGTTCATGCCCCGAGAGCCGCTCGAACAGGCGCAGACCTTCGGGGAGCACTCCGATGCGGGCCTTCACCTCGACGGGGTCGCGCCACACGTCGTGGCCGACGACCTCGACGGTGCCCCGGTCGGGCCGGAGCAGTCCGGTGACCATGGACAGGGTGGTCGTCTTTCCCGCGCCGTTCGGCCCGACGAGGCCGATGAACTTGCCCGCGGGAAGGGCGAGATCGATCCCCCCGACGGCGACGCTCTGGCCGAACGCCTTCCAGAGGTCCTTCACGCGTACGGCCGGCGCACCGGCCTCGGTCCCCACCTCGGTCACTGTGCCGCCCGCCGTCCTTCGTCGCCGTCACCTCCCCCAAGCTCTCGACTCCGCTCGAGCAGGGGCCCCGTCCGCACGATACGTGGCCGCGGGACGCGCCGTTGTGTTCTACCGGCGGCCTTCCCGCCCGCACGCGTACGCCAGTGGGGAGATGAGCTCCTCGGCGTCGGGCAGCCAGCGGTTCGCGGCGGTGGGGCGGCAAGCCCACTGGACGGCGCCCCGGCCGCCGACGCGGGTGGGCGGCGCGGCGACGTAGGAGCCCTCGCCGAGCGCGTCCAGGTCGAGGGAGGCGGGCGGCCAGCCCAGCTTGCGGACCAGATCGGGGACCTTCGCGGCGGCGCCCGGCAGGACGAAGAACTGCATCCGGCGGTCGGGGGTGCAGGTGACCGGGCCGAGGGTGAGCTCCATGCGCTCCATGCGGGCCAGAGCCAGGAACCCGGCGGTCTCGGGCACGTCGATCGCGTCGAACGTGCGCCCCGTCGGCAGCAGGATCGAGGCGGCGGGCTGCTTGGACCACAGCCGGCGGGCGGCGGTCGCGCTCCCGGTGGCCTGGTTCGCCCAGTCCTCGCGCGCGTGGTGGGCACCGGGGGCCGCGCACCTGGCGTCGCCGCAGGAGCAGCGCTGCCTGCCCCCGTCGACCTCCAGCCAGGTGCCGGGGAACACGTCCCAGTGGCGTTCCTCCGCGTAGCGCACGGCGGCGTCGGGGAGGCCCTCTCCGCGCTGCTTGGGGATCTGAGGGTGCGAGGTGACGGGCGAGGTGACTCCGATGGTCTCTTCCACGACGTTCTCAACTCCCGCCGCCACCCGGGGTTACGGGCGCACGCGCGCGGGGCCTGGCAAGAGCGATCCTGCACGTGGGGCGCATGGATGCATGCGCGGGGGCGCGCGGGAGGAATAGCCCCGGCCGGGGGGTAGCCAGCCCGGAGGACCAGACGAGGGTGCTGTCCACCGACCGGCTACCGGTTGGGGCTCTTGCTTGTTTTTGCCCTTCTTTGTGGCGCATCTTCCGTTTGATCTCAGGGCATTGATCACCTCAAGGCGGGCCCGACCGGGAGTCTGACGACAGGCCCGGGTCCGCCCGATGGTCCACGGTGCACACAGGGGGTACGCCATGGCCGCAAGGCCTCTCGTAGCGCGACAGCCCAACGAACGGCTGCAGGCGCTCATCCAGGAAGCCGGCTGCTCGAACGCCGGACTGGCCCGCCGGGTCAACATGTGCGGATCGGAGCACGGCCTCGACCTGCGCTACGACAAGACATCGGTGGCGCGCTGGCTGCGCGGGCAGCAGCCGCGCGGCCGGGCGCCCGGCATCATCGCCGAGGCCATCGGCCGCAAGCTCGGCCGCACGGTCACGATCGACGAGATCGGCATGGCCAACGGCAAGAACCTCGCCTCGGGCGTCGGCCTCCAGTTCTCGCCGACCGTCCTCGGCGCCATTGAGCAGGTGTGCGAGCTGTGGCGCAGCGACGTGGGGCGCAGGGACTTCCTGTCCGGGTCGTCGGTGGCCTCGTCCGCGCTGGTCGAGCCGAGCCGGGACTGGCTGATCTCCGTACCCGACTCACAGGTCGCGCGGTCGGCGGGGCCGCGGGTCGGGACGTCGGACGTGGCGGCCGTGCGGGCGATGACCCAGGCGCTGACGGATCTTGACCACCAGTACGGCAGCGGGCATGTGCGGCCGGTGGTCGTCCACTATCTGAACAGTGTGGTGTCGGGGCTTCTCGCGGGCTCGTACCGGGAGGCCGTGGGGCGTGAACTGTTCGCGGCGGTGGCTCGGTTGACGGAGCTGGCCGGGTACATGGCCGTCGACACGGGACAGCCGGGCCTCGCCCAGCGGTACTACATCCAGTCGCTGCGCCTCGCCCAGGCCGCCGGGGACCGCGGATACGGCGGATACGTACTGGCCGCGTCCATGAGCCACCTGGCGGCGCAGCTCGGCAACCCGCGCGAGATCGCCCAGTTGGCGCGCGCGGCACAGGAGGGGGCGCGCGGGCGGGTGACCCCGCGTGCGGAGGCGATGTTCTACGCGGCTGAGGCGCGCGGCCACGCCCTGCTCGGGGACGCGCGGGCCACGCAGGCGGTGGCGGGCAGCGCGCTGGCCGCGCTGGAGCGGGCCGAGCCGGATTCGGGCGACGACCCGGCCTGGATCGCGCACTTCGACGCCGCGTATCTCGCGGACGAACTGGCGCACTGCTACCGGGACTTGGGGCAGGCGGAGGCCGCGCGGCGGCAGGCCGAGGCGTCTCTGGCCGGGCATCCCCGGTCACGGGCGCGGCGCAGGGCGATCGGTCTGGTGCTGCTCGCCACGGCGCAGGTGCAGCAGCGCGAGGTCGAGCAGGCCTGCCAGACGGGGACCCGCGCGATGGAACTCCTCGGCACTCTGCGCTCGAACCGGGGCGCCGAGTACCTGGACGACTTCAGGCAGCGCCTGGAGCCGTACCGGGACGAACCCGTGGTGCGGGAGTTCGGTGCGCGCCTCGATCTTCAGGCAGCGTGAAGTTTTACGGGCGGCGCGCAGGAGACGTACGCGTGAACCTTGTGTGACGGACGCCTCAACCCGCTTGGGGAGGGCGCTAATCAGCGTTCCGTAGGCTTGTTTTGTTACTTGAGGGTGTGGGGAGGCTGTGAGGTTCTGAGCTGCGTGGCACGTGTGTGCGGGGACCCGGTAGCGTGAGCCGACGATTCCGAAGGTCCCCCAGTCGTAGGAGTCCCGGTGACGCAGCAGAGCGGACAGGGCGAGGATCCGCACCTTCCCTCGGTGCGGCAGGCGCACGAAGGCGTCGTGCTGCCCGCCGACGGCAGCGAGCCCTTGCTGCCGGGTACCTTCGGCGACCAGTCGCATGTCGCCCCCTCGGGCGGCAGCCCCTGGGGCCAGCCGTGGGGCCCCGAGTCCGCGCAGGCGGCCTCCGGCGGGCCGATGCCCACGTACGAGTGGGGCGCGCCGTCCGCGTCGCCCACGCTGCCGGGTGAGCACGCGCCGCATGCCGCGGCCCCGCTGCCCCCGGCCGCGCCGCAGCAGCACTACTCCGCGCCGCTGCCGCCCGCCGGTGCCCCGGCCGCCCCGCTGCCGACGGACCCCGCCCCGTACGGCTCCGCGCCGCTGCCGCCGGCCCCCGCCCCGTACGGCTCCGCGCCGCTGCCGCCGGCCCCCGCCTCGGACGCGACGCAGTACATAGCCCCGACCGCGCCCTCCGACGCGGACGCCACGCAGTACATCGCGCCGGTCGCGCCCGGGGCCCTGCCGCCCGAGGTGCCCGCCGACGCCACCCAGTACCTGGGCCGCGCGAACGCCCCGGGCCAGATGCCGCCGCCCCAGCAGCAGCCGTACGGCTCCGCGCCCATGCCGCTCGCGGGCACCGACAGCGATGCCACGCAGTACATCGCGCCCGTGCCCTCGCCGCCGCCGAGCGCGCCCTACGGCATCCGCCCCGGCGCCCCCGGCGACCGCCAGCCCCCGGCCGAGTTCGACAGCCTCTTCCGCACCGAGCCGGAGCCGGACGCGCCCGCCTCGACCCAGCAGATGCCCCGCTTCGACCCGCACGCCGGCGGACCCGCTGGCCCCGGCGGACCCGGGAGACCCGGCCCGGCCGGGCAGCCGCAGGCCCCGTACGAGCCCACCGGGCGGGCCGCCGCCCGCAAGAGCCAGAGCCGCACCGGCTCGAAGGTGCCGCTCATCGCCGCCGTCGGCGTCGGCATCCTCGTCGTCGGCATCGGCGCGGGCGCCCTCATCAGCAGCGGGGGCGACGAGAACAAGGGCGACGACGCCAAGCCCGCCGCCGCGACCGGTGCGCCGGACAGCTCGTCCCCGACGCCCGCCGACCCGGCCAAGGCGCAGGCCGTCGCCCTCGACAAGCTCCTCGCCGACTCGAACAACAGTCGCGACACGGTGATCAGGGCCGTCGCAAACATCGGTGCCTGCAAGGACCTCGGCAAGGCGGCCGGCGACCTGCGCGGCGCCGCCACCCAGCGCACCGGGCTCGTGACCCGGCTCGCCGGACTCTCCGTGGACAAGCTGCCCAACCACGCGGCGCTCACGCAGGCCCTCACCAAGGCGTGGCAGGCCTCCGCCTCCGCGGACAGCCACTACGCGGCGTGGGCCGACCAGGTCGCGGGCAAGAACGGCTGCAAGAAGGGCCATGCCAAGCCCACCCCGCAGCGCCGCGCGGGCGACCAGGCCAGCGGCACGGCCTCCACGCAGAAGACCCAGGCGTCGAAGCTGTGGAACAGCATCGCGACGCAGTGGAACCTCCCGCAGCGCAAGCCGTTCCAGCTCTAGCTGATGTGCCGGCCCAGCTGATGTGCCGGCCCCAGCTGGTACGGAGGCGGGCTGAGCGGGATCAGCCCGTGGGGGTCGCCTCCAGCGTCCTCGACACGTCGACGAGCCCGCGGCGCGCGGCCACGAGCCGCCCGTCGCGCACCACCTGGAAGGTGACGTCGGCGTTGACGAGCCGCGGGAAGCCGCGGGCCGCGATCATGTCCTCGAAGCGCCAGCTCAGCGTCGGCGTCAGCCCTCCGGTGCGCACCTTCAGGCCGCCGTCGAGCGCCCCGCGCACCGTGCGCGCCGTCACGTCACCGTCGCCGAGCGACTCGACGACCTGCTTCAGGACGGTGTACGCGATCCATGTCGTCTGCACGCCCGCGTCCGCCGGGTCGATCCGGTTGTCGCCGAACGCCTGCTCGCTGATGACCTTGCGCATCGTCGCCCACCGCCGGTCGGTCGCCACCGGGTACCAGCCGGTGACGTACGCCCCTTCGTAGACGCCCGACTTGCCGCCCGAGCGGTCGATGACCGTCTGGTCGACGCTGCCGAGGACGGTCGAGATCCGCACCTTCGGATAGGAGTCGCGGGTGCGGCGGAACGAGTCGAAGAACGTGTCCGTGCGGTCGCCGAGGACCGCCGTGACACAGCCCTTCCCGATCGGGTCGGCACCGGCCCGCACGAGCGCCTGGCGGGCCTGCTCCGTGTAGTCGGTGGCGTCCTCGGCGGCGCGCACGTCGGACGCGCGGTTGCGGCCCGCGGACAGGCCCGTGTCGAGGAGCAGCGGCAGCTGGTCGCCGGCGACGGTGTCGGGGCGCACGAGCGAGGTGCGGTCGCAGCCCGCGGCGGCCAGCTGCCGGCCGTTCCCGGCCATCAGGGCGGGCTGGCCGCCGTTGACCGGATACGACAGGGGGCTGGCGAACTCCTCGTCGGTGACGCCGTAGCCGCCGATGTAGGGGATGCCGGCGGACTCCAGGGGCCCGAGGAAGGAGCGGGCGTGCTGGCTGTAGGAGCCGACGACCGCGACGGCGTTCTGCTCGACGGCGTCCCTGGCGCAGCGGGCGGCGCCCACGGTGTCGTTGTTGTCGTTGCAGGTGATGACCCTGAGGTCGCGGCCGCCGATGCCGCCGTGGGCGTTGACCCAGCGCGCGTAGGCGCGTGCCATGGCGGGCATGCCGGGCATGTTGGTCGCCTGGGTCTTCTCGGGCGCCCATGTCATCACCGTGATGGGGTCCTTGGAGCCCCCGGTGACGTCGGAGACGAGTCCGCATCCGGCGGCGAGCGACGCACAAGCCGCCCACACCGCCGCCGAAAGCACGGTGGAACGAAGGGTGCGGGAGGTGCGCGGGGTGGTGGTGCGACGCCGGCCAGTCATGAACCTGCACGATTCCCCCGCATCCCTAACCCGCGAGTGACCTGCGGTCAACGTGCGGTGACGCTGAGGTGAATTACGGGGGTCGGGACGGGCCGAAGGGGACAGCACGTACGATCGATGACCGTGCAAAGCTCGGAGAAGTCTTCCCGTCGCGGCCGTCGCTCCTCCACCATGGGCGGCATGCCACTCAACGACATGCCGTGGTGGCGCTGGCGCAGCAATGTGCGCTCCGCGCTGCACATGCTCTCCGACCCCGCGTTCCAGCGAAACGTCTGGCTCGCGGGTGTGGACGGGTTCGGGGACGTCACCGACGCCGTGTACCGCCTCGTCGAGGACACCTGGCTCGACAACTGGTCCGCCGAGAAGTACGTCGGCACGATCTTCCGGGACTCCCAGGAGGCGCAGCTCGTCGACACCGCCGTGCTGCGCGTGCTGCGGATCATGCACCAGGTGGGGCCCGACGCCCCCGTCTCCGCCTATCTCGACCACCACGCGTGGCCGGAAGCGGTGCACTCCGCGCGGGACGCGCACGTCGCGCTCGCCACGAGCGACGGCGACGACCCCGACGCGGCGCCCCGCACCCTCGAAGTCCTGCGGATCATGACGCGCGCGGCCTGAGCGCCGCGCGGCTGCCGTCCGAACAGCGGGACGGCGGCCCGGCGGGGGGTACGTGTATGGGACCCTTGCCTGCATGAATGAGCAGCCCCCCGCGTCCGGCGGCGAGCAGTACGTCCTGACTCTCTCCTGCCCGGACAAGCAGGGCATCGTGCACGCCGTGTCGAGCTATCTCTTCATGACCGGCTGCAACATCGAGGACAGCCAGCAGTTCGGCGACCACGACACGGGCCTGTTCTTCATGCGGGTCCACTTCTCGGCGGACGCGCCCGTCACGGCGGAGAAGCTGCGGGCCAGCTTCGCCGCGATCGGCGACTCCTTCCACATGGACTGGCAGATCCACCGCTCCTCGGATCGGATGCGCGTCGTCCTGATGGTGTCGAAGTTCGGCCACTGCCTGAACGACCTGCTGTTCCGCGCCCGGATCGGCGCCCTGCCCGTCGACATCGCGGCGGTCGTCTCGAACCACACGGACTTCGCGGAGCTCGTGAAGTCGTACGACATCCCCTTCCACCACATCCCGGTGACGAAGGACAACAAGTCCGAGGCCGAGGCGCAGATCCTCGACCTGGTGCGCGCCGAGGGTGTCGAACTGGTCGTCCTGGCCCGCTACATGCAGGTCCTCTCGGACGACATGTGCAAGGAGCTCAGCGGGCGGATCATCAACATCCACCACTCGTTCCTGCCGAGCTTCAAGGGCGCCAAGCCGTACCACCAGGCACACGCGCGGGGCGTGAAGCTGATCGGCGCGACCGCGCACTATGTGACGGCCGACCTCGACGAGGGCCCGATCATCGAGCAGGAGGTCGAGCGCGTCGGCCACGACGTGACGCCGGACCAGCTCGTGGCGATCGGCCGCGACGTGGAGTGCCAGGCACTGGCCCGCGCCGTGAAGTGGCACGCCGAGCGCCGGATCCTGCTGAACGGGCGCCGGACGGTCGTCTTCACCTGATCTCAGGCAGCCGGGCCCGTCCGCACACGCAGACGACCCGCGAGCCAGGTCTCCTCCCGTACGAGACGGGCGGAAGCCGGCCGGACGTACCGGCGGCTCGCGGGTCGGGCGACTGCTTGGGATTGGGCCGGCTGCACGCAGCTCTCGCGTGCTGGTCCGGCGCCGAAACCGAGATGCGACGCCGGGCTGCTAGCCCGCAGTCACCTCACGCGTCCGGTATTCATACATCTGCCGAACCACCTCCCTTCGTGTGTACCTCCACTCTAAGAAGGGTCCGGGGAGCCTTCAAGCGAATTAACGGGCCCACCGCTCGGCCCGTGTGCGAGGTCGTAGGCTGTGATCAAGGACGGAAGGTTCCTCCCGGATCTCCGGGACGCAACGATTTCCCCGAACTCCGTGTGTGCTGCGTCACGTTCGAGTTGAATGATCTGAAGTGCGGAACACGCGGACACAGCCTGCAGGGGGTGCCAGGTGAGTGCTTCCCGGCGTAGTGGGGCCACCGACGAGCTCGGGCCCGACGAGCCCCAGCGGGACGGGGCCGATCTTCTTGCCGCGTTGCTCGACGGGATGGACGCCGCGCTCTGCGCGTTCGACGCCGACGGGGTCGTGACCCATTGGAACCGGGAGGCCGAGCGGATCCTCGGCTGGTCCGCGGCCGAGGCCGTGGGACGGCGCGGGTTCTCCGGATGGGCGGTGCGCACCGCCGACGCCGACGAGGTCGAGGCCCGGCTGATGGCCGCGATGCGGGCGCCGGGCCGACAGGTCCACGAGTTCGCGCTGCTCACCAAGGACGGCGGGCGGCTCCTCGTACGTACGCAGTCCGCCGCGGTGCGCGGGCCCGACGGCAAGCCGGCCGGGCTGTACTGCGCGTTCAGCGAGGTGCACACGCAGATCGACCTGGAGCGGTCGATCGCCCTGAGCGAGGCCCTCTTCGAGGACGCGTCCTGGGGAGTCGTCCTCGTCGACGCCGACCTGCGGCCCGCCGTCGTGAACGTGCATGCCGCGCGGGCGCTCGGCTCCGGCCGCACCGCGCTGCTCGGACGCCCCCTCGGCGACCTGATCTCGCAGGGCGTCGAGGAGCTGGAGAGCGCGCTCGCCCATGTGCTCGCGGAGGGCGCCCCGCCGGCCCCCGCCGAGCTGTGGGTGACGGTGCGGCTCCCGGAGGGCGACGCGCGCAGGTGCTGGCGCAGCGGCTTCGTGCGGCTCGCCTCACCGCTGGCCGAGGAACCCGTACCGCTGGGCGTGGGATGGCTGTTCCAGGACGTCACCGAGGCCAAGCGGACGGAGCAGGAGGCGGCGCAGCTGCGGTTCCGGGCCAACCAGCTCCACCGGGCCACGCGGGCCGCCGCCGAGTGCGAGGACCCGGCGGAGGCGGCGACCGTCCATCTGGACTTCGCGCTGGCCGGGTTCGCCGACCACGCGCTGATCGACCTGGTCGTCGGCGACGAGCAGGCAGGCCGGTCGGAGCGCGACGCCGACGGGGACCGCACGGGTCCGGTGCGCCTCGCGCGGGCGGCCGCGACGCCTTCGGGTGCGCCGGGGCCGAGCCTGCTGGTGTCGCGCACGACGCTGCCCGTGCGCTATCCGGAGGGCCACCCGGCGCTGCAGTGCGTGGAGCGCACGGGTTCGGTCCGGGCGAGCGCGAGCGGGCGTGACGCGGCGCGGGCGCGCGAGTGGGCCGAGACCAGACAGTGGCCGGAGGGCACGGTGCACGCCCTGTGCACGGTGCTGCGCAGCCGGGCGTGCACGCTGGGCGTGGTGACGTTCCTGCGCGGGCCCAGCCGTACGCAGTTCGAGCGGGCCGACGCCATGTACGCGGAGAGCGTCGCGGCCCGGATCGCCGGGACGCTCGACCTGGCGCGGGTCCTCGACCGGTAGCCGCGCCCCTGGCGTCAGTGGCGGTAGAAGATCCGGTCGGCGTACTCGGTGAAGATCCGGCCGTTCCACTCGTGGCCGCCGTCCACGTTCCCGGAGCGCAGGAGGGGCGGCTGGATGCCGCGGTCGGCGAGCTCGGCCGCGGCCGTCGCCATGGTGGCCTGCATCAGGGCGCTGGCCACCATCGTGGAGGCAGGCCCGAAGGGGGCGTCGACGGTGTCGTACGTGAGCTCTGCGTCGCCGACCTCGATCTTGGAGTCGAGGACGATGTCGCAGTGGTCCTTGAGGAACGTCCCCGACGCATGGCGGGACTTCGTCTCCTCGGCGTACGCCACGGACGTCACGCCGATCACGCGCAGGCCGAGCGCACGGGCATTCATGGCCATCTCCACGGGCAGGGAGTTGCGGCCGGACAGCGAGATGATCACGAGGGTGTCGCCCGCGCGGACCGGGCTGGAGTCCAGGACGGCGCCCGCGAGCCCGTCGACGCGTTCCAGGGCGGAGCCCAGCGTGGCGGGCATGACGTCGACACCGACGACCCCGGGCACGGACAGCAGGTTCATCAGGGCGAGTCCGCCCGCGCGGTAGACGACGTCCTGGGCGGCGAGCGAGGAGTGCCCCGCGCCGAACGCGAAGAGCCGGCCGCCGTCGGCGACCGTGTCGGCGATGAGCGTGCCGGCGGCCGCGATGTTGCGGTCCTCCTCGTCGCGCACCCGCCTCAGCAGGCCGATCGCGGCGTCGAGGTACTGACCGGCCAGCTTGCTGTCGCTCATCGGCGGAGCCCCTTCGTCGTCCCTTACTGCCCGCATGCCGCGCATCACGTTGCGGTCCGGACCAGTGCCCTGTCAATACGTTCCTGCCGTACGGAGCCCGGTTCCCCCGGCGCGGCACGGTTGTCAGCGCTATGCGTCAGAATTGGGTTCAGGGCCAGCGCACGAGCTAGCGGTGAGCTAGCAGAGCTAATCGAGGGGCACGTATGTCCGGACTGATCGACACCACGGAGATGTATCTCCGCACCATCCTCGAGCTCGAAGAGGAAGGTGTGGTCCCCATGCGCGCCCGGATCGCCGAGCGGCTGGACCAGAGCGGCCCGACGGTGAGCCAGACCGTGGCCCGTATGGAGCGCGACGGCCTGGTGGCCGTGGCCACGGACCGCCACCTGGAGCTGACGGACGAGGGCCGCCGGCTGGCCACGCGCGTGATGCGGAAGCACCGCCTCGCCGAATGTCTACTCGTCGACGTGATCGGCCTGGAGTGGGAGCAGGTGCACGCGGAGGCCTGCCGCTGGGAGCACGTGATGAGCGAGGCGGTCGAGCGCCGCGTGCTCGAGCTGCTGCGGCACCCGACCGAGTCGCCGTACGGGAACCCGATCCCGGGGCTCGAGGAGCTGGGCGAGAAGGACGGCGCGGACCCGTTCCTCGACGAGGGCATGGTGTCCCTCGCCGATCTCGACCCGGGCACGGACGGCAAGACGGTCGTGGTGCGCCGGATCGGTGAGCCGATCCAGACGGACGCGCAGCTGATGTACACACTGCGGCGTGCGGGCATCCAGCCGGGCTCCGTGGTCAGCGTGACGGCGTCGCCGGGCGGGGTCCTGGTGGGCAGCAGCGGTGAGGCGGCGGAGCTGGCGGCGGACATCGCCTCGCACGTGTTCGTCGCCAAGCGCTGAGCTGGACGCCGGACGCCCCGGCCCGGCCCGGGGCAACTTACCGACGCGTCAACTCCTGTTCCCACAGGCACAGTTGGGACGTCACCGCATTCCCTGAGAACTCTCGCAGAAACCAAGATTCACTGCGCGGAATCGCAGCGCGCGGACGTTTTGCGTGCAAGGCTGTCGCGAGAGGCATATGACCTGAGGACTCCTGACCGTCTCGGTTTCGGGTCCGCACCGGTCCGGCCGCACGGGCGGGGAGGGGGCAGGACGATGTGCCGACGTACCCAGACAGTGCGTAGACAGACAGGGCGAAGTCAGACAGAGGGCCCCGGCGCCTTGCGGCGCCGGGGCCTGTCCTCCCCTGTGCTGACCCGGAGCCCCGAGCTCCCAGGGTCATCCCCTTCGGACCGATTTCCCCGAGCGGTCCGCCTCCCGCTGAAGATCTCCCCTCGACGGCGGCGGTCAATCCCTGAACGAGGTCACTCGAACGAGGGGTATTGCCGAGAACGACCACGTTTTCGAAAAAGGGTTCGATAACGTGCGCGGGTACGCGACTGCAGGCGCGACCACAAGGGGGTGCCAGGGCCTATGGTGCGGCGCATCGACGTGACCGGGGCGGGCGGCGTGAGTCTCGCCGCGTGGGAATTCGCCGACCCTCCCAAGACGGGCGAGGTCGACCAGTCCCCCGGAGTGCTGTTACTGCACGGCCTGATGGGCCGGGCCTCGCACTGGGCGGGCACCGCCCGCTGGCTCTCCGAGCGCCACCGTGCCGTGGCGCTCGACCAGCGCGGCCACGGCCAGAGCCAGAAACCCCTCGAAGGCCCCTACGACCGCGAGGCGTACATCCAGGACGCCGAGGCCGCCCTCGTCCAGCTCGGCCTCGCGCCCGCCGTCGTCATCGGCCACTCCATGGGCGCGCTCACCGCCTGGCAGCTCGCCGCGCGCCGCCCCGACCTCGTACGCGCCGTGATCATCTGCGACATGCGGGCCTCCGCGCTCGGGGCGGCGTCCCAGCGGGAGTGGGAGGACTGGTTCGACGCCTGGCCCTCGCCCTTCGCCACGCTCGCCGACGTACGGAAGTGGTTCGGCGAGGACGACCCGTGGGTGGAGCGGCCCCAGCCCTCGCGCGGTGAGTTCTACGCCGAGGTCATGGCGGAGAGCCCCGACGGCTGGCGGCCCGTGTTCGACCACCGGCAGATGCTGGTCTCCCGGGCCACCTGGGTCTACGACGCGCACTGGGAGGAGCTGGCCCAGGTCCGCTGCCCCGCCCTCGTCGTCCGCGGCCTCGACGGCGAGCTGGGCCGCGCCGAGGCGCAGGAGATGGTCCGCGTCCTGCCCAGGGGCGAGTACGCGGAGATCGCGGACGCCGGGCATCTCGTCCACTACGACCGGCCTGAGGCGCTGCGCTCCGCCATCGAGCCTTTCCTGGACGGCGTACTCACCTCGTAGCGGCGGACCCGGGGATCAGGGGCCGAGGCGTTCGACGCGCCAGGCGCCGGACGGCTCGTGGACGTAGCGCAGCCGGTCGTGGAGGCGGTTCTCGCGGCCCTGCCAGAACTCGACCGTGCGCGGGGTGACGCGGAAGCCTCCCCAGTGGTCGGGCACCGGGATCTTCTCGCCCTCCGGGTAGCGCTCGGCGAGTTCGGCGTACGCGGTGTCGAGTTCGGCGCGCGAGGTGAGGACCTGCGACTGGGCGCTGGCCCACGCGCCGAGCTGGGAGCCGCGCGGGCGGGAGCGGAAGTACGCGGCCGTCTCCTCGCGGCTCGTGTGGGCGACGATGCCGGAGACGATGACCTGGCGGGCCATCGGGTGCCAGGGGAAGAGCAGCGCGATCTCGCGGTTCGCCGCCAGGTCGCGGGCCTTGCGGGAGCCGTAGTTCGTGTAGAAGACGAAGCCCCGGTCGTCGTAGGCCTTGAGCAGCACGGTCCGCGAGCTCGGCCGGCCGGCCGCGTCCGCCGTGGAGACCACCATCGCGTTCGGCTCGTACAGGACGCCGCGCGCCCGCGTGGCCTCGTTGAACCAGAGCTCGAACAGTTCCATCGGACGCGCGGGGACGTCCTCCTCCAGGAGTCCCTCACCCGGCGGGCGGTACTGCGCACGCATGACGGCGGGGTTCTGGGGTGCATGGTGGTCGTGGTCGCTCACGCGGTCATCCTGCCGTACGCGTGGGGCAGTCGGCCGCGTGGAGTTCATCACTGGGTGGCACTGAGTGCCGCGTACTCTCCCCAAGGGTGGCACCAGCGGATATCGTCGTCGGTCCCGCCGCCCCTTCGGTTGGGTGACCGCCTGCCGAACGGGGCATCACCGGGGTGACCGATCCGGCCCGTGAGCCCCCGGAGCCGCGCCACCACCGCGGATCCGGACAGGCCGGAACGGGCCGGACCGAGCCAGTACGGTCCGGAGCATTCCGGCGAATACCGCCGCAGAACCGTTACGTCCATGCGGACCGCACACGACCACCGCGGTCCTCCGTCGTACACACGCAGAGTCGTACACACGCAGAGTCGTACACATTCAGAGGAGCCGCCTGATGTCCGACCCCGGTCTTGACCCCGGCAGTGCCCCCGGCTTCGTGCCCGGCCTCGAGGGAGTCGTCGCGTTCGAGACGGAGATCGCCGAACCGGACAAGGAGGGCGGCGCCCTGCGGTACCGGGGCGTCGACATCGAGGACCTGGTCGGCAAGGTCTCGTTCGGCAACGTCTGGGGCCTGCTCGTCGACGGGGCCTTCAACCCGGGCCTGCCGCCCGCCGAGCCGTTCCCCATCCCCGTCCACTCCGGCGACATCCGCGTCGACGTACAGTCCGCGCTCGCCATGCTCGCGCCCGTGTGGGGCCTGAAACCGCTGCTCGACATCGACGAGGCGCAGGCCCGCGAGGACCTCGCCCGCGCCGCCGTCATGGCCCTCTCCTACGTCGCCCAGTCGGCCCGCGGGCAGGGCAGGCCGATGGTGCCGCAGCACGAGATCGACAAGGCGGACACCGTCGTCGAGCGGTTCATGAGGCGGTGGCGCGGCGAGCCCGACCCGAAGCATGTCGCCGCCGTCGACGCGTACTGGACGAGTGCCGCCGAGCACGGCATGAACGCCTCCACGTTCACCGCGCGCGTCATCGCCTCGACGGGCGCCGATGTCGCGGCCGCCCTTTCGGGCGCCGTCGGCGCCATGTCGGGCCCTCTGCACGGCGGCGCGCCCTCCCGCGTCCTCGGCATGATCGAGGAGATCGAGCGCACCGGCGACGCGGACGCGTACGTCCGGCGGGCGCTCGACAGGGGCGAGCGCCTCATGGGCTTCGGGCACCGTGTGTACCGCGCCGAGGACCCCCGCGCGCGCGTGCTGCGGCGCACGGCCCGCGAGCTGGGCGCGCCGCGCTTCGAGGTCGCCGAGGCGCTGGAGAAGGCGGCCCTCGCGGAGCTGCACGCCCGCAGGCCCGACCGGGTCCTGGCGACGAACGTGGAGTTCTGGGCGGCGATCATGCTGGACTTCGCGGAGGTCCCGGCGCACATGTTCACGTCGATGTTCACGTGCGCCCGCACGGCCGGCTGGTCGGCGCACATCCTGGAACAGAAGCGCACGGGCCGCCTCGTACGCCCCTCGGCCCGCTACATCGGGCCGGGCACCCGCGACCCGCGCGACATCGAGGGGTACGGGGAGATGTCGGGCTGAGCATCACCCCCGTCAGGCTCAGGCACGGCAAACGGCGTCGCACGGATTTCCGTGCGGCGCCGTTTGTCACGCGTCACCTGCCCCCGGTCACCCCAGCGCCCCGTCCAGAATCGCCGCCCACTGCGCGACGACCCGCTCGCGGCGCGGCCCGTCGTCGGTGAGGAGGTTCGCGAGGCCGAGGCCGCGCGCCATGTCGAGGAGCCCCTGCACGGTCTCGCGGACGCCGGGGTGCGACTCGTCGGCGGCCAGGAGCTCCACGGCGATGCGGTGGGTCTCGCGGCCGACGCGGGCCTCCAGTTCGGTGACGCGGCCGCCCAGCTGCGGCTCGTTCGACGCCGCCACCCACAGGTGCAGGGCGGCCCGGAACAGCGGGCCCGTGTACAGGTCGACGAGGGCGGCGACGACCTCGGTGCGGCCGCGGGGGCGCAGGGCGCGCAGCGCGGTCGAGCGCTCCTCGGCGACGTACTCGACGGCGGCCGTGAACAGGTCCTCGCGGGTCGGGAAGTGGTGCTGGGCGGCGCCGCGCGAGACCCCGGCCCGTTCGGCGACGACGGAGACCGTGGAGCCCGACCAGCCGTGTTCGGCGAGGCACGACACGGCCGCTTCGAGGAGCCGCCGGCGGGTGGCGCGGCTGCGGTCCTGTTTGGGGGCGCGCTCCACCGCCGTACCGGATGAGGTCACAGCACCC
The DNA here is from genome assembly GCF_053607285.1 of Streptomyces sp. NPDC055140. NCBI lineage: Bacteria > Bacillati > Actinomycetota > Actinomycetes > Kitasatosporales > Streptomycetaceae > Streptomyces > Streptomyces sp. NPDC055140. The sequence goes on along the minus strand of NZ_JBSGTG010000008.1, from coordinate 225,068 downwards.
ATGCGGGATCCCGTCGTTCGAGGAAGGCCGTCATCCCTTCGCTTGCCTGCGCGGAGGAGAACAGCCGGGCCGAGAGCGCGCTCAGGTCGGCCGCGTCCCGGTCGAAGGCCTCCAGCACCTTAGCCGTGAGCAGCCGTTTCGTCTCGGTGAGGCCCTGCGGGGACGACCTGCGCAGCCCGTCGAGGACGGGGGCGAGGGCGGCGTCGACGTCATCGCCCGCCGTCGTCAGGAGCCCGATGCGGACCGCTTCCGCCGCGTCGAAGCGCTCGCCCGTCAGGTAGTAGCGGGCGACGGCGCGCGGGTCGGTGCGGGGCAGCAGGGGCAGCGAGATGACGGCGGGCGCGACCCCTATGCGGACCTCGGTGAACGCGAACGAGGCGGCGTGCGAGGCGGCCGAGATGTCGCAGGCCCCGAGCAGGCCGAGCCCGCCCGCGCGCGCATGCCCGGCGACCCGCGCGACGACGGGCCGGTCGAGCGCGACGATCTGCCGCAGGACCGCGACCAGGGCCGCCGGCGGGGGCGGGGACTTCAGGTCGGCGCCCGCGCTGAACGTGTTGCCGGTGTGGGTGAGGACGACGGCCCGTACGGCGTCGTCCTTGCCGCACGCCGTGAGCACGTCCGCCAGCTCGGCGACGAGTGCGGCCGAGAGGGCGTTGCGGTTGGCCGGGGAGTCGAGGGTGAGGGTGGTGATCCCGCGGTCATGCGAGGAGTGGACCAGGGTCTTTTCAGTGCTCACGATGTCTCCCGGAGCTGTCGGCGGAGGATCTTTCCCGAGGCGGCGCGGCGGCACGGGCCTCAGGCCCCTCTCCGGTCACGTGGGTGCGACGTTCAGAGAGTGGCAGCGGGCGCGGAAACAATCAAGCGTGCCTGCATGAATCAGGCCTCGGCCGTCCGATCGCGGGTCAGAGCGTTCTGCCGTCGGGCCCGGTCACGCCCGGCCGGGTGTTCAGGGACCACATATGGGTGCACTGCGGGCACTGGAGGTGGAGGACCGGCCCCTGGTTGGAGATCAGGTAGCGCCAGTGCTCGCGGCAGTTGCGGCGGTCCGCGCAGGGCGTGCAGTGGCGGGCGTCGTCGCAGACGGGGCAGGCCACCCAGGCTCGCCGGGCGATGTCCGCCTGCGGATCAATGGGAAGACGCACGGCCCGGCTCCTCTCCCGGCAGGACACCGGCCGCCACCAGAAGGTCGTAGGTGCGCTGCTGCTCGGCGTCCAGGCCCGAGTAGAGGAGGGCGCGCGCCTCGTCCTCGCCCCGCAGGACGGCCACCGGATCCCAGTCGGGGCCGAGCGCGGCCACGACCTCGGCACGGCGCCGGGCCTCCTCGAAGGTCAGGTCGATCGCGAAGGGTATGAGGCCGAGGGAATTGTCTTGGTTCATGGCGGACTCCCGACGAGCTGAGCAGAACCCGACCATCAGTACCAGGCACCCCCGGCCGCAGGAAAGGGTTACCTAAGTTGCACTGCCGCGGCCAGGGGCGACACACCGCCCGGACGGTCGACAGGGCAACCCGGGATTCGCCTACGGGGGTGGGCCGTTGCCGATGACAGCCCCGAAGAGAGGGGCACGATCCGCCGACGGAACTGTGACGTACTTCACGGCGCCCCACGGGGCGAGCCCGGCCATGATCCGCCGGACACCCCCCATGGGCCCGAATCTCCGGCTCAGGCCGCTAGTACGACTTGGGCAGTCCCAGGGTCTGATGGGACACGTAGTTCAGGATCATTTCCCGGCTCACCGGCGCGATGCGGGCCACGCGGGACGCCGTGATGAGCGAGGCGAGGCCGAACTCGCGGGTGAGCCCGTTGCCCCCCAGCGTGTGCACCGCCTGGTCGACGGCCCGCACGCAGGCCTCCGCTGCCGCGTACTTGGCCATGTTCGCGGCCTCGCCCGCCCCGATGTCGTCGCCCGCGTCGTACAGGTGGGCTGCCTTCTGCATCATCAGGCGGGCCGTCTCCAGCTCGATGTGGGCCTGCGCGAGCGGGTGCGCGATGGCCTGGTGCGCGCCGATGGGCGACTTCCAGACGCTGCGTTCCTTCGCGTACCCGACGGCCCTGGCCAGCGCGAAGCGGCCCATGCCGATCGCGAACGCGGCCGTCATGATGCGCTCGGGGTTGAGGCCCGCGAACAGCTGGAGCAGGCCGGCGTCCTCGTCGCCGACGAGCGCGTCGGCCGGCAGCCGTACGTCGTCGATGACGAGCTCGAACTGCTTCTCCGGCGCCTGGAGTTCCATGTCGATCTGCCGCCGCCCGAACCCCTCGGCGTCGCGCGGCACGATGAACAGGCACGGCTTGAGGCTGCCCGTACGCGCGTCCTCGGTGCGGCCCACGATGAGGGTGGCGTCGGCTATGTCGACGCCGGACACGAACACCTTGCGCCCGGAGAGGATCCAGTCGCCGCTGTCCCCGTCGCGGCGGGCGGTGGTGGTGATGCGGTGCGAGTTGGAACCCGCGTCGGGCTCGGTGATCCCGAACGCCATCGTGCGGCTGCCGTCGGCGAGACCCGGCAGCCAGGCCGCCTTCTGCTCGGGCGTGCCGAAGCGGGAGATGACAGTGCCGCAGATCGCGGGCGACACGACCATCATCAGCAAGGGCGCGCCGGAGGCACCCAACTCCTCCAGTACCAGCGACAGTTCGTACATGCCGCCGCCCCCGCCGCCGTGCTCCTCGGGCAGGTTCACGCCCAGGTACCCGAGCTTCGCGGCCTCCGCCCAAAGCTCCTCGGGGTGGCCCTCCTCACGGACGACACGGGTCATGTAGTCGCGTCCGAAGCGGCTGCCGAGAGCGGCGACGGCGGAGCGCAGGGCCCGGTGCTCCTCGGATTCGAGGACGGGAGCGTTCATGACTGATCCTCCTGTACGACGGCGAGCAGGGCGCCGACCTCGACCTGGCGGCCGGGCGCGGCGTGCAGGGCGGTGAGCGTGCCGGAGGCGGGAGCGGTGATGCGGTGCTCCATCTTCATCGCCTCCAGCCAGATGAGGGGCTGTCCCGCGGCGACCGTGACGCCCTCGGCGAGGCCTTCGGCGAGCCGGACGACGGTGCCGGGCATGGGCGCGAGGAGGGATCCCGGCTCCTGGCGCGCGGCGGGCTCAGGGAGGCGGGGCAAGGCAGTGAGTGCGGCACCGTTCACGTACACGCGCTCCCCGTGCACCGCGACGTCGAACTTCTGCACCACGCCGTCCACTTCGAGCACGACGAGCGCCGGCGTCGCGCGCACGACGCGTACACCGTCCGCGGCCAGACCGTCGCGGGTGTGCCGGTAGCGCACCTCGTACTCGGTCCCGTCGGGTTCGGTGCGGTAGTGCTTGACCTGCGGCAGCGACGCCACATTGCGCCAGCCGCCGAACCGGGACCGGCCGTGCGCGTCCGCGAGGGCCGCGGCGAGCGGTGCGTACGGGTCCGGGCTCGGCGCCGTGAGCGCGGCCAGATGCCGGTCGTAGAACCCGGTGTCCGCGCCGCCCGCGATGAACTCGTCGTGCCGCAGCGACCGTACGAGCAGCTCCCTGTTGGTGACCGGGCCGTGCACGACGGCCCGCTCCAGGGCGCCCGCCAGCTTGCGCAGTGCCTCGGCGCGGGTCGGCGCGAGCGCGACGACCTTGGCGAGCATCGCGTCGTAGTGCACCCCGATCGGGTCGCCGTCGGTGAACCCGGTGTCCAGACGTACGGCCTCCGGGACGGACAGCCGGTGCAGCGTGCCGGTCTGCGGCGCCCAGTCGGCGGCCGGGTCCTCCGCGTACAGACGGGCCTCGACCGCGTGGCCTCGCGCGGCGGGCGGCTCCTCGTCCAGGGGCTCGCCCTCGGCGACGCGCAGTTGCAACGCAACGAGGTCGACGCCGAACACGGCTTCGGTGACGGGGTGTTCGACCTGGAGGCGGGTGTTCATCTCCAGGAAGTGCGCCTTGCCGCCGGCGACGAGGAACTCGACGGTCCCGGCGCCCCGGTAGTCGGTGGCGCGAGCGGCCCGCACGGCCATCTCCCTTAGAGACGTCTCGAGTTCAGGTGTGAGACCGGGTGCGGGCGCCTCCTCGATGACCTTCTGATGGCGCCGCTGGAGTGAGCAGTCACGGGTGCCGAGCGCCCACACGGTGCCGTGCGCGTCGGCCATGACCTGCACCTCGACGTGCCGACCGCCCTCGATGTACGGCTCGACGAACACCTCACCGTCCCCGAAGGCACTCAGCGCCTCCGCGCCGGCGGCGGCCAACTGCTCGTCCAGATCGGCCAGTTCACGTACGACGCGCATGCCGCGCCCGCCGCCACCGGCCGCCGCCTTCACGAGGATGGGCAGGTCTCCCGCCGTGATGTCACCGGTCTTCAGAGGCTCGATGCCCATGAGTTCCTTGGCGCGCGTCTTGGACGCCATGGCCTCGATCGCCTCGGGCGGCGGGCCGATCCAGGTCAGGCCCGCGTCGACGACGGCCCGCGCGAATTCGGCGTTCTCGGACAGGAACCCGTACCCGGGGTGCACGGCGTCCGCGCCCGCGGCCAGTGCCGCCTTCACGATCAGGTCGCCGCGCAGGTACGTCTCGGCGGGCGACGCCCCGGGCAGCCGTACGGCGGCATCGGCCACGCGCGCGTGGAGGGCGTCCTCGTCGGCGTCCGAGTACACGGCGACGGTCCGGATGCCCAGCTCGGCGCAGGTACGGAAGACGCGGCAGGCGATCTCGCCGCGGTTGGCGACGAGTACAGAGGTGATCATTCGCGTGGTCATGGGCCTCACATCCGGAACACGCCGAATCCACCGCGTGCGCCCTCCACGGGCGCCGTGTGGATCGCGGACAGGCACAGGCCGAGCACGGTCCGGGTGTCGCGCGGGTCGATGACCCCGTCGTCGTACAGCCGCCCGGAAAGGAACATCGGCAGGGACTCGGACTCGATCTGCTGCTCCACCATGGCCCGCAACGCGGCGTCCGCCTCGTCGTCGTAAGGCTTCCCCTTGGCAGCAGCGGACTGGCGGGCAACGATCGACAGGACGCCGGCGAGCTGCTGCGGCCCCATCACGGCCGACTTGGCGCTCGGCCAGGCGAACAGGAAGCGGGGGTCGAAGGCCCGCCCGCACATCCCGTAGTGCCCGGCGCCGTAGGAGGCGCCCATGAGGACGGACAGGTGGGGCACACGGCTGTTGCTGACGGCGTTGATCATCATAGAGCCGTGCTTGATGATGCCGCCCTGCTCGTACTCCTTGCCGACCATGTAGCCGGTGGTGTTGTGCAGGAACAGGAGTGGGATGTCGCGCTGGTTGGCCAGCTGGATGAACTGCGCGGCCTTCTGCGACTCCTCGCTGAACAGGACCCCCTGCGCGTTGGCGAGGATGCCGATCGGATAGCCGTGCAGCGACGCCCAGCCGGTCGTGAGGCTCGACCCGTACAGCGGCTTGAACTCGTCGAAGTCGGAGCCGTCCACGATCCGGGCGATGACCTCGCGCGGATCGAAGGGGACCTTGAGGTCGCCGGGCACGATGCCGAGGAGCTCGTCGCTGTCGTACTTGGGCGGCTCCACAAGCTGTGGATCCCCGTACGCCTTGCGGTGGTTGAGGCGGGCTACGACGCGGCGGGCCTGCCGGATCGCGTCCCGCTCGTCGAGCGCGAAGTAGTCGGCGAGCCCGGACGTACGGGCGTGCATCTCGGCACCGCCGAGCGACTCGTCGTCACTCTCCTCGCCGGTCGCCATCTTCACCAGGGGCGGCCCGCCGAGGAAGACCTTCGCCCGCTCCTTGACCATGATCACGTGGTCGGACATGCCGGGGATGTAGGCGCCACCGGCGGTGGAGTTGCCGAAGACGACGGCGACGGTGGGGATCCCGGCGGCGGAGAGGCGCGTGATGTCGCGGAAGATACCGCCGCCCGGGATGAAGATCTCCTTCTGGGACGGCAGGTCGGCGCCACCTGACTCGACGAGACTGATGCAGGGCAGCCGGTTGGCGAACGCGATCTCGTTGGCACGCAGGGCCTTCTTCAGGGACCACGGATTACTGGCTCCGCCGCGCACCGTCGGATCGTTCGCGGTGACCAGACACTCGACGCCCTCGACGACCCCGATCCCCGTGACGAGGGAGGCACCGACGGTGTAGTCGCTGCCCCAGGCCGCGAGGGGGGAGAGTTCGAGGAAGGGAGTGTCGGGGTCGAGCAGCAGCTCGATGCGTTCGCGGGCGAGCAACTTGCCGCGCTTGCGGTGCCGTTGGACGTACTTCTCACCACCGCCCGCGAGCGCCTTGGCGTGCTCGGCGTCGAGCGCGCCGAGCTTGCCGAGCATGACCTCGCGGTGAGCGGCGAAGTCGGCACCGCCGACGTCCAGGGCCGAGGCGAGAACGGTCACAGCAGGACCTCCGGTATGTCCAGATGGCGGGAGCGCAGCCACTCGCCGAGCCCCTTGGCCTGAGGATCGAATCGGTGCCGGGAGGCGACGCCCTGGCCGAGGAGGCCGGTGACGGTGAAGTTGAGGGCACGGAGGTTGGGCAGCACGTGCCGGACAACTGTCAGATGACGACTTTCAGATATCAGATTCTGAAATCTGTCAGCTGTCAGTTCATGGACGAGCCACCGCCAGGCCTGGTCCCCATCGCCGACCCCGCCCCCGTTGCCGCCTCCGTCCCCGTCTCCGTCTCCGTCCACCCACACCCCCACATTCGCGTCCCCGCCCTTGTCGCCGCTGCGGGCGCCCGCGACGAGGCCGAGGGGAGCGCGCCGGATGGAGCCGGGTGGCAGAGGTGCGGGCAGGGGCGGTGCGGCCACGTCCGCGAGGGCTCGGGTGGCACCGTCGTACGTGATCACCTTCCGCTCCCCGTCCGGCAGCACGGCGACGTGCCCGACCTCGCCCCGGTCCACGTACGCCGCCTCGAACACCCCGTACGGCGCGCCCTTGCCCGGCGGGGCCGTCACATGGAAGCCGGGGTAGCTGCCGAGGGCCAGTTCGATCGCGGCGCTGCTGAGGGTGCGGCCCACCGCGTCCGCGTCGCCGTCCCGGACGACGAGCCGCAGCAGCGCGCTCGCGGTCTCCTCGGTGTCCGCGTCCGCCCGATCCGTGCGCGCCAGCTCCCACGTCACCTGCGCGGGGCGGGACTTGGCACGGTCGAACGCCTCGTCCATCTGCTGCCGTACGAGCGCCGCCTTGGCCTCGATGTCGAGACCGGTCAGCACGAACACGACCTCGTTACGGAAGCCGCCGAGCCGGTTGAGGCCGACCTTGAGGGTGGGGGGCGGGGCCTCGCCTCGTACGCCGTCGACGCGGACGCGGTCCGGGGCCTCCTGCGTGAGCCGTACGGTGTCCAGCCTCGCCGTCACGTCGGGTCCGGCGTACCGGGCGCCGCCGGTCTCGTAGAGGAGCTGTTCCGTCACCGTCCCCACGGTCACGAGCCCGCCCGTGCCGGGGTGCTTGGTGATGACGCAGGAGCCGTCCGCGTGGAGTTCGGCGAGCGGGAAACCGGGGCGCCGCAGGTCGCGGGCCCGCCCGGCGAAGCGGGAGTAGTTGCCGCCCGTCGCCTGGGTCCCGCACTCCAGGATGTGCCCGGCGACGACGGCCCCCGCGAGCCGGTCGTACGCGTCCTGCTCCCACCCGAAGCGCCAGGCCGCGGGCCCGGTGACCAGGGCGGCGTCGGTGACGCGGCCGGTGACCACGATGTCGGCGCCGGCGGCGAGACAGGCGGTGATCCCGGCGCGGCCGAGGTAGGCGTTGGCGGTGAGGGCGCCCGGGAAGCGCCCACCCGGGGAGAGATCGTCGCCCTCGACATGCGCCACGCGTGCGTGGAGGCCGAGCCGACCCGCCAACTCCCGTACGGCGTCGGCGAGTCCGGCCGGGTTGAGCCCGCCCGCGTTCGCGACGATCCGCACGCCCCGGTCGAGCGCCAGGCCGAGTGTCTCCTCCAGCTGGCGCAGGAACGTGCGGGCGTAGCCGCGCGCGGGGTCCTTCAGGCGGTCGCGGCCCAGGATGAGCATGGTCAGTTCGGCGAGGTAGTCGCCGGTCAGGACGTCGAGGGGGCCGTCTTCGAGCATCTCGCGCAGGGCGTCGAAGCGGTCGCCGTAGAAGCCGGAGGCGTTGCCTATGCGCAGTACGTCCTCGGTCACCGCCCGGCCCCCTTCGCCTCACGCCCCGGTCCCGGCGGTCCCGCGAAGGCCTGGGCGATGTCCAGCCACCGGTCGGCGTCGGCGCCTTCTGCCCGTACGTCGACGTCGTCGCGATGCGCCCGCTGCGTCACCAGCAGGCAGAAGTCGAGCCCGGATCCCGTCACGCGCTGCGCCGCATCCTCGGGCCCGTACGTCCACAGGTCGCCGGAGGGGGCGGTCAGTTCGACGCGGAACTCCTCGGCGGGCGGGGTCAGCCCGCGTACGGCGAAGGCGAAGTCGCGGGCCCGGATCCCGATGCGGGCCACATGCCGCAGCCGGTCGCTGGGCTTGCGTTCGACGCCCAGCGCGTCGGCCACGTCCTGCCCGTGGGCCCAGGTCTCCATGAGGCGTCCCGTCGCCATGGAGGCTGCGGACATGGGCGGCCCGTACCAGGGGAAACGCGTTCCCGCGGGGGCGGCGACCAGGGCCCGGAGCAGTTCCTCGCGGCCCGCGCGCCAGCGGGCGAGCAGTTCGGCGGGCGGCAGCGTGGCGCCCTCCTCCGCTCCGGCGTCGACGAAGGCGTCGGGCGCGGCGACGGCGTCCCTGACGAGGGCGGCGAACGCGTCGGCGTCCGTGACGGCGAGCAGGGCGGAGTGGTCGGTCCAGGCCAGATGCGCGATCTGGTGGGCCACGCTCCAGCCGGGCGCCGGCGTGGCGAGGGCCCATCGGTCCTCGCTCAGTTCACTGACGATCCGGTCGAGTTCGGCGCTCTCACTGCGCAGATCCTCGAGCACGGTCAACGGGTCGGACACGATGCGCTCCCCTCGGGGCACGACGGCGTGCCCCGGAGCATGGCAGTGCCCGGATAAACAATCAAGCGTGCTTGTATGAAAATTGGCCAGGGGGAGGCGATACAAAACGGGTGCGGCGGACGTCGGGGGGCTCTGCTCAGCCCTCCACCGACGTCCGCCGCACCCGAGCGTCAACCAGCCTGACGCTCGGCCTACTTCGGCCCGCTTCGGCCTACTCGGTCTCCGGCGCGGGCATTCTCTTGTCCTCCGGCGCGGGCACCTACTTGGCCTCCGGTTCGGGCATCTTCGCCCGCCCCCGGCCCACCTGTGTGCGCACCGCGCCGATGCTGGCCGCGATGACCAGAGCGATCGCCAGGGCGCCGAGGGCGGACATGGCCTGGTCGAGGATGAGGAATCCGGCGAGCGCGGCGATGGCCGGTTCGAGGCTCATCATGACCGCGAAGGTGGACGCGGGCATGCGGCGCAGCGCGAGGAGTTCGAGGGTGTACGGGAGGACCGAGGACATGACGGCGACGGCCGCGCCGAGGACCAGCGTCGTCGGCACGACGAGCTTCGAGCCGGACTCCGCGATGCCGAGCGGCAGGCAGAGCACGGCCGCGACCGCCATCGCGAGGGCGAGCCCGTCCGCCTGCGGGAACCTGCGCCCCGTACGGGCGCTGAAGATGATGTACGTCGCCCACATGCCGCCCGCCGAGACGGCGAAGGCCGCGCCGACCAGGTCGAGTCCGCCGAAGCCGCCCCCACCGAGGAGGAAGACGCCGCAGAGCGCGAGGCCGGCCCAGATGGCGTTGACCAGGCGGCGGGAGGCGAAGACCGACAGGGCGAGCGGGCCGAGCACCTCGAGGGTGACGGCCGGGCCCAGGGGGATCCGCTCCACCGCCTGATAGAAGAGCATGTTCATGCCGCCCATGGCGACGCCGAAGGCGACGACGGTGCCCCAGTCGGCGCGCGAGTGACCGCGCAGTTTCGGCCGGCACACGATGAGCAGCACGATCGCGGCGAACACGAGCCGCAGGGTGACCACGCCGACCGCACCGGCACGCGGCATCAGGGTGACCGCGACGGCCGCGCCGAACTGCACCGACACACAGCCGCCGAGCACGAGTCCGACCGGGCCGAGCGCGCCCCAGCGGGAGCCGTTCGGCGCACCCCCGGGTGCGGCGGGAGCGCCTGCCACCTCCGGCTGCACCACCGCCACCGCCGGCTGCACCAGCGCGGCGGCCGCCGCGTCGGCGCCGGTCGCCGCCCGGTCGGTCCGTGAGACGTTCACGTCTGAGCCTTCCCCTTCACCGCCACCCCCACAGTTCAATAGGGTGGACTCCACCGTCCAAGGTAGTACACCAAGTCATGATCGTGGACCCCTTTACGGCTGACGTTCCACCGTCTGCACTTCCGGTGCGACGCAAGCCCACCTGCCACGCTAAGACCGCCGCGCGCGGTCCGTGAAATGCCGACTGTGCTCCCGTTATGCTCCGCAGGCATGAGCGGTCCGTATGCCCTCCACTCGCTGGAGCTGCGCCATCTGCGCTGCTTCCTCGCCATCGCCGAGGAGGGCAACGTCACACGCGCCGCCGCCCGACTCCGCCTCACCCAGCCCGCCGTCTCGCGCACCCTCGCGACCCTCGAGGACGCGCTCGGCGTACGGCTCGTCGACCGCTCCACCCACCACCTCGCCCTGACCTCCGAAGGGCGCGCCTTCCAGGAGAGCGCGGCGGCCGCCGTCGCCGCGTTCGAGGACGCCCTGGACTCCGTCCGCGCCGTGCGGCGCCCGCTGCGGCTCGGGCACGCCTGGTCGGCGGCGGGCCCGTACACCACGCCCCTGCTGCGGCGCTGGCGTGAGCGGTACCCGGACGTGCCGCTCGAACTCCTGCGCATCGACGACCGCACGGCCGGACTGACCCGCGGCGCCGTCGACGTCGCGCTGCTGCGCGGGCCCGTGGACGCGCCGGGCCTGGTCACCGAGCTCCTGCACACGGAGAGCCGGGTCGCGGCCGTACCGTCCGACAGCCCCCTCGCCGCGCGCAGCGCGCTCACTCTCGCCGACCTCTCCGGCCACACCATCGCCGTGAACACCGTCTCCGGCACCACCGCCCTCGACCTCTGGCCGCCCGCCGCCCGCCCCACCGCGACGATCACCGTGGCGAACACGGACGACTGGCTCGCGGCCATCGCGGCCGACCGCGCGGTGGGCGTCACGACGACGGCCACTCCCGGGATGCACCCGCACCCGGGCGTCGTCTACGTCCCGCTGACCGACGCCCCCGACCTGCCCGTCGCCCTCGCCTGGCGCGACGGCCCACGCCACCCCGCCGTACGGGACCTGGTCGAACTCGCCCATGAAGTCGTGCCGTCCGACGGAGCGCGCCCTACGGAGTGATCCCCAGCGCCTCCGCGAGGACCTCCGCCAGGTGCCGCCCCGGCCGGCCCCCTTCCCGCTCCAGCTGCTCCAGCTGCGTGCGGCACGAGAAGCCGTCCGCGAGGACCACCGCCCCGCTGTCGGCGGCGCGGACGGCCGGCAGAAGCTGCTCCTCCGCGCAGGCCACCGACACGTCGTAATGCCCCTCCTCGAAGCCGAAGTTGCCCGCGAGGCCGCAGCAGCCGCCACTCAACTCGCCGTCCAGGCCCGCCCTTTGGCGCAGGCGTCGCTCGGCGGCGTCGCCGAGGACCGCGTGCTGGTGGCAGTGGGTCTGGCCGACGGCGGGGCGGTCGACGCGGGGCGGGTCCCAGTGCGGGGCGAACCGCTCCAGGGCCTCGGCAAATGTCAGTACGGAGTCGGCGAGGCGGCGGGCGCGGGGTTCGTCGGGCAGCAGTTCCGGCAGATCGGTGCGCAGCGCTGCGGCGCAGCTCGGCTCCAGGACGACGACGGGCAGGCCCGAGTCGATGACCGGCCGCATCAGGTCGAGGGTGCGGTGCAGGACGGCGCGGGCGCGGTCGAGCTGGCCCGTGGAGACGTAGGTGAGGCCGCAACAGACGCGGCCGCGGCGCGACGGGAGGAGCCCGACGACCGCCGCGAGCCCGTCCGGCCTGTAGTCGAAGACACGCGTCGGGGGCAGCAGGACGGAGAGCCCCGCCTCTTCGAGGGCCCGCACGGCGGCCCGTCCGACCTGCGGCGCGAGGTGCTCCGTGAACGTGTCCGGCCACAGGACCACCTCGGGCCCGTCGCCGCCGAACCGTGCCGCACCACCCCGCCGGGCCACTTGCACCCTTCGCCGCAGATCCCGCCGCCACCACGCGCTGAACGTCTCGGGGGCCACCCGCGGAATCCTCCGCTCCGAGGCGATCCCGCCGAGCCGCTTGCCGAGAGCGGCCAACGGCCCCACCCGCGCGAGGGTGTTGACGACGCCCGCCGCTCGCGCGTGCTGCACGAGACGCAGCCAGCGCGGCAGCCACCCCATGGAGTAGTGCGCCGCGGGCCGCCTGCGGCCTTCGTAGTGGTGGTGCAGGAACTCCGCCTTGTACGTGGCCATGTCGACGCCGACCGGACAGTCCGTACGGCACCCCTTGCACGACAGGCACAGGTCGAGCGCGTCCCGTACCTCCGTGGACTGCCAGCCGTCCGTGACCACCTCACCGGCGAGCATCTCGTGCAGCAGACGCGCGCGCCCGCGCGTGGAGTGCGCCTCCTCGCCGGTCACCCGGAACGACGGGCACATGACACCACCTGAAGGGGCCGATTCCGTACGGCACTTGGCGACGCCCACGCAGCGGCGTACGGCGGCGGAGAAATCGCCGCCGTCGTGCGGGTAGGCGAACTCGACGTCGACGGGGCCGCGCGGCAGCACGGCGAAGCGCAGGTTCTCGTCGAGGCGGGCGGGGCGCACGAGGACCCCGGGATTGAGGAGGCCCTCCGGGTCCCACACGTCCTTGATCCGCCCGAAGAGGTCCACCAGCTCGGGCCCGTACATCTTCGGCAGGAGTTCGGCGCGGGCCAGCCCGTCGCCGTGCTCCCCGGACAGCGATCCGCCGTGCGCGACGACGAGTTCGGCGAGATCCTCGGAGAAGTGCCGGAAGCGCCGCACGCCGGTCTCGCCGAGCAGGTCGAAGTCGATGCGTACGTGGATGCAGCCGTCGCCGAAGTGCCCGTACGGGGTACCGCGCAGGCCGTGCTGCGACAGGAGCCCCCGGAAGTCCCGCAGATACGGGCCGAGGCGGGCGGGCGGCACGGCGCAGTCCTCCCAGCCGGGCCACGCCTCGGTGCCGTCGGGCATGCGGGTCGCGGTGCCGGAGGCGTCCTCGCGGATGCGCCACAGGGCGCGCTGGCCCGCGGGGTCGTCGACGATGAGGGAGTCCGTCGTGCCGTCGGCCGCGGCCCGCACGATCGCCTCGGCATGCGCGCGCGCCTGTGCCGGGGTGTCGCCGCCGGTCTCGACGAACAGCCAGGCGCCGCCCTTCGGCAGGCCGGCCTGTTCCCGTACGAGGTCGGCGGCCATGCCCTCCACGGTGAGCGGCCCGTGCGGCAGGAGCCCCGCGGCGGCCTCGGCGGCGGCGCTCTCGTCGGCGTAGGCGAGTACCCCGAGGGCACGCGCGCGTGGCGACTCGACGAGCCGGACGGTCGCCTCGGTGACGATGCCGAGGGTGCCTTCGGTGCCGCAGAGGAAACGGGCGAGGTCGACACCGTTCTCGGGAAGGAGGGCGTCGGCGGCGTACCCGGAGATACGGCGGGGCAGGTCGGGGAATCCGGTGCGCAGGAGCGCCAACTCGCCCTCGATCAGCGGGCGGAGGGCGTCGGGGGCGCCTTGCCAGCCGCGGGCCAGGGTGCGCTGACGAATATCACCGTTGGATTGACAGATGACAGATGACAGAGAACAGATATTGTCAGCTGTCGTTCCATAGGCCACCGAATGCGACCCGCACGAGTTGTTCCCGATCATCCCGCCGAGCGTGCACCGACTGTGCGTGGACGGGTCGGGCCCGAACCGCAGACCGTGCGGCGCGCCCGCTTCCTGAAGCCGGTCGAGCACAACTCCCGGCTGCACCACGGCAGTTCGCGTGTCCGGATCAACGTCCACAATCCGGTTCATGTGCCGCGTGAAGTCCATGACGACGCCCGTCCCGGTCGCCTGCCCCGCGATCGACGTACCGCCCCCGCGCGCCACGACCGGCACCCCGTGCTCCCGGCAGACCGCGAGCACGGCCGTCACGTCATCGGCGTCGCGCGGCGCCACGACGCCGACGGGAACTCTCCGGTAGTTCGACGCGTCCATGGTCATCAGGGCCCGCGCGGCCGCGGAGAAGTCGACCTCCCCGCGCACGACGCCGCGCAACGCCCTCGCGATACCTTCCCGGTCCTGGTTTCCCACGCTGGCAGCCATGCCTCCCAGCATGCATCTCCCCCGGGAACGACAACAGTTCGCCACGACAGGAGCAACTCCCATGCCTCGCATAGCCCTCGACCCGTTCGTCACCGACCTTGACGCCGAGAGCGCCGCACTGCGCGCCGCGGGCCCCCTCGCCGAGGCCGAGCTGCCGGGCGGCGTACCCGTATGGGCCGTCACGCACCACGCGGAGGCACGTCAACTCCTCACGGACCGGCGCCTGGTGAAGGACATCGAGGTGTGGGACGCGTGGCGGCGCGGCGAGATCCCGGCCGACTGGCCGCTCATCGGCCTCGCCAACCCGGGTCGTTCCATGCTGACGGTCGACGGCGAGGACCACCGCAGACTGCGCGCGCTCGTCGCGCAGGCCCTCACGCCCCGCCGGGTGGAGCTGATGCGCGACCGGATCGCGCGGCGCACCGGGGAACTCCTGGACGCCCTGCCCAAGGACGGCACCACCGTCGACCTCAAGGCCGCGTTCGCCTACCCCCTCCCCATGTACGTGATCGCCGACCTGATGGGCATCGACGACTCGGTGCTGCCCCGCCTGAAGGTCCTGTTCGAGAAGTTCTTCTCGACGCAGACCCCGCCGGCGGAGGTCGTCGCGACGCTGACGGAGCTGGCCGGGATCATGGCGGCCACGGTCGCGTCCCGGCGCGCCGATCCCGGCGACGACCTGACGAGCGCGCTGATCCTGGCGGCGGGCGACGACGGCGACCGGCTCACCGACGAGGAGATCGTCTCCACGCTCCAGCTCATGGTCGCGGCGGGCCACGAGACGACGATCTCGCTGATCGTCAACGCCGTGGTGAACCTGTCCACCCACCCCGGGCAGCTCGCACAGGTCCTCTCCGGCGAGGTGCCGTGGGAGGCCGTGGTCGAGGAGACGCTGCGCCACTCCACACCGACGTCGCACGTCCTGATCCGCTTCGCCGCCGAGGACGTCCCGGTCGGCGACAAGGTGATCGCGAAGGGCGACGCGCTGATCGTGTCGTACGGGGCGATCGGCCGGGACGAGGCCGCTCATGGCCCCAGCGCGGGTGACTTCGACATCACACGCGACTCCCCGAACCGTCACATCTCGTTCGGCCACGGCCCGCACGTGTGCCCGGGCGCGGCGCTCTCCCGCCTGGAGGCGGCGGTGGCGCTGCCCGCGCTGTACGCCCGCTTTCCCGAGCTCACCCTCGCCGTCCCGCCCACGGCCCTGCGCCACAAGCCGGTGGTGACCCAGAACGACCTGTTCGAGTTGCCGGTACGGCTGTTCGGCTGACTCGAAGCGCCGGGACGCCATTCCAGCCCCTCCGGCGTTTGAGGAGCGGGGCCCGGGGCGGAGCCCTGTGGCGGGACCGTGAGTCTCACCGGGCGGACACGGTGATTCCAGACTCCCGCGAGCCGCTAGGCTCGCCCCGTGGCTGAGATCCAGATTCCCGCTGACATCAAGCCCGCCGACGGACGTTTCGGCGCGGGCCCCTCCAAGGTGCGCACGGAGGCGCTGGACGCCCTGGCCGCCACCGGCACGTCCCTGCTCGGCACCTCCCATCGCCAGGCCCCGGTCAAGAACCTGGTCGGCCGGGTGCGCGAAGGGGTCAAGGACCTCTTCCAGCTCCCTGAGGGCTACGAGGTGATCCTGGGCAACGGCGGCTCCACCGCCTTCTGGGACGTGGCGACGCACGGCCTGATCGAGAACAAGTCGCAGCACCTGAACTTCGGCGAGTTCTCGTCCAAGTTCGCGAAGGCCTCGAAGCTGGCCCCGTGGCTGGCCGAGCCGACCGTCATCGCCTCCGAGCCCGGCACGCACCCCGAGCCGCAGGCCGAGGCGGGCGTCGACGTGTACGGCCTCACGCACAACGAGACCTCCACCGGTGTCGCCGCCCCGATCAAGCGCGTGGCGGGTGCCGACGAGGGCGCCCTCGTCCTGGTGGACGCGACCTCCGGCGCCGGCGGTCTGCCCGTCGACATCGCCGAGACGGACGTCTACTACTTCGCCCCGCAGAAGTCGTTCGCGTCGGACGGCGGCCTGTGGCTGGCGGCGTTCTCGCCGGCCGCCCTGGAGCGCGCCGAGCGCATCCACGCGTCGGGCCGCCACATCCCGGAGTTCTTCTCGCTGCCGACGGCGATCGACAACTCCCGCAAGAACCAGACGTACAACACCCCGGCGCTCGCGACGCTGTTCCTGCTCGGTGAGCAGCTGGAGTGGATGAACAGCCAGGGCGGTCTGGCCTGGACGACGGCCCGCACCAAGGACTCCTCGACGCGCCTGTACAGCTGGGCCGAGGACTCGAAGTACGCGACGCCGTTCGTCACGGACGCGGCGAAGCGTTCGCAGGTCATCGGCACGATCGACTTCTCGGACGAGATCGACGCGGCCGCGGTCGCCAAGGTGCTGCGCGCCAACGGCATCGTCGACACGGAGCCGTACCGCAAGCTGGGCCGCAACCAGCTGCGCGTCGCGATGTTCCCGGCGATCGACCCGGCGGACGTCGAGGCACTGACGAAGTGCATCGACTACGTGATCGAAAAGCTCTAGTCGCACCGGTTCTACGTGGATGGGGCGCCCGGCACTTCCGCCGGGCGCCCCATCGGCGTACACCACGAGGTACGGGTCCTCGAGGAGTGGCCTTCGGCGCGTGACGATCGGCGAGTGACAGGCCGGCCGCCCCGGTGCGCTACTTCTTCGGCCGCCTCAGCAGCCGCCCGATCCCGAAGACGGCGATGACCGCGGCGACGAGCCCGACCGCGCTCGCGCTGAGGCCCGTTTCGATGCGCCCGTCGCCCGAATCACCGCTCCTCGAGGGCGACTTCGAGTCGTCGCCGGACACGCCGCCGACCTGCACGGGCTCCACCGAACTGCCGCGGCCCTCGCTCCCGTAGAGCAGCGTCTTCCCGTCGAGGGTGTACGTGACGGACTCGCCCTGCGGCTGCATCGGCACGTTCAACTGCCCCTCACGCTCGGGCCTGCCGTCCTTCCAGGCGTACGAGACCCCGCCGAAGTAGCCGCGCAGGGCGAGGTGCTTGCCGTCGGGCGAGAACGCGCCGTCCGTCACCCACAGGTCGATGCCGGAGACGCGACGGAAGACGTTCGTGCCCGACGCGGACAGGTTCTGGGGGCCCTCGTAGAGGCCGCCGCCGTCCTCGTTCTTCTCTGCGATGTAGACGCGTCCGGTCTTCGGATGGACCATCAGCGCCTCTGCGTTGCGGGGCCCGTCCGCGTACTGCACGGTGAACTGCGTCGCCCGCACGGTCTGGTCGCGCAGTTCCTTCGGCTCCGGCAGCTTGTAGATCCACACGTGGGACCACTTGCCGCCGAGGTTGTCGCCGATGTCGCCGACGTAGAGGTTGTTGTCGGGGCCGATGGAGATGGCCTCGACGTCGCGCGGGGCGCCGACGCCGGTCAGGGTGAGGGTGGCGACGGTTTCGCCGGTCCTGCCGTCGATCGCGTACAGGTACGCGCCGTCGCTGCTGTCGTTGTGGGTCCAGTAGATGCCCGGGTGGATCCGGGACGCGGCGAGGCCGCTGGACTCGGTGATGCGGGGGTCCTTGATGGTGAACCCGTCGCTTCCGGGGTCGTCCGCCACGGCGGGAGCGGTGGCACCGAACGCGAGAACGACGGCGGCTCCGGCCGCACCCAGAAACGAACGCATGCCCCCCAGCTTGCCAGGGCGTGCTCAGCGTCACACACTCCGCCCGTCCGCGATCCGCGATGATGAGCGGATGCTCAGGTTCACATTCGTCGGCGACTCGATGACGATAGGCAGCGCGGGCGAACTCACCTGGCGTTACCGGATGTGGCAGCATCTGCGGGCCGCGTACGGCGACGGCACGTTCGAGATCGCCGGGCCGCGCGAGACGCTCTACGACAAGACGGCGAACGCCGCGGTGTCGCACGACTACGCGGACGCGGACCCCGCTTTCCCGCGCGCCCACCTCTCGGGCTGGGGCGAGGGCTGGCTGCACATGGCGCCCGTCATCGAGGAGGCGGTCGCGCTCGCCCGCACCGACGTCCTGCTCATCTCGCTCGGCCTGATCGATCTCGGCTTCTACACGAACGCGGAGCAGACCGCGCAGAACATGCGCCGCTTCGTCGCCGGGGCCCGCGCCGCGAACCCACGGGTGCGGATGGTCCTGCTGCCGGTCATCCCGAACGTGCGCGCCGAGACGGACGCGCCGTTCGCCGCGGAGGTCGCCCACTTCAACACGCTCCTCGCGAAGGCGGTCGCCGACCTCGACTCGGGCCGCTCTCCCCTGCTCCTCGCGTCGGTGCCGGAGTCGTACGACATCCACGTGGACACGTACGACGGCACGCACCCGAACGCGAGCGGTGAGCGCAAGCTCGCGGACACGTTCGCGCGTGCGATGCGGCAGGCGTGGGGTCCGCTGAACGCCCGGCCCGGGGGCCTTGCCTAGAGTCCACTCCACGCCGTTGGCTGGGGACTCATGAAGTACACGCAGCTCGGACGCACAGGACTCAAGGTCAGCCGGCTCGTTCTCGGCACGATGAACTTCGGTCCGCAGACCGACGAGGCCGACAGCCACGCGATCATGGACACGGCGCTGGCCTCGGGGATCAACTACTTCGACACCGCCAACGTCTACGGCTGGGGCGAGAACAAGGGCCGTACCGAGGAGATCATCGGCAGCTGGTTCGCCCAGGGCGGCGACCGACGGGACAAGACGGTCCTGGCCACGAAGGTCTACGGCAACATGGCCGGTGCGGGCACCGATTCGCCCTGGCCCAACCACGACAAGCTCTCCGCGGTCAACATCCGCCGCGCCGTCGAGGCCAGCCTCAAGCGGCTGGGGACGGACTACATCGACATCTACCAGTTCCACCACGTCGACCGCGAGACCCCCTTCGAGGAGATCTGGCAGGCCGTCGACGTCCTGATCCAGCAGGGCAAGATCCTGTACGCCGGATCGTCCAACTTCCCCGGCTACAAGATCGCCCAGGCCAACGAGAAGGCGGCCGCGCGCGGCAGGCTCGGTCTCGTCAGCGAGCAGTGCCTCTACAACCTCGCGGAGCGCCGCGCCGAGATGGAGGTCATCCCGGCCGCGCAGGAGTACGGCCTCGGGGTCATCCCTTGGTCGCCGCTGCACGGCGGTCTGCTGGGCGGGGTCATCAAGAAGGAGGTCGAGGGCGGGCGTCGCGCGAGCGGCCGGGCCGCGGACGCGCTCGCGAACCCGGAGACGCGCGCCCAGCTCCAGGCCTACGAGGACCTGCTCGACAAGCACGGTCTCGCACCTGGCGAGGCGGCGCTGGCCTGGCTGCTGACCCGTCCCGGCGTCACCGGGCCCATCGTCGGCCCGCGTACCTCGGAGCAGCTCGACTCGGCGCTGCGCGCGGTCGAGCTGGAACTGAGCGAGGAGGTCCTCACGGGCCTGGACGAGATCTTCCCGGGCCCGGGGCCTTCACCGGAGGCGTTCGCCTGGTAGAGCCGGGGCCTCGCGAGGCCTGGTAGCAGTGCGGCTGCGCCGACGGCGCGGCGCGGCCGCGGTCACTTTCCGACCGCGGCCGCCACTGCGACGACGGCGAACATCAGTACCAGCACAACGGCCATGATCCGGTTACGGCTCTTCGGGTCCACGCTTCGAGATTAACCCGTGGCCGAAAGAGGCCAGCCGCCGACCTTCTCGTAGCGGGGCCGCTCGCCGCGCACCCCGGACGTCGGCAGCCGACTGCGGACGAGTGCCAGCTCGCAGACCGTCCACTGTTCGCCGGTGAAGGTGTCGAGGGCGGCCGCGTACGGCGTGAGGTGGACGGCGCCGGAGCCGCGGGCCAGCGTGAGGTGCGGCCGGTAGTGGCGGTGGTCCTCCGTGTCGAGGCCGGCCTTGCGGGCCGCGGCCCCGGCCCGCTCGGCGAGCCGCCGCAGCGCCGCCACGTCACCGGCCGCGCCCACCCACAGGGCCCGGTCCCCGAAGTGCCCGCCGCCGCGCAGGGCGAGCGGGAAGGGCGCGGTGCGGGCCGCCGCCCGTTCCAGGCGCCGCGACAGCTCGGGCACGGTCTCGTCGGGCACCTCGCCGTAGAAGGCCAGCGTGAAGTGCCAGCCGGGGCGGCCGGCCCACCTCAGGTCCTCGGCCCCTTCGAGGCCGCGGGCCCCCTTCAACTGGCCGACGGCGCGTCCCAGTTCGGCCAGCGCCTCGTCCGGCGGCAGCACTGCTGCGAAAAGTCTCACCGGGCTAGTGTCCACGTATGGAGATCAGAAAGGGCAGCACAGCGGATATCCCGGCGATAGTCGGCCTGTTCGACGGGGCCATGGAGTGGCTGGTGTCACAGCGGCGCACGGGTCAGTGGGGCGAGAGGCCTTGGTCGGAACGTCCGCGGGCCGTGGCGATGGTCGAGGAGTACGTGGCCAAGGGCGTGCCGTGGATCGCGGAGATCGACGGCACCCCGGTCGGCACGCTCACGCTCTCCGAGGGACCCGGCTCGTACGTGGAGCCGGCCGGTGAACCCGAGCGCTACGTCCATCTGCTCGCGGCCCGGCACGGCAGCGGGGCCGGCGCCGCGCTGCTCGCCCACGCCGTACAGGAGACGCGCAGGGCGGGCATCCCGCTCCTGCGCGTCGACTGCTACGCGGGCGATGACGGCAAGCTCGTCGCGTTCTACGAGGCGAACGGCTTCGTCCGCACCGAGGCGTTCATCGGGCCCGACGGCGTCTGGCCGGGCCAGGTCCTGGCCCGGCGCGTCTGACGGTCAGGCCCCTCGGCTCACGCCGCCGTGGCCAGCTGCTCGCGCGGTACGAACTGCACGTGCTGCTGTCCGCGGCGCAGGTCGAACTTGAGCCGCAGGTTCGCGGCGCGGGCCAGCATCAGTGCGACGCCGACCGCGGCCGTGGCGCACACGAGGCCGCCGAGGGCGAAGCTGATCCGGACCCCGTACTGGTCGGCTATCCAGCCGAACAGGGGCCCTCCGAGCGGCGTACCGCCCGTGAACACCATCATGAACAGGGACATGACGCGGCCCCTCATCTCGGGGTCGGTGGCCATCTGGACGGACGAGTTCGCGGTCACGTTGACCGTGAGGCCGAGGATGCCGAGCAGCACGATCAGCGGCGCGAAGACCCAGACGTCGGGCGCGAACGCGGCCACGACCTCCAGGACACCGAAGCCGACCGCGGCTCCCGCGAGGACGCGCAGCCGGGTCGAGCGGCGCCGCGCGGCGAGCAGCGCACCGGCCAGCGAACCGAGGGCCATGAGCGTGTTGAACACGCCGTACATGCCGACCCCGCCGTGGAAGACGTCGTCGGCGTAGGCGCTCAGCCAGATCGGGAAGTTGAAGCCGAAGGTGCCGACGAAGCCGACGAGGACGATCGGCCAGATCAGCTCGGGGTGCTTGGAGACGTAGTCGAGGCCCTCGCGCAGCTGGCCCTTGCCGCGCGGGGCGCGCGGGGTGTGGTGCAGCTCGCGGGTGCGCATCAGGCAGAGGCTGGTGAGCGGGGCGAGGAAGGAGAGTCCGTTGGCCAGGAACGCCCAGCCCGGACCGACGGCAGCGGTGAGTCCACTCGCGACCGCGGGACCGATCAGGCGTGCCGACTGGAAGTTCGCCGAGTTCAGGCTGACCGCGTTGCGGACCTGGTCGGGGCCGACCATCTCGGAGACGAAGGACTGGCGGGTCGGGTTGTCGACGACGGTGACGAGGCCGGTGAAGAAGGCCGCGAGGTAGACGTGCCAGACCTGGACGTTCCCGGTGAGGGTGAGCGCGGCGAGGAAGAGCCCGGACAGGCTCATGGCGCCCTGGGTGACGAACAGGAGGTTCCGCTTGGCGAAGCGGTCGGCTATGACGCCGCCGTAGAGGCCGAACAGGAGCATCGGCAGGAACTGCATGGCGGTGGTGATACCGACGGCCGCCGAGGAGCCGGTGATGCTGAGCACCAGCCAGTCCTGGGTGATGCGGGCCATCCAGGTGCCGGTGTTGGAAACGACGGCCCCGGTCGCGAAGAGCCGGTAGTTACGGATCTTCAGCGAGCTGAACATCGAGCTCTTGCGGGGGCGGTCGGTCTTGTCGAGGGCGGTTGGTGCGGGGGCGGAGTCTGCTCCGGGTCCCGTACTCAATGCGGGTTCGCCTCCTTGGCGGCCGTGAACGGCAGGTCGACGACGCCCCGAAGGGCATGGCACAGGGGCTTACAGGTGGGCGAGCTTCTCCAGGACGGGGGCGGCGGCGCGGATCTTGGCCCACTCGTCCTCGTCCAGGTTCTCCACGAGCGAGGCCAGCCACGCGTTGCGCTTGCGGCGGCTCTCTTCGAGCATGGCCTCGGCCTGCTCGGTGGAGGTGACGACCTTCTGTCGCCGGTCCTCGGGATGCGGCTCCAGCCGGACGAGCCCCTTGGCCTCGAGCAGCGCGACGATGCGGGTCATCGACGGCGGCTGCACGTGCTCCTTGCGGGCGAGTTCGCCCGGAGTCGCGCTGCCGCAGCGGGCGAGGGTGCCGAGCACCGACATTTCTGTGGGGCTCAGCGACTCGTCGACCCGCTGGTGCTTGAGTCGGCGCGACAGGCGCATCACCGCTGAGCGCAAGGCGTTCACTGCGGCTGCGTCGTCGCCCTGGGAGAGGTCCGGCATGTCCTTAGCTTAACTCATTACTCTTTCTAAAGACCACTCGGATTCCCTTGACTCCGCCCACTGAATCCTTCGAGACCCCCTCCGTCACCCATATGAGTGACGTGGCCACGAAAAGTGACACACGGGCGGACAGAGGGCCGCGACCCTGTTGCGCATGGGATCGACAGTGCTCAGCCTGCGGATAGACGGTGAGCTGCTCGAGCGGCTCAAGACCCACGCCGCCAAAAGAGGAATGAGCGTCCAGGACTATGTGGTCCGGACGCTCATTCGAGACGACTTCGACGAACGTTTCGCGACGTCCGTCGAGAAGACAGAGGCTTTCTACGGGGCCGCGTGAGACCTGCGGGCCGCCAGGAGCCGGGTGCGCGGTTTCCCGCGCCCCTTCAGGGCGCTCAGGTCAGACCCAGCGCCGGCATCAGGTAGTAGAAGGCGAAGACCCCCGCGACGATGTACATCGCGACCGGCACCGAACGGGCGCGGCCCGCAGCGACCCGCAGCACGGTGAAGCTGATGAAGCCCATCCCGATGCCGTTGGTGATCGAGTACGTGAACGGCATCATCAGCATCGTCACGAAGGCCGGGATGGCGATCGTGTAGTCGCTCCAGTCGATGGCCCCGATCGACCCCGACAGGATCAGGAAGCCCACCGCGAGCAGCGCGGGCGTGGCGGCCTGGGACGGGACCATCGTGGCGATCGGCGTGAGGAACAGCGCGACGGCGAAGAGACCGCCGGTGATCACGTTGGCGAAACCGGTGCGGGCGCCCTCGCCGACACCGGCGGTGGACTCCACGAAGCAGGTGGTGGCCGACGAGGACGAGGCGCCACCCGCGGCGACGGCGATGCCGTCGATGAAGAGGACCTTGTTCATGCCGGGCATCTGACCGTCCTTGTCGGTCAGCTTGGCCTCGTCGCTGACGCCCATGATCGTGCCCATCGCGTCGAAGAAGCACGACAGCAGCACGGTGAAGACGAAGAGGATGCCGGTCAGCAGGCCGACCTTGTCGAAGCCGCCGAACAGGCTGACCTGGCCGACCAGACCGAAGTCCGGCATCTCGACCGGATTGCCGGGCCACTTGGGCGTCGTCAGGCCCCAGCTCGGGACGTTGGCGACCGCGTCGATGAACACCGCGACGAGCGTCATGACGACGATGGAGATCAGGATGGCGCCCGGCACCTTGCGCACGATCAGCGCGAGGGTGAGCAGCACGCCGAGCACGAAGACGAGGACGGGCCAGCCGTTGAGGTGACCGTCGCTGCCGAGCTGGAGCGGCACCGTGGTGTGCGCGGCGTCCGGGATGCGCGAGACGAAGCCCGAGTCGACCAGGCCGATCAGCATGATGAACAGGCCGATACCGATCGCGATGCCCTTGCGCAGGCCGAGCGGCACGGCGTTCATGACGCGCTCGCGCAGACCGGTCGCCACCAGGAGCATCACGACGAAGCCCGCGAGGACGACCATGCCCATCGCGTCGGGCCACGACATACGGGGCGCGAGCTGGAGGGCGACGACCGTGTTCACGCCGAGGCCGGCGGCGAGCGCGATCGGGACGTTGCCGATGACACCCATGAGCAGGGTCGTGAAGGCGGCGGTGAGCGCGGTCGCGGTGACCAGCTGGCCGTTGTCGAGCTGGTGCCCGTACATGTCCTTCGCGCTGCCGAGAATGATCGGGTTCAGCACGATGATGTAGGCCATCGCGAAGAAGGTGGCGAAGCCGCCACGGATCTCCCGGCTGACCGACGAGCCCCGCTCGGAGATCTTGAAGAAGCGGTCGAGGCCGCTCTTGGGGGCCGTCGGCGGTTCGATGACATCGACCGGGGCGGGGGCCGAGCTGGACATGAATGACCTCTGGATCGGTGTGCTGGCGGGGGCGCCGTTTGGCGTTTTCTACGAACAGAAGTGGCCAGACTCAGGCCGTTTCAGTATGAACATATGAGCAAGAATTCGCTATCTCCGCGCGTAGACCCTTGACCCATAAGGGTTCCGGGGTGACTGAAGACGTCGTTTCGTGCTCCTCGTAAGCTGTGCCCATGGAGAAGTGGACCCCCAAGCACGAGGCACCCGAGCCCCTTGAAGGGCCCGTGGTCGCCACCATCACGGGCGGCACGATCCTGTGGTTCGTCCTCTTCCTGGTGCAGCTGCCGTTCTACGGCTGGTTCGACGACCACGGCCACACCTGGTGGGTGTGGACCTGCCTGGCCGGCGCCGGACTCGGACTCATCGGCATCTGGTACGTACGGGGGCGCGACGCGGCGCTCAAGCGCGCCGCCGCCGAAGCGGGCCCGGCACCCGAGTAGCGGCCGGCGCGCCGCCCGCGTACAACCACGGGACCGGCCCTCGCCCCTCCACGTCCTCCCCGGGTCGGATCTTTGGCGCACCCGAGGGGTGAAGCCGCAAATCCGCCCGTACTGTCGTTTGCATGACGCACATCGACGCGGGCGCCGAGCTGGACCCGGTCCACCCGGTGCCGATCCCCCAGCGGGCGAGGGGGCTCACCACCGGCGAGGTGGCCGAGCGCGTCGCGCGCGGCGAGGTCAACGACATACCGGTCCGCAGCTCCCGCTCCACCACCGAGATCATCCGCGCGAACGTCTTCACACGGTTCAACGCGATCATCGGCGTCCTCTGGGTGGTCATGCTGTTCGTCGCGCCGTTCCAGGACAGCCTCTTCGGCTACGTCATCCTCGCGAACACCGGCATCGGCATCATCCAGGAGCTGCGCGCCAAGAAGACCCTCGACTCACTCGCCGTCATCGGCGAGGCGAAACCGACGGTCCGGCGCGACGGACAGGCCACCGAGATCTCCACCTCCGCCATCGTCCTCGGCGATCTGATCGAGATCGGGCCGGGCGACAAGATCGTCGTGGACGGCGTGTGCGCCGAGGCCGACGGGCTCGAGATCGACGAGTCCCTGCTCACCGGCGAGGCCGACCCCGTCGTCAAGCACCACGGCGACCAGGTCATGTCCGGCAGCTTCGTCGTCGCCGGCGGCGGCGCGTTCACCGCCACGAAGGTCGGCCGCGAGGCCTACGCCGCGCAGCTCGCCGAGGAGGCCAGCCGCTTCACCCTCGTCCATTCCGAGCTGCGCACCGGCATCTCCACCATCCTCAAGTACGTCACCTGGATGATGATCCCGACCGCGATCGGCCTCGTCATCAGCCAGCTCGTGGTCAAGGAGAACGACTTCAAGGACTCCGTCGCGCGGACCGTCGGCGGCATCGTGCCGATGGTCCCCGAGGGGCTCGTCCTGCTCACCTCCGTCGCCTTCGCGATCGGCGTGATCCGCCTCGGCCGCAAGCAGTGCCTCGTCCAGGAACTCCCCGCCATCGAGGGCCTCGCCCGCGTCGACACCGTCTGCCTCGACAAGACGGGAACCCTCACCGAGGGCGGCATGGACGTCACCGAGCTGCGTCCGCTCGGCGGCGCCGACGAGGGCTACGTACGCAAGGTCCTCGGCGCGCTCGGCGAGTCCGACCCGCGGCCCAACGCCTCGCTCCAGGCGATCATCGACGCCTACCCCGACAGCGAGGAGTGGCGCTGCACCGAGTCGCTGCCCTTCTCCTCCGCCCGCAAGTACAGCGGCGCCGCGTTCAGCGAGGGCGACGGCACCACCAGCGCGTGGCTGCTCGGCGCGCCCGACGTTCTCCTGCCGGCCGGGCACCCGGTGCTCGCCGAGACCGAAGAGCTCAACCACCGGGGCCTGCGCGTCCTGCTGCTCGCCCGCGCCCGCGGCGACCTCGACGACCGGGCGGTCAAGAAGGGTGCCGAGGCCGTCGCCCTGGTCGCCATGGAGCAGCGGCTGCGGCCCGACGCGGCGGACACGCTGCGGTACTTCGCCGACCAGGGCGTCCACGCGAAGGTCATCTCCGGGGACAACGCGGTGTCGGTGGGCGCCGTCGCCGGGAAGCTGGGCCTCACGGGCGCGCAGGACACGGTCGACGCCCGCACGCTCCCCGCCGACCAGGCCGGGATGGCCAAGGCCCTCGACGAGAACACCGTGTTCGGCCGCGTCACCCCGCAGCAGAAGCGCGACATGGTCGGCGCGCTCCAGTCCCACGGGCACACGGTCGCGATGACGGGCGACGGCGTGAACGACGTGCTCGCCCTCAAGGACGCCGACATCGGCGTCTCCATGGGCTCTGGCTCGGAGGCGACCCGCGCCGTCGCGCAGATCGTGCTCCTCAACAACAGCTTCTCCACGCTGCCGTCGGTCGTCGCCGAGGGCCGCCGCGTCATCGGGAACATCACGCGCGTCGCGTCCCTGTTCCTGGTCAAGACGGTCTACTCGGTGCTGCTCGCCGTACTCGTGGTCTGCTTCCAGATCGAGTACCCGTTCCTGCCGCGGCATCTGACGCTGCTGTCGACGCTGACGATCGGCATCCCCGCGTTCTTCCTGGCGCTCGCGCCCAACAAGGAGCGGGCCAAACCGCAGTTCGTGAAGCGCGTGATGCGGTACGCGATCCCGGGTGGCGTCGTCGCCGGGACCGCCACCTTCGTGACGTACATGATCGCCCGGCACTACTACACGGGCTCCGCCGCGCTCGACGCCGAGACGAGTTCGGCGACGCTGACGCTGTTCCTCGTCTCGATGTGGGTCCTCGCCATCATCGCGCGGCCCTACACGTGGTGGCGGGTGTGCCTGGTGGCCGCGATGGGCGCGGCGTTCCTGCTCGTCCTCGTGGTGCCGTGGCTCCAGGACTTCTTCGCGCTGAAGCTGGTGGGCGCGTCGATGCCGTGGACGGCGGTCGGCATCGCGGCGGTGGCGGCGGTCGCCCTGGAATTCCTGTGGCGCTGGGTCGACCGCCGCTTTCCCGTCTAGGACTTCTACTGCACGTCGACGAAGTCACCCGTGGCCTTGACGGCCGGGGTGGTGGAGGTGCCGAGGAAGTTGTAGCGCCAGTAGCCGTCGTACGTGGCCGTGGACGTGGTCTTCAGCGAGCCGGTCGAGGACGACGTGACCGACTTCAGGTACGTCGTCGGGTACGTCGAGGAGCTCGTCTTGCGGAACTGCAGCTTCACCGACTGGCTGGTGTAGCCGGCGTACTTGTGGGTGTCCCAGTTCGCGCGGGTCAGGGCACCCGTGATGGTGAGCGTGCCGCCCTTCTTCACGGGCTCGGGGGACGCGTTGACGGTGAGCTTGGAGTAGCGCTGCAGGGCGTTCGACGACACGGCGTCCTGGTACGCGGTGCCGATCTTGCTCGGGTCGCTGGGGCTGTCCGGGTCCTGGCCGTTGTACGCAACGGCGAACGCCTCGCCGGTCCATTTGGCTCCGGCGTCGACGTTGGTCAGCCCCTCCTGCGGGTTGATGTCGATGCTGCCCTTGCAGTTCGCGACAGTCGACGAGGCGGCCGTGCAGGTCGCCGGGGCGTCTCCGAACAGGGCGTTCCCCCCGTCGGTGCGGTAGAGGTCGACGCCCGGGACGAAGTCGTCGGCCGTCGGGTCCACGTCCGAGCCGTGGGTGAAGGTGAAGCTGTACGAGACGTGCACCGTGTTGGTGGTGCCGACAACGATGGCGGACTTACCGCTGTTCACCTTGATGTTCGAGAAGGTGGCGTCCATCACGTATGGGTCGCCGGCCTCGGTGGCGGTCAGCGAACGGGCCTGCGGAGCCGAGTGCCCCGCAGCCTTCTGGGCGACCTGGTGAGCCTGCGCCAGGCTCGGCTGGTCGGTGGCCTGCGCGGCCGGCACGGCGAAAGCGGCCAGGGCGAGAGAGCCGGTCACCGTCGCGGCGGCCATGGTGGCACGTATGCGCATGTGTTCCCCAAGTTGGAGAAGGGGTCCCGCGGTGCTGATGCCGTCACGCGGGACCCAAGTGATCTAGGAGCCTGTTGGCTCGCAAGATCAGACATGCGACTGGAGTGACTGGTTGTACGGGCGGTGAACTCTTGTGATCACCTTTACCTTTGCCCGTCCGCACTCGCCCGTGCCCCTGAAGCGCACTCAGTCGAACCAGCGGTCCCGGGCCAACTCCGTTGTGCGGGTCGGGTCCTCCAGCAGGGCCGCGACCTCGAAGCGGCGCGGCCACTGGCCCGCCGCCCATGCCAGGCCCGCCGCCACGCCCTCCAGGGTCGAGGCGTGGACCGTGCCGTCGGACGTGCGCCGCCAGTCGACCTCCGCCCCGGCGACGGACAGCTCCTCGTGCTCGACGTACGTCTGCGGGGTCGCCGGTCCGAGCAGGGTCCGTACGGACTCCGGCACCGGATGTTCGGCGCCCTCCTGTGTGACCTCGGCGTCCGCGGTCGCGCTCAGCCGTCGCACCTGGAACAGGTCCGCCAGGTCCGCGGCCCGCCCCGGACTCACCGGCAGCAGGGCCAGCCCCGCGGTCAGGGGCAGCAGATCGGGCGCGTCCGCGACGACGGCGTCGGCCGCGTCCACGACCCTGACCTCACCGTCCACCACGGCCCGCAGCTCGTCGGGCAGGGTCACCTGCTCCGGGTCGAGATCGGCCAGCGCCCCGTACAGGGCGTGGAGTTGGGCCGCGCCGACCTCGCGGTCCGGGTCGGCGAGCCGGTCGAGGAGCTCGGCCGCGCCGCCGGGCTCGTCGAGGAGCGCGGCGACCGACGTGCGCACGCCGAGCGCGCGCAGCACCTGCTCGTCCTCGAACCCGGTCGCGTCCGCCGGATCGTAGAGCCCGGCGAGCAGCGGGTCGCCGCCCGCCGAGCGCAGGCCGGCCGGCCTGCGGCCGTCGAGGACGGGGTGGTCGCGCAGCCACCAGGCCGTGTACGGGCGGACGATCTCGTGCGTGCCGTCGGGCAGCAGGACCCGTACGGGCTGGGTGAGGGCGTCGCGCAGCGGCGGGCGGGAGAGCAGGGCGAGGGCCTGGGGCCAGCGGTCGTCGTCGACGAGGTCCAGGTCGCGTACGGCGACGAGTTCGGTGGCGACGGGCGGCACGGGGGTGTCGGGCAGCCGGTCGAGTACGTCCTCGCACCACACGTCGACCGCGTCGAGCAGGCCCGCGTCGTCCGGCTCCGCGAAGTCGCTGTCGCGCGGGTCGAGTTCGTCCGGGTCGAGGACCACGTCGGCGGCGCGGACCAGGGCGAACCCGGCGAGGACGCCGCACGCGGCGAGGGGCTGCTCTCCCCACCGCTCGGCGAGGTCACCGTCCACCATGGCGAGTTCGCCCTCGCGGACGACCTGCGCGAACGGGCTGCCGGGCAGCAGGAGTTCACCGGCGGGCGCCAGCTCACCCTCGTCGTCGGGCAGCGCGAGCGCGCCCAGCCACGGCTCGTCCCCGGGCTCCAGGTTCGCGTCCCGTACGAGGGTGAGGACCAGCTCGGCCAGCTCGTCCACGCCGACCGGGCCGTCGTCGTCGAGGGACCAGGCGTCGTCGTCGAGCGAACCGGCGACGGCCGCCCGCACCTGAGGCGTCGTCAGGACGGCGCGGGGCGTCGCGGGCAGCGCGCCCAGCTTTTCGAGCAGCGGGTGCGCGGCGTCCACGTGGGCGACCTTGAGGCCGAGCCGGGCGAGCGTCTCACCCGGTGTCGCGTCCGGCATGGGCAGCAGCACCTGCCGCGGCCCGATCGTCGTACGCCCACCCGCCAGCGGCACCGGGAGCCCGGTGAGCCGGTCCGGGTCGACGCCCGCGAGGCTGTCGTAAAGGCGCCGCCACCAGCCCGGCTCCTTCTCCAGACCGGCGAGCCGGTCGATGGCCTCCGTCAGCGGGACCCGGGCGACCTCCAGGGTCCGCAGCTCGACGCGGCGTTCGAGCCCGGCGGGCAGCAGGCTCGGCAGTACCTCGGCGAGGACCTGCACGGTCTCGGCGCCGGCGCCCTCGACGACCTCGGCCTCGCGCGGCCGCAGCGTCTCGGGCAGTCCGTCGGCGTCGTCCTTCGTGCGTGGCAGCGCGGGCGGCAGGAACGCGGTGCGCGGCAGCCGGGCCAGGATCGCCCCGCGCA
The DNA here is from genome assembly GCF_053607285.1 of Streptomyces sp. NPDC055140. Classification (NCBI taxonomy): domain Bacteria; kingdom Bacillati; phylum Actinomycetota; class Actinomycetes; order Kitasatosporales; family Streptomycetaceae; genus Streptomyces; species Streptomyces sp. NPDC055140. The sequence goes on along the minus strand of NZ_JBSGTG010000008.1, from coordinate 194,459 downwards.
GGCTGCCGTCCAGCTCGCCCCGGCCGAGCGGGCCCGGCACCAGGCCGAGGACGGCGGTGCTCACCGGGCGCCATCCGGCGAGGAGTTCGGCGTATGCGTCGGCGGCGCGCTCCACCAGGAAGTCGGTGAGCGGCCCGGGGGCGGCGTGCCGCCGGGTCGTGTCGAGGGGGAACGAGGCGATGAGCAGCGCGGGCACGCCGAGCGGCTCGTCGCTGGGGGTCGGCGCGTGGAGCACGGGCGCGCTGCGGGGCGGCTCGGGGGCTCCGTCCGTGTCCACCGGCACGGCCCAGGTCACGGACCAGTGCGGGCGGAGGCGCTCTTCGAGGGGCCGGTCGGCGAGGAGTGCGGCTTCGAGCGGGCCGTTGCGGACGAGGACACGCCAGCGGGTCGTGACGCTCTCGCGCCCGCCGGACGCGGCGTCCTCGCGCTCGTCGTCCACCGCCACGTACGGCCCGTCGGTCCTGCGGCGCAGGATGCGCGTCCCCGACGCGGTCTCCACGACGACCTCGTCGAGACCGGGCAGGGCGAGGAGGAGCGTGTCGTCGATGGCGTCGATGAGCCGCGCCGCGAGCGCCTCCGCCGCGGCGTCGCGCAGCGGCAGGATCACGACGGTCTCGTACGGGTCCGGGGCCGAGCCCTCCGCGGCGAACGGGAGCCTGAGCAGCGGCACATGGCCGTCCCGGCGGCGCAGTTCGTCGCCGAGGCCGGGGCTGTGCCGCGCCGTGTCGGCGGCGAGGCCGCGCGCCTCGGCGAGCGACCAGCGCACCCCGCCCGTGCGGCCGACGACCGCGGGCTCGTCGGTCACGGCGAGGACGGCGGCGAACCCGACGCCGAACCGGCCCACCGCACCGTCGCCCTGCTCGCGCTTGGCGGAGGCCCGCAGCGTGGACAGCGACTCGACACCGGCGGCGTCCAGCGGCGCGCCGGTGTTCGCGGCGACGAGCACGCCGTCGCGCAGGGTCAGGGAAAAACGGCCGGGGACACCTGCGCGGGCGGCCGCGTCGGCGGCGTTCTGGGCGAGCTCGACGACGAGACGGTCGCGGTAGCCGCCGAGAGCGAGGTCCTCCTCGGCGTTGGCGTCCTCACGGAAGCGGGCCGGGCTGCCGGCCCAGGCGTCGAGAACCCCACGCCGCAGACGGGCCGTCCCGAACGGGTCCATCCCCTCGGCTGCCGGGCGCACGATCTTGCTCACGCTCACGGTGTGGTCTCCCTCTGTTCACCCAGGCCAACCCTGGCGACGCAGACGCTACCGCGCGGGCGTGAGGAGAGCTGCGAGGGCTACGAGTGCCCCAGGTCCTCCGTACCGTCCGGGACCGTCGGGACCGAGCCCGAGTCCGCCGCCGGGCGCAGCGGGAAGGGGTCCACGCGCGTCTCGTCGATCACGTGGGGAGCCGGCCGGGGAGGCTTCGGCATGACGGCCGCCTCGGAGTGCCCCCCGCAGCCGTACGCGAGGGAGACGACCCGGCCGTCCGCCGGGGAGAACTCGTTGGCGCAGACGCCGAAGGCCTGGCCGAGCGAGCCGCCGATCCGGGCCAGGAATCCGCAGGACACGCAGGTGGCGGGGGCCGCCTGCGCCATCTGGGTCTTCGCCCCGAACGCCTCGTCCCAGCGGTCGGCCGCGACATGGAGGCCGTACCGGGACAGAACCCGGGCGCGCCGCATGCCGAGCTCCTCGGCGACCGACGCGATGGAGCCGCGCTCGGGCACGACGGGCAGTTCCGCGGGCGGTCCCACCGTCAGCTCGGCGTCCTCCGCCTCGGCGAGTTCGGCCATCTCCTCGGACACCGCGGAGTTCGGCGGCGGGGCGTCCTCACCCGAATAGCCGGGCTCGAGCCGAAGATCCTCGGCGTCGGTCGGCAGCAGGTCTCCAGGGCCCATGTCGCCGGGCCGCAGCCGCTCGCTCCACGGCACCCACTCAGGGGCAAGGAGCGCGTCGGGGCCGGGCAGCAGAACCGTCTCGTCGAGCGTGACGACCTTGGCGCGGGAGGCCCGCGCGACCGTCACGGCCCACCGCCAGCCGCGGTAGCCGAACTCATTGCACTCGAAGAGATGCGTGACGACCCGGTCGCCCTCGACGACCACGTCGACGTGCTCGCCCACGACTCCTGGCGCGGCGGCCTCCTCGGCCGCGGTCCGCGCGAGGCCTACCGCCTCGGCGCACAGACGGTCAGGGGTGCGGCTTCGCGTTGTCGCTGCGCTCACAGGTATCGCTTCTCTCCTACGCCGTCTCACGAGTGCGCCACCCTTGCGCGGGGGTACGGACGGAGCGGACCGGGGGGCCGCGTCGACGTCCGCGCCCGAACGTGCTCGGGCGCACCTACGTCACCCATTCTGCGGGATGACCGAGAGGCGCGCGGCCGAGCACAGCTGCCGCAGGCGCGTTACGCACGCTACCTTCTCCCGGCCCGTGCGCCCACACCGACGTACAAGTAGCTGTGTCCTGCACCACGCGACGGAGCGGTTCCGGAGGGCCGTACCGGCGACCCACTCCGCCGATATCGGCACTAGTCACCACCTCCGGGGGCACTATGGCTGAGTGACTTCCGCAAGGTCGTCGTCGCGCGCAGCAGGCGGATCGGGCCCGGTACGCAGGGCGGTCCGCGGGCTCGGGCGCGCCCTGCACCTGCCGTTCACCGGCACGGCGCGCGGAATCCGCAAAGCGACCCACGCGCACGGCGCGGGCGAGTCGGGTCTCGGAAAACTGATCGAACTGCACGCGGTGAACGGCGCCGGCGACGTCATGATCACCATCGCGCTCGCGTCCACGGTGTTCTTCTCGGTGCCGACGGACGAGGCGCGCGGGCGCGTCGCCCTGTACCTCGGCATCACGATGGCGCCCTTCACCCTCCTCGCGCCCGTCGTCGGGCCGCTCCTGGACCGGCTGCCGCACGGGCGGCGCGCCGCGATGGCCGCTTCGATGCTGGCGCGGGCGCTGCTCGCGATCGTCCTGTCCGGGGCGGTGATCAGCGGCGGCGTGCAGCTGTACCCGGCGGCACTGGGCGTCCTGGTGGCGTCCAAGGCGTACGGCGTGGTCCGCAGCGCCGTCGTGCCGCGCCTGCTGCCACCCCGCTTCTCCCTGGTCAAGGCCAATTCGCGGGTGACGCTGGGCGGGCTCCTCGCCACCGGTGTGGCCGCGCCGGTCGGCGCGGGGCTCCAGATGCTCGGGCCGCGCTGGCCCCTCTACGGCGCGTTCGTGATCTTCATTTCGGGGATGGTCCTGTCCTTCCAGCTGCCGCACAAGGTGGACTCCGCGAAGGGCGAGGGGAAGGCGCTCCTCGCGGCCGACGAGCAGCATCTGCACGGCCCGCACAAGGAGACGACGAAGCAGAAGCGCCCCGGTCTGCGCACGGTCGGCCCGGCCGTGACGCACGCGCTGTTCGTCAACGCCTCGCAGCGCTGCCTCTCCGGCTTCCTGATCTTCTTCCTGGCGTTCCTGCTGCGCGAGCACCCCATGCCGGGGCAGAGCGCCGCCGTGTCGCTCAGCATCGTCGGCATCTCGGCGGGCGCGGGCAACGCGCTGGGCACGGCCGTCGGGGCGTGGCTCAAATCGCGGGCGCCTGAGATCATCATCGTGACGGTGGTGGCGGCGGTCCTGGGCGTGGCGATCACGGCCACGCTGTTCTTCAGTGCTGCCCTCACGGCGTGCCTGGCGGCCGTCGCCGGGTTCGCGCAGGCCCTCTCCAAGCTGTCCCTGGACGCCCTGATCCAGCGCGACGTCCCGGAAGAGGTCCGCAACTCCGCGTTCGCCCGCTCCGAGACCCTCCTCCAGATGGCGTGGGTCCTCGGCGGCGCCATCGGCATCGCACTGCCCCTGAACGGAGCACTGGGCCTCGGCGTCGCCGCGGCGATCGTCGGAACGGGCTGGCTGACGACCGTACGGGGCCTGCTGGCCGCCGCGCGCCACGGTGGCCAGGCACGCAGCCGCGTGGCGTGAGGGACGGCCGGGAGAGCTGGAGATCCACCTCGGATGGCGTGAGCATGCGGCACGCCGTACCCGCATGGCGAGTGTGTGCGGGCCGCCAGATAGCCTGCCCGCATGACCTCCCTGCGTTTCACCGTGCGCAACCGCCGCACCGTGGCAGCCGCCGGCGCCGTCGCTGCCGGGCTGCTCGTCCTCTCGGCCTGCGACAAGCCGACGCCGCTGGCGACCATCACGGTCGGCCGCTCCACGGTGACGTCGGAAGCTGCCTGCTACAACGACGGCAAGGCGCTGGACGCCTCCGCGCTGAAGGACTGCCTCAAGGACAAGGACATCAAGTCCATCAAGGTCGACCCCGACGCGACGGTCCGCTTCGGCGTCGACCCGAAGATCGCGGACAAGGGCTGGACCCTGCTGATGAACGGTCAGGCGCTGACCGACTCCAGCCACAAGACGTACCGCACCGTCCCGGGCAGCGTGTTCTTCAACCAGCAGTACGGCGCCACGGGCAGCTCCACGACGGTCTCCATCGTCGAGGGCAGCGGCTCGAACGCGACCGGCCTGTGGTCGTTCAAGCTCAAGAAGGACGCCTGACGGAGCGCGGGCGGGTCCTGATCGCCACCGCCGTCCCCGCGGAGCGGGACGCGGTGGCCAGGGGCCTGTCCGAGGCGGGCACCGCGCACCCTGCCGTCGATGTCGTCGCGGTGGGCGTCGGGCCCGCCGCCGCGGCGGCCGGTACCGCCACCGCCCTCACCACCGCCGCCCTGTCGGGGCGGCCGTACCGGCTGGTCGTCTCCGCCGGGATCGGCGGCGGATTCCAGCCGGACGCGCCCATCGGCTCCGTCGTCGTCGCCGACGCGCTGACCGCCGCCGATCTGGGCGCCGAGACCCCCGACGGCTTCCTGCCCGTCACCGAACTCGGCTTCGGCACGGTCACGCACCTCCCGCCGCCCTCCCTCGTACGGGACGTCGCCGCGGCCACCGGCGCGCTCACCGGCACCGTCCTGACCGTCTCCACCGTGACCGGCACCTCGGCCCGCGCCGCCGAGCTGCTGGGCCGTCACCCCGGCGCCGCCGCCGAGGCGATGGAGGGCTTCGGGGTCGCCGAGGCGGCCGCCGCGCACGGCGTGCCCGTCCTGGAGATCCGCGCGGTCTCCAACGCCGTCGGCCCCCGCGACCGCGCGGCCTGGCGCATCGGCGACGCACTCGCGGCGCTCACCGAAGCGTTCGGGAAGTCCGCGCCCGTACTGGAGAGTTGGAACCGCACATGACGCACCCCGAAGATCTCAGGATCGCCTTCTCGCCCTGCCCGAACGACACCTTCGTCTTCGACGCGTGGGCCCACGGCCGCGTCCCCGGGGCACCCGCCCTCGACGTGACCTTCGCCGACATCGACATCACGAACGGCGTCGCCGAGCGCCGCTCCCCCGAATTCGACGTGCTGAAGGTGTCGTACGCCGTCCTGCCGTACGTCCTCGACGACTACGCGCTGCTGCCCTGCGGCGGCGCGCTGGGCCGGGGCTGCGGCCCGCTCGTGCTCACGCGCGAGCCGGGAGTCGACCTGACCGGGAAGACGGTCGCCGTCCCCAGTGAGAAGTCGACGGCGTACCTGCTGTTCCGCCTCTGGACCGCGGACGTCGTGCCCGGGGGCGTCGGCGAGGTCGTCGTGATGCCGTTCGACGAGATCATGCCCGCCGTGCGGGACGGCAAGGTCGACGCCGGACTCGTCATCCACGAGGCCCGCTTCACGTACCAGAACTACGGCCTGCACTCCCTCGCCGACATGGGCGAGCACTGGGAGAACACGACCGGGCTGCCCATCCCGCTCGGCGCGATCATCGCGAAGCGGAGCCTGGGCGAGGACCGGCTGCGCCGACTCGCCGAGGCGGTCCGCACATCGGTGCGCATGGCCTGGGACGACCCGGAGGCCTCCCGCCCCTACGTCCAGGAGCACGCCCAGGAGATGGACCCGTCGGTGGCGGACCAGCACATCGGCCTGTACGTCAACGAGTTCACGGCCGACCTGGGCGAGAACGGCTACGCGGCGATCCGCGGTCTCCTGACGCGCGCGGCCGCCGAAGGAATCGTGCCCGCCCTCGGCCCGGGCGCCCTGTCGTTCCCGTAGAGGCGGTCAGACGTCCAGTTGGTCGGCCACCGCTCGCAGCAGGCCCGCGATCTTCGCGCCGGAGGCCTTGTCCGGGTAGCGGCCCTTTTCCAGCATCGGCGTGATGTTCTCGAGGAGCGTCGTCAAGTCCTGGACGATCGATGCGAGTTCGTCCGGCTTGCGGCGCTGTGCCGCTGCCACGGACGGGGTCGGGTCGAGGATGGTCACGGAGAGCGCCTGGTCGCCGCGCTGTCCCGCGACGACGCCGAACTCGACACGCTGGCCCGGCTTGAGAGCGTCCACGCCGGCCGGGAGTACGGAGGAATGCACGAAGACGTCGCCGCCGTCGTCGCGGGAGAGAAAGCCGAAGCCCTTCTCGCTGTTGAACCACTTGACCTTGCCGGTAGGCACGTGAAGTCCTCGTCCTCGTACTCGTCATGCCGTTTCGTGCGATGAAGAACGGCGCTGGAAACGGCTCTGGATAGCACTGCAGCGGGCCGCCCGACCCGCCGGCACCAGGCTAATGGCCCAGGAGCCCGTGACAAGACGGCCCGAGGAACCCGGATTGTTCCTTCGCGCTGGGAACTACCCTGGTCGGGTGCGTGACAAAACCCAAGCGAATTCCGCCGGCCCCGGCGACCGCCTCGTCAAGGCCGGCGGCATCGTCTTCATCGTCGGAGCCCTGGCCACCCTGGCCACGATGGCCCCCCTGTTCCTCGGAACCGACCCGTTCCCGCCCATCGCCTACGCGGTGTGCATGCTGATGGGCGTCGGCTTCCTGATCTCCGCGGCCGGAGTGCTGCGCGGGATCGCCGTGCAGCGCCGTCAGGCCCGCTCGGCGACGTAGCGCTCCAGCCAGGCGGGGAACTCCGTCAGATCCGCGAGCACGACGTCCGCGCCGGCCTCGCGCAGCTCCGTCGCGTCGCACGGCCCCGTCGTGACCGCCACGGACAGCGCGTCGGCGGTGCGGGCGCCGCGCACGTCACCGGTGTGGTCACCGACGTACACGGACGCGCCGTGCTCGCGCAGCGCGGTCGCCTTGCCCTCGGCCCACAGGTTGCCGATGACCTCGTCGGCGGCGATGTCCAGGTGTTCGAGGTGGAGCTTCGCGTTGGGCTCGTACTTCGCCGTGACGACGATCGCCCTGCCGCCCGCCGCGTGCACCGCGGCGACGGCCTCGTGCACGCCCGCCATCGCGTACGTCCCGGTGATGGCGTGCGCCGGGTAGAGCTCCCGGTACAGGTCGGCCATCTCCGGGATCCGCTCCTCGGGGAACCAGTACGCGAGTTCCTGCTCCAGCGGCGGGCCGAGCCGGGTCACGATGAGATCGGCGTCGAGCTGCGCGCCCGTACGGTCGGCGAGTTCCAGCCAGGTGTCCCTGATCCCCGGCCGTGAGTCGATCAGCGTCATGTCGAGGTCGAAGCCGACCGTCGGTCCCGCGGCTGATCCGTTCGCGCTCTCGTATGCACCCATGAGGGCCATTGTGCCTGGGCGTACGATTGCCGCTTAGCTAAGCCTTACCAACCTCGGATTGGTCCATGGGTCAGATCTCAGCCGCCCCCGCCGCGCGGCGACGCATCGTCTGGACGGCGGCCGCGCTCGTGGCCCTCGTTCTCGCGGTCCTGCTCAGCCTCGCCGTGGGCGCCCGCGCGATCGCCCCGTCCGCGGTCCTCGACGCGCTCGTGCACGGCGGCCACAGCGACGACGCCGAGGTCGTCAGGGGCCTGCGGCTGCCGCGCACGCTCGTCGGCCTGATGGTCGGCGCCGCGCTCGCCCTCGCCGGGACCGTCCTGCAGGGCATCACCCGCAACCCCATCGCCGACCCCGGAATCCTCGGCATCAGCCAGGGCGCGTCCGTCGGCGTCGTCCTCGCGATCGCCTTCGCCGGCATCCACACGCTCACCGGCTACGTCTGGTTCGCGTTCGCGGGCGCGGCGCTCGCCTCCGTCGCCGTCTACGCCATCGCCTCCAGCGGGCGCGGCGGCGCGACGCCGGTGAAACTCGCGCTCGGGGGCGCCGCGATCAACGCGCTCCTGGTCTCCGTCACCACGGCCGTCCTCACCACGAAGGCGTCCGCCATGGACGAGTTCAGGTTCTGGCAGGTGGGCTCGCTGTCCGGCCGGGACGCCCACATCGTGGGCCAGATCTGGCCGTTCCTCGTCGTCGGCGTACTCCTCGTGCTGTCCGTCGCCCGCGGCCTCGACGCGCTCGCGCTCGGCGAGGACGTCGCCAAGGGACTCGGGCAGCGGGTCGCGACCGTACGGATCGTCGGCGGCCTCGGCGCGACCGTCCTCACCGGCGTCGGCGTGGCCGCCGCGGGACCGATCGCCTTCATCGGCCTGGCCGTTCCGCACATAGCCCGGGCCGTCGTGGGCAGCGACCACCGCTGGGTCCTGCCGATGGCGGCCCTCATCGGCCCCGTCATGCTTCTCGTCTCCGACACCGTGGGCCGCGTCGTCTTCCCGCCGAGCGAGGTGCCCGCGGGCGTGATGACCGCGCTGATCGGCGTCCCGTTCCTCGTCACCCTGGTCCGGCGCAAGGCGGTCCCCGCATGAGTACGACCACCGCGCCCCGGGTCCGCCCCGCCGGGTACTCCGTCGTCCGGGCGGGCGGCGCCGCCTTCCTCCTGCACCGCAGGGCCGCCGTCGCCGCCGCTTCCCTCGTGGTCCTTCTCGCGGCCGCCTGCCTCGCCTATCTCTGCGTCGGCGAGTCCTTCATCGCCCCCGCCGAAGTCCTCAAGGTCATCATCGGCCGGCCGTCCCCGGACGAACTCGTCGTCGGCACGCTGCGCGCCCCCCGCATGGTCGTCGGGCTCCTCGTCGGCGCCGCGTTCGGCGTCGCGGGCGCGCTCATCCAGACCGTCGCCCGCAACCCGCTGGCGTCCCCCGACATCATCGGCATCAGCCAGGGCGCGAGCGCGCTCACCGTCGGCGCCATGACGTTCGGCGTCACGTCGTACGCGGTCCTGCCCTACCTCTCCGTACTCGGCGGCCTCCTCGCCGCGCTCCTCGTGTACGCCTTCGCCTGGCTCGGCGGACTGCACGCGACGCGCTTCGTCCTCATCGGCATCGGCTTCGCCATCGCGCTGCGGTCGGTGACGACGCTGTTCATGACGAAGGGCGACTACCTCGTGGCCCAGCAGGCCCAGATCTGGATGACGGGCTCCCTCAACGGCCGCGGCTGGGCGGAGGCCGCCCCGCTCGGCTGGACCCTCCTCGTCCTCGTCCCGTTCGTCGCCTGGGCCGCGCGCGCCCAGCGCACCGTCTCCCTGGACGACGACACGGCGACCGCGCTCGGCGTACGCCTCGGCCGCGTACGCCTCGGCCTCGTGCTGCTCGGCGTCGTCCTCGCGTCCGTCGCGACCGGCGCCGCCGGACCCGTCGACTTCGTCGCGCTCCTGGCCCCGCAGATCGCCCGCCGCGTGACCCGCACCGCCCAGATCCCGCTCCTGTGCTCGGCGCTCCTGGGCGCGTTCATCGTCGTCGTGGCCGACCTGCTGGCCCGGCGCCTGTTCTCCCCCACCGAACTCCCGGTGGGTGTCCTCACGGCCGCCGTCGGGGCGCCGTACCTGATCTGGCTCATCATCCGCAGCCGCACGGGAGGAAACCGGTGACCCGGCTCAGCACCAGGGCGCTCACCCTCGCCTACGAGGACCGCACCGTCGTCCACGACCTCGACCTCGTCGTCCCCGACGGCCGCGTCACCGTCATCGTCGGACCCAACGCCTGCGGCAAGTCGACCACGCTGCGCGCTCTCGGCCGGCTCCTCAAGCCGAGGAGCGGCTCCGTGCTCCTCGACGGCGAAGCCCTCACCAAGCTGCCCACCAAGAAGATCGCCCAGCAGATCGGGCTGCTGCCGCAGACGCCCGTGGCGCCCGAGGCGATCACCGTCGCCGACCTCGTGGCCCGCGGCCGCCAGCCCCACCAGCACTGGTGGCAGCAGTGGTCCGACGCCGACGAGCGCGCCGTCACCGAGGCCATGGAACGCACCGACGTCGCGGCCCTCGCCGACCGCTCCGTCGACGAGCTCTCCGGCGGCCAGCGCCAGCGCGTCTGGATCGCCATGGCGCTCGCGCAGGAGACCGAACTGCTGCTCCTGGACGAGCCGACGACGTATCTCGACATCGCTCACCAGGTCGAAGTCCTCGACCTCGTGCGCCAGTTGAACCACGACAAGGACCGCACCGTCGTCCTCGTCCTGCACGACCTCAACCAGGCGGCGCGCTACGCCGACCATCTCGTCGCCATGAAGTCCGGCCGCATCGTCGCCGAGGGCCCGCCCGCCGAGGTCGTCACGGCCGATCTCGTACGGGAGGTGTTCGGCCTGGACTGCGTGGTCGTCCCCGACCCGGTGACCGGCTCCCCGCTGATCGTCCCCGGCGCGCCCTGGCAGGCCGGCGCCCGGCCCGGCGCCCCGTCCGGCTCCCTTTCCCGAGAGGCAGCTTCATGACCCGCAGCGCCCGCCCCGCCCTGACCGCCGGAGCGCTCGCCCTGACCGGCGCCCTGGCCCTGACCGCCTGCGGCTCGTCCGACGGGGACTCCGGCTCCGACGCCGCCGCCTCGACATCCGCGAAGACGCACACCGTCAGTACGGCGATGGGTGACGTGAAGGTGCCCGAACACCCCACCCGCGTCGTCGTCCTGGACACCGGCGAGCTCGACTCCGCGCTCACCCTCGGCGTGAAGCCCGTCGGCGCGACCCACGCGGCGACGGAGGAGGGCTTCCCCTCCTACCTGCCCGGAGACGAGGTGAAGGGCATCAAGGAGGTCGGCGAGATCGCCAACCCCGACCTGGAGGCCGTCGCCGCCCTCAAGCCCGACCTCATCCTCACCAGCAAGGTCCGCGACGGCGCGCGCTACAAGCAGCTCAGCGCCATCGCCCCGACCGTGATGACGGAGTCCACCGGCACCACCTGGAAGGAGAACTTCCAGGTCCACGCCGACGCGCTCGGCCGGAAGGCCGAGGCGAAGAAGGTCGTCGCCGACTACGACGCGCACGTCTCGAAGGTGACCACCGCGATCGGCGGCAAGGAGAAGGCCGCCGCGACGGACATCAACTTCGTCCGCTTCGTCGAAGGCGCCGACATCCGCATCTACGGGAAGCAGAACTACATCGGCTCGATCCTCGGCGACCTCGGCGTGGGCCGCCCCGCCATCACCGACAAGGCCAAGGACGGGTTCTCGTACGACGTGAGCCCCGAGAAGATCGACCTCGCCGACGCGGACGTCGTCTTCACCTCGACCTACGGCGACCCGGGCAAGGCCAAGGCGACCGGGACGATGAAGAGCGGCCTGTGGAAGAGCCTCAAGGCGTCCAAGGACGGCAAGGTCTTCGAGGTCGACGACAACCTGTGGATCGCGGGCATCGGCTACACCGCCGCACACCAGATCCTCGACGAGTTCCAGAAGGACCTGACCGCGTAACAGGCTCCTCCCTTACGGCCGTTGCCGCTGCGATCTCCACACCACGAAGAGCGCGGAGGCGACGGCCGCACCCCGCACCACCCACGGCCACGTCGTACCGATCGCGTCGCTCATCCGCCCGTCCGCGATCGGCTCGCCCCACCGCCCGGTGTTACGGCCCCACAGCCACACGAGCCCGGCCGTCACCGCAAGCCCCGGCAGCCACAGCACGGCCACCTTCGACTCGCCCTCGCTCAGCCGCCGCGACGCGTACGCGATGATCCAGCCGAGGCCCAGCGCGAACCAGTTGCCCATGACCGCGCCGGCGACCAGGAGCACGGCGGCGAGCAGCAGCAGCGGGTTCGACCAGCCGGGCAAGGACGGGAGGCGGCGCCCTCCGGACGCCCTCTCCGTGCCCTTCTCCGTTCCCGTCTCCGGTTCGCTGTCCGGGAGTTCTTCCTCCGTGTCGGCCTCGGCCCTGCGTGCCCTGGGCAGTCGCGGGTCGTCCTTGCCCGGCGGCCTGAGTATCTCCGGGATCTCCACGCCACCCACGAACCCCGGCACACTGTCCGCGACTCCGAACGGGCTGCTGTCCACCCGCCACCAGTCCGGCTCCGAACCCGGCTCCCCCAGCTCGTCCGTCCCCGCCAGGTGCGGCGGCGACGGCGCGTCCCACGGCTCCTCGTCCTCCTGCGGCTCCGCGCGCGGGCCCGGCACGATCCGCCGCAAGCCCTTCGGGCGCGGCTCCTTGGGCCGCTGCTCCTTCGACCGCTGCACGGGCACCGCCGCCCGCGGCCCCTCCGGCTGCGCCGGACCGCGGCCCGCGCCCATGACCACCTCGTCCGGCGAGCCGAGGCGTTCCAGGATCCGGCGCACCGCCGCCGGACTGTCCACCGTCGTCTTCGCGCGCCGCGCCTCGATCTCGTTGCGCAGCTCCGACACCAGACGCATCCTGGTGCCGGAGGGCAACTGACGCTGCTGGGCCAGGTCGCCGACCCGGCTCAGATAGTCGAAGACGAGCTGATCGCTCTCGATCCCCACGAAGTCCCCTCCGGGGTGGTGGTGTTGACGGTTCGTTCACCCGTTTTACGACGTTACCGTGCCCGGCCCGGCACCGGGGGCCTCTTCCGGGCCCAGCGGGGCCGCCGCCCGCCGGGCCGGTCAGGCGCTACCGTGGCCCGGATGAGCACTCACGAGCCGGACCGCGCCGCCGAGGACGGGAGCGGGGCGGGGAGTACGGCCCCCCGGTCCCTCGCCGAGGCGTTGCGCGCCCGCGACGACGCCTCCCTCGGCGCACTCCTGCGCGCCCGCCCCGATCTGCTCAACCCCGTCCCGAGCGACCTCACCCAGCTGGCCAGCCGCGCGGGCACCCGCGCCTCCGTGATCCGCGCGCTCGAACACCTGGACCGCTTCACGCTCCAGACCGCGGAAGCCCTGGCCGTCGCCCCGGAACCCACCACGTACGGCACGCTCCTGGCCCTGCTCGCCGGCGACGAAGGGGACGACGCGGGCGTGGACGCCCGTACGGTCTCCGCGGCCCTGCCGCACGCCGTCGCCGCCCTGCGCGAACAGGCCCTGATCTGGGGGCCCGACGACCGGCTCCGCCTCGTGCGCACCGCCCGTGAGCTGCTCGCCCCCGCGCCCCAGCGGCCCTCCCCGACGGGTCTGGGCCCGACGGTCGCCGAGGCCACCGCGGGCATGTCCCCCGGCCGCGTCCAGGAGATCGTGACGGCCGCGGGCCTTCCCTCCACGCACGACCCGGTCTCCGCCGTCGCCTCGCTGACCGCGCTCTTCACCGAGCGGCCCCGCATGTCGGCCCTCCTCGACGAAGCGCCCGCGGACGCCGTCGAGGTCCTCTCCCGGCTCGTCTGGGGCCCGCCCTACGGCCAGGTCACCGCCGAACCCGCCGCCCATCTGCGCTGGCTCCTCGACCGCGGCCTCCTGCTGCCCACGGCTCCCGGAACCGTCGTCCTGCCCCGCGAGGCCGCCCTCCATCTGCGCGGCGGACGCGCCCACCGCGCCCTGGAACCCGTGCCTCCCGCCGTCGACCCGGCCGCCACCCACCGGGCCGCCGTCGTGAACGCGACCGCCGCCGGGCAGGCCTACACCGCGCTCGCCACCGTCGAGGAACTCCTCAAGGACTGGGACGAGGGCGGGCCCACCGTCCTCCGGGCCGGCGGGCTCAGCGTGCGGGACCTCAAGCGCACCGCCGCCGCCCTCGACACCACCGAGCCCCTCGCCGCGTTCTGGGTCGAACTCGCCTACGCCGCCGGGCTCATCGCCTCCGACGGCGAGGCCGACGAGCAGTACGCAGCGACGCCCGCCTACGACAACTGGCTGGAGCAGCCCGCCGCCGAGCGCTGGGTCCGGCTCGTCGCCGCCTGGCTCCCCGCCACCCGCACGTCCGGCCTGATCGGCGGGCGCGACGGCGCCGTCGCCGTGGCCGCCGCCGGGCGCACCTTCTCCGCGCTCGGGCCGCACCTCGACCGCTCCGCCGCTCCCGAGGTCCGCCGCCGCGTGCTCGCGCTCCTCTCCGAGCTCCCCGAGGGCGCCTCCCCGGACCCCGGGACCCTGCTCGCCCGGCTCCGCTGGGAGCGGCCCCTGCGCGGCGCCGCCGCCGCCTCCGACGACGCCGGTGACTCCGACGACCTGCGCGCCCGCATCGCCCGGTGGACCCTCACGGAGGCGGAGCTGCTCGGCGTCACCGGGCGGGGTGCCCTGTCCGAGCACGGGCGGACGCTTCTTGACGGCGGGGGCGGTGCTGCCACTTGGGCGGAGGCGGCCGCTGTCGCTCTGCTCGCGCCGCTGCTGCCCGAGCCGCTGGACCATGTCCTTCTTCAGGCCGACCTGACCGCCGTCGCCCCCGGCCCTCTGGAACGGCCGCTCGCCGAGGCGCTCTCCGTCCTCGCCGACGTCGAGTCCAAGGGCGGGGCGACCGTCTTCCGGTTCACGCCCGGGTCCGTACGGCGCGCCCTCGACTCCGGGCGCACAGCCTCCGACCTGCACGACTTCCTGAACACGCACTCCCGTACGCCCGTGCCTCAGCCCCTCGCGTACCTCATCGACGACGTGGCCCGTAAGCACGGGCATCTGCGCATCGGTGCGGCCTCCGCATATGTGCGCTGCGACGACGACCTGCTCCTGGGCGAGATCCTCGCCGACAAGCGCTCGGCCGGCCTGCGCCTGCGACGGCTCGCGCCGACCGTCCTCGCCGCGCAGGCCGATCCCGCGGCGCTCCTGGAGGGCCTGCGTCAGATGGGGTTCGCGCCCGCCGCGGAGAGTCCCGAGGGCGATGTGCTGATCACCCGCGCCCACGCCCACCGCACTCCGCCGCGCAGCGCCCCCGAGCCCGTCCCGGAGGGGCCGCCGGTTCCGGACGGCACGCTCCTGACCGCCGCCGTGCGCGCGATCCGCGCGGGTGACGTCGCCTCCACGACCCCGCGCAAGCACGCGCCGGGCGAGCAGAGCGGGGCGCTTCCCCGCACCAGCGCGGCGGACACACTGGCCACGATGCAGGCGGCCGTCCTGACCGGTGAGGCCGTGTGGATCGGCTATGTGAACGCGGAGGGCTCCGCCAGCCAGCGCGTCATCGCCCCGATCCGGGTGGAGGGCGGCTTCGTCACCGCGTACGACCACACCGCGGACGAGGTCCGGACGTATCCGCTGCACCGGGTGACCGGGGTGGCCGAGCTGGAGGCCGAGGCCTGACGCCGGGGTCCGTGCCCCCACGTCCCGGCGGCGACCGACCGTACGCGGTTCGTACGCGCCATGCGGCACACTGGACGTTTGGCCCCGCGCCTCGCGGAGCGCGGTGGAAGGGATAGACGTGAACGGACCGCTCATCGTCCAGAGTGACAAGACGCTGCTCCTGGAGGTCGACCACGAACAGGCCGACGCCTGCCGTCGCGCCATCGCGCCCTTCGCCGAGCTGGAGCGCGCCCCGGAGCACATCCACACCTACCGGCTGACGCCGCTGGGGCTGTGGAACGCGCGGGCCGCCGGCCACGACGCCGAGCAGGTCGTGGACGCCCTCGTCGAGTACAGCCGCTACCCCGTCCCGCACGCGCTCCTGGTCGACATCGCCGAGACCATGGACCGGTACGGGCGTCTCACGCTGTCCAAGCACCCGGCGCACGGCCTCGTCCTGACCACCACGGACCGGCCGGTGCTCGAGGAGATCCTCCGCTCCAAGCGCGTGGCCCCGCTGGTCGGCACCCGCATCGACGCCGACTCCGTCGCCGTGCATCCCTCGGAGCGCGGCCAGATCAAGCAGACGCTCCTCAAGCTGGGCTGGCCCGCCGAGGACCTCGCCGGTTACGTGGACGGCGAGGCGCACCAGATCGATCTCGCGGAGGACGGCTGGGCGCTGCGCCCGTACCAGAAGCAGGCCGTCGAGGGCTTCTGGCACGGCGGGTCCGGCGTGGTCGTGCTGCCCTGCGGCGCCGGTAAGACGCTCGTGGGCGCCGGCGCGATGGCCGAGGCCAAGGCGACGACGCTCATCCTCGTCACCAACACGGTCTCGGCCCGGCAGTGGAAGCACGAGCTGGTCAAGCGGACGAGCCTGACCGAGGACGAGATCGGCGAGTACAGCGGGACGAAGAAGGAGATCCGGCCCGTCACCATCGCCACGTATCAGGTCCTGACCACGAAGCGGAAGGGCATCTATCCGCATCTGGAGCTCTTCGACTCCCGCGACTGGGGGCTCGTGATCTATGACGAGGTGCATCTGCTGCCCGCGCCCGTCTTCAAGTTCACCGCCGACCTCCAGGCCCGGCGGCGCCTCGGCCTCACCGCGACGCTGGTGCGTGAGGACGGGCGCGAGTCGGACGTCTTCTCGCTGATCGGGCCCAAGCGCTTCGACGCTCCGTGGAAGGAGATCGAGGCCCAGGGCTACATCGCCCCCGCCGACTGTGTCGAGGTGCGCGTCAATCTCACCGACAGCGAGCGGCTCGCCTACGCGACCGCGGAGGCCGAGGAGAAGTACCGCTTCTGCGCCACGACGGCGACCAAGCGGAAGGTGACGGAGGCCCTCGTGCGTAAGCACCAGGGCGAGCAGACCCTCGTCATCGGGCAGTACATCGACCAGCTCGACGAGCTCGGCGAGCATCTGGACGCCCCTGTAATCAAGGGCGAGACCAGCAACGCCCAGCGCGAGAAGCTCTTCGACGCGTTCCGCAACGGCGAGATCTCCGTCCTCGTCGTGTCCAAGGTCGCCAACTTCTCCATCGACCTGCCCGAGGCCACGGTCGCGATCCAGGTGTCCGGCACCTTCGGGTCCCGGCAGGAGGAGGCCCAGCGCCTCGGCCGGGTCCTGCGCCCGAAGGCCGACGGGCACGAGGCCCGCTTCTACTCCGTCGTCGCCCGCGACACCATCGACCAGGACTTCGCGGCCCACCGCCAGCGCTTCCTCGCCGAGCAGGGCTACGCGTACCGCATCATCGACGCCGACGAACTCCTCGCGGGCGGGCAGGGCAGCTGAACGGTCAAGGGTGAGGGCCCGTCCACCGTGTGGGGACGGGCCCTGCTTGCTTGCTCCTACGCCTGCGGCCTGAAGTTCCTCAGCCGCAGGCTGTTGCCCACGACGAACACCGATGAGAACGCCATCGCCGCGCCCGCGATCATCGGGTTCAGCAGGCCCGCCGCGGCCAGCGGCAGCGCGCCGACGTTGTAGGCGAACGCCCAGAACAGGTTGGTGCGGATGGTCCCCAGCGTCCGCCGGGACAGGCGGATCGCGTCGGCCGCCGCCCTCAGGTCGCCGCGGACCAGCGTCAGGTCGCCGGCCTCTATCGCCGCGTCCGTGCCCGTACCCATCGCGAGCCCCAGGTCGGCCTGCGCCAGGGCCGCCGCGTCGTTGACGCCGTCGCCGACCATGGCCACGGAACGCCCTTCGCCCTGAAGCCTCTTGACCACGTCGACCTTGTCCTGCGGCATGACCTCCGCGATCACCTCGTCGATGCCCACCTCGGCGGCCACCGAGCGCGCCACGGCTTCGTTGTCGCCGGTGAGGAGGATGGGCGTCAGGCCCAGGCCCCGCAGTCGCCGTACCGCCTCCGCGCTGGTCTCCTTCACCGCGTCCGCGACTTCGAGGACGGCCCTGGCCTCCCCGTCCCAGGCCACCGCGACGGCCGTACGCCCCGCCGCCTCGGCCTCCGCCCCGGCCCGCTCCAGCTCCGCCGGCAGCCGGATCTCCCACTCGCCCAACAGCTTCACGCGGCCGACGAGTACGGCGTGGCCGTCCACGATGCCCTGCACGCCGAGCCCGGGAAGGTTGGCGAAGTCCTCGACGACGCCGAGCTCGCCCACCTTCTCGCGGGCCCCGTCGGCGATCGCCCTCGCGATCGGGTGCTCCGAGGAGTGCTCCAACGCCCCCGCGACACGCAGGACTTCACCCGTGTCCGTGCCGTCCGCCACGTGCGTGGCGAGCAGCGTCATCCGGCCGGTCGTGACCGTTCCGGTCTTGTCCAGGACGATCGTGTCGACCGCGCGCGTGGTCTCCAGGACCTCGGGGCCCTTGATGAGGATGCCGAGCTGCGCGCCGCGCCCCGTGCCGACCATCAGCGCCGTCGGTGTGGCGAGGCCCAGGGCGCAGGGGCAGGCGATGATGAGGACGGCGACGGCCGCGGTGAAGGCGGCGGTGATCCCGGCGCCGTTGCCGAGCCAGAACCCGAGCGTGGCCAGCGCGAGCCCGATGACGACCGGCACGAACACGGCGGAGATCCTGTCGGCGAGGCGCTGCGCCGCCGCCTTGCCGTTCTGCGCGTCCTCCACGAGGCGTGCCATACGGGCGAGTTGGGTGTCGGCGCCGACGCGGGTGGCCTCGACGACGAGGCGTCCGCCGACGTTCAGCGTCGCGCCGGTGACGGCGTCCCCGACGGCGACCTCCACGGGCACGGACTCGCCGGTCAGCGTCGAGGCGTCCACGGCGGACGCGCCCTCGACCACGGCCCCGTCGGTGGCGATCTTCTCGCCGGGCCGCACGAGGAACCGGCCACCGACCTTCAACTCGCTTACGGGGACGTTCTCTTCACGTCTGTCCGCGCGCACCAGCGTGACGTTCTTGGCGCCGAGTTCGAGCAGCGCCTTGAGTGCCGCACCGGCCTTCCGCTTGGACCTGGCCTCGAAGTAACGCCCGGCGAGGATGAAGGCGGTGACTCCGGCGGCGGCCTCCAGGTAGATGTTCCCGGCACCGTCGCTGCGGGCGATGGTCAGCTCGAAGGCGTGCGTCATGCCGGGCGTGCCGGCGGTTCCGAAGAAGAGCGCCCACACCGACCAGAGGAACGCGGCCGACGTGCCGACGGAGATGAGGGTGTCCATGGTCGCGGCGCCGTGCCGCGCGTTGGTGAAGGCGGCCTTGTGGAAGGGCCAGGCCGCGTACGTCACGACGGGCGCCGTGAGCGTGAGGGACAGCCACTGCCAGTACTCGAACTGGAGGGCGGGGATCATCGCCATCGCCACGACGGGCACGGCGAGCACGACGGCGGTGACCAGTCGCTGCCGGAGCGGCGCGAGCGGGTCGGCCGCCGCGTCCGACTCCGCTTCCTCCGCCTTTTCCCCGACGGTCCGGGGCGGCTCCTGGGCCGTGTACCCGGTGGCCTCGACCGTGGCGATCAGGTCGGCCACCGCCACCCCGTCGGCGAAGGCGACCTTCGCCTTCTCCGTCGCGTAGTTGACGGTCGCCTCCACGCCGTCCATGCGGTTCAGCTTCTTCTCGATCCGGGCGGCGCACGAGGCACAGGTCATGCCGCCGATGGCGAGTTCCACCTCTGCCGCCGGGGCGGCGGAGGGCGCGGTGGCGGCTGGATGCGCCGACATGAGGCCTCCTCGGTTGCGGTCTGCTCCGGTACCCGGGGTGGGTATCGCTCACGAGATCCAATCTATACCCATAGGGGGTATCTGACGCAAGCGTTCCCACCGCTTGACTTCATACCCCCCAGGGGTATGGTCGAGCTATCAGCCACCGAGCATCGACACCGTCCGCACACCAGGAGCCGTCATGAAGACCGGACTGAAGATCACCGCCTTCGCAGCCGCCGTCGCCGCGACCTTCGGCACCGCGTACGGGGTGGGCAGGGGCGTGGACCCCGTCGCCGCGGGCGAACAGAGGACGGCAGGGCACACGAAGGGAGGACATGCGAAGGAAGCGGAGGAAACCCAGGACGGGCACGCCGGCCACGGCACATCGGCCGCCGGGGCCGCCGCCGTCCCGGACGGGCTGCAGATCTCCGAGCGCGGCTACACGCTCGACCTGCGGACCCGGCACATCGCGGCCGCCGGCGAGCGCACCGAGCTGAGTTTCGCGGTCACCAAGGACGAAACGGGCCGCAAGGTCACCGCGTACAGGACGGAGCACGGCAAGCAGCTGCACCTGATCGTGGCCTCGCGGGACCTCACGGTCTACCGCCATCTGCATCCGGCCCGCGCGGCCGACGGCACCTGGAAGACGCCGGTCGAGCTGCCGAAGGCGGGCGGTTACCGCGTCTTCGCCGACTTCACCCCGCAGGCGGAGAAGGAGGGCCTCACCCTCGGGGCGGACCTGGCGGTCGACGGAGAGTACGCACCCCGGGACCTTCCGGCGGCCTCCCGGACCGCCGACGCCGGCGACGGCTACGAGGTGCGGCTGGGCGGCGGCCTCGGCGCGGGATCGGCGAGCGAGCTGACCCTGAGCGTCGCGAGGAACGGGAAGCCGGTCACCGACCTCCAGCCCTACCTCGGCTCGTACGGGCACCTGGTCGCCCTGCGCTCCGGCGACCTCGCGTACCTCCACGTGCACCCGAACAAGGGCGGGCCGGGGCCGGAGGTGTCGTTCACTGCGACGGCGCCCAGCAACGGGACGTACCGCCTCTTCCTGGACTTCAAGCACAACGGCACCGTGCGGACGGCGGAATTCACGGTGCACGCCGGGCGGAGCGCAGGTGATCATCCGAAGGAGCACGGCCACTGATCACCTGTCGGCGCGGGCCGTCTGCGCGTAGGCTGACCTATTGGACTAGACCTCTAGGACCTGTTGTGACAACGGGCCCGGGGGCCCGGCCGCCACCGCATCCGCACCCGCCTTCGTAACCGACAAAGGGGTCCCATGAGCAAGCGTGCAGTCCTGGAGGTGATCGCGCTCGGCGCCGAGGACGCCGTCGCGGCCCAGGCAGGAGGGGCCGACCGGCTTGAGCTGGTCACCGACATGGCGGCGGACGGGCTCACCCCGTCGCGCGAGACGTTCGGCCGGATCCGCGCGGCCGTCGGCATCTCGCTGCGGGTCATGATCCGGCTCACGGACGGTTTTGCGGCGGGCGACCTGGACGCGCTGGCCGAGACCGCGCGCGGGCTGCGCGCGGAGGGGGCCGACGAGTTCGTGCTCGGCTTCCTCGACCCGGCGGGCGGCCCCGACCTCGCGGCGGTCGAACGGATCACGGCGGAGCTGGACGGCTGCCGCTGGACCTTCCACCGCGCGATCGACCGGGCCGCGGACCGCGACGCCCTGCGCAAGCAGCTCGCGCACGCGCCGGGCCTCGACACGTATCTGACGGCCGGTTCGCCGGACGGCGTGGACGCCGGGCTCGACGTCCTGGCGGCGGAGGCGGCCCGCTCGGGCGAACCGGGTTACGAACAGCGGATCCTGGTCGGCGGCGGCCTCCGCCTCGACCATCTGCCGCGCCTGAAAGCGGCGGGCATCGACGCCTTCCACATCGGCGGCGCGGCCCGCCCCCACGGCTGGACGGCCCCGGTGTCGACGGACGCGGTCCGCACGTGGCGGGAAGCGGTCGACGCGGGGCTGTAGGGCCCCTACAGCGCTCCCCCGAGCTGCTCCGGCAGCTCCGCGGCGTGGACCACGACCAACCCGGAGACGGCTCGGGTCAGCGCCACGTACAGGCGACGCAGTCCGGTCCGCTCGTCGGGTTCGCCGTCGACCACGGCGGCGGGCTCGTCGAGGACCACGTAGTCGTATTCGAGGCCCTTCGCGAGCGAGGCCGGCACGAGGGTGAGGCGGGTCTGCGCGGTGGTCTCCTCGCCGGGGCCCAGGTAGGTGAGCCCGGCGTCGGCGAGGGCCGCGGCCAGGGCCGGGATGCGGGCGTCGGCGGCGATGAGGCCCACGGACCCCTCCCGCTCCAGCGCCTCCGCGCACGCGGCGACCACGTCTTCGGCCCCGTTCGCCGCCTCCCGGACCTCGAAGGCGCCGGGGTTCTCACGGACGGAAGAGACGGGCGCGAGGCCGGGCGCGATGTGGGGCAGCAGCCGGGACGCGTACGCGATGACGTCGCGCGGCACGCGGAATCCGACGGTCAGCTCCTCGACCACGGCCTCCTCCTTGCCCAGATGCCGCAGCGCCTCGGCCCAGCTGCGCGTGGCCCAGGGCGTCGTGCCCTGCGCGAGGTCACCGAGGACGGTGGCGGACCCGGTGGTGCAGCGCCGCCCGACGGCCCGGTACTGCATGGGCGAGAGGTCCTGCGCCTCGTCGAGCACCACATGCCCGAGGGAGTGCGTACGGGCGACGAGGTCGGTGACCTCGTCGATCAGCACGGCGTCGGCCGAGGACCACTTGGCGGCCCGCACGCTGCGCGCCGGCCGCTCCCACAGCACGCACTTCTGCTCGTCCTCGCTGAGCAGACCCTCCGCGTGCTCGGCGAGGAACTCGGTGTCGGACAGCAGCCGCAGCACGAGCTTCGCGGGATCGACGGCGGGCCACAGGACCTTCACGGCGGCCTTGACGGCCGCGTTCCTGGCCACGGAGTCCTGCACGCGGTCGTCGGGGGCTTCGCCCGACCGCTCCATCTGTACGAGAACGGCGTGGGCGATGCGCTGCGGAAGGGCGTCGCGGGCGGCGCCGTACCGCATGTCCCGAGCCATCAACTCCCGCACGATCTCCTCGAGTTCATAGGCGGGCACGCGCCAGCGCCGGGACCCGCGCACGACCACCACGGGCTCCACCGGCAGCGTGATGTGCGAGCGCACGGCCCGCCGCAGCACCTCGGCCATCCGCACGTCACCCTTGACCACGGCGGCGTCCGCACTGTCGGCTCCTCGCACCTCCACATGGGCGACGAGGTCGTCGACCGTGGCCTGCTTGACCTCCAACTCGCCCAGAGCAGGGAGGACTTGCTCGATGTAGTGGAGGAAGGACCGGTTCGGCCCGATGACGAGGGTCCCGGTCCGAGCCAGCCGCTCGCGGTGGGCGTAGAGCAGGTAGGCGACACGGTGGAGGCCGACGGCGGTCTTCCCGGTCCCGGGCCCTCCCTGGACGCACACGGACCCCGAGAGCCCGCTGCGCACGATCTCGTCCTGCTCGGGCTGGATGGTGGCGACGATGTCGCGCATCGGTCCGACGCGGGGCCGCTCGATCTCGGCCTGGAGCAGCGCGCTCACGACCTCGTCCTCGGCGGGGTCGGACAGCCGCTCGTCCTCGTACGCGGTGAGATCCCCGCCCGTGTAACCGAACCGCCGCCGCAGCCCGACGTCCATCGGGTCCTTCTTCGAGGCGCGGTAGAAGGGCTGCGAGACGGGGGCGCGCCAGTCGATGACCATCGGATCGCCCACCGCGTCATGAACATGCCGCCGCCCGATGTAGAACCGCTCCCCCTCGGCCCCTTCGGCCTGGTCGGCGCCGGGGGCGTGCAGGTAGTCGAGCCGCCCGAAGAACAAGGGGGTGTGCGACAGATCGGCCAGGGCCTTGATCCGGTCGTCGATCTGGCGCTGCAGAACGGCGGCGTTCACCCAGTTCGCGGTGACGTCGGCGATGTCGAGGGATTCCACGTCCTCGCGCATGGCGCGCAGGGCGGCACGGGACGACGTGAGGTGGGCGCGCTCGCGGGAGAGCGGGTCGTCGAGGGACACGGGCTATGCCTCCGGGCTCCGGGGGGTTCGGTTACACACGGCGGCCGGCCGGTTTCCGTCCGGGCGGCGGCGCTCCACGGAGGGAGGCGGGCAAGGCGGACCACCTTACTCCCGCCCCGACACACGACCAACACATTTATTTCCCCAGGGAGCCATGGAGGGCCCTAGGGGACGGAGTCACCCCCAGGACGCACCCCGCCGCCGCAACCTACGACTCCGGACCGATGTGCACGGAATGCCCGTATTCCACCATGGAGGCATGACAACCATGACCTTCACTCACGGTGCCACCGCAGCCACGGAAACCCACCACCCCCACCGCCTCGGAAACGTCCTGCGAGCGGCCAAGGTCATCGTGACCACGGCGCTCGGCGTGATCCTTCTGGGCGAGTACGACGAGGAGGCCGGCGTGCAGAAGCGATCAGCCGCGTACGAGCCACCCCCGGGATAGGGCGCCAGGGCCTGCCGACAGGGCCCGGCGACAGGGTCTAGGGTCGCCGCATGCGGGACGACCTGAGGAAAGCCTGGGCGGACACACTCGCCACGGCGCAGCCCACGACAGCCACCCCCACCACCCCGGAGGCCTACGCGGACAACCTCCTGGCCCGCTGGTCGGAGCCACAGCGCCGCTACCACACGACGACGCACCTCAAGGCGGTCCTGGACCGCATCGACGCACTGGAGGACCACGCCGACGACCCGGCCCTGGTCCGCCTCGCGGCCTGGTTCCACGACGCGGTGTATCTCCCCGAGCGCTCGACGAACGAGGAGCGCTCGGCGCGTCTCGCGGAACGGGCCCTGGCGGAAGCGGGCCTGACGGAGCGGCAGATCGACGAGGTGAGCCGCCTGGTCATGCTCACGGTGACGCACGACCCGGACGAGGACGACCACAACGGCGAGGTCCTGTGCGACGCGGACCTGGCGATCCTGGCGGCGTCCCCGGACGCGTACGCGGCCTACGCGGCGGCGGTCCGGGAGGAGTACGGCTTCGTACCGGACGAACCGTTCCGCGAGGGCCGCGCCGCGGTTCTGCGCCAACTCCTCGCCCTGCCCCACCTGTTCCGCACCCCGTACGGCGCGGCGCACTGGGAGGAGCGGGCCCGCGAGAACCTCACGGCCGAGCTGGCCCTGCTGACTCCGCAAACCGGTTGATCGGCGCGCGCGGTTGTCGCATCCTCGGCCCATGACACTCCTCACCATCACGGCCGCGCGCGTACGCCTGCACGAGCTGTCCCTGGAGTCGGCCAGGGACCTGCACGCGGACAGCGGGTCAGGCGGCTTCGCCTGGCTGGACGGCGACGCACCGGACGGGACCCGGACCGGCTCGGGGATCACGGTGAAGGCGCACGCGGCGGGCACGTACCGCAAGGGCTGGGGAACGTACGCGATCGTGCGGGCCGAGGACGAACGCGCGGTGGGCGGGATCGGCTTCCACAGCGCGCCGGACGAGGAGGGCCGCGTGGAGATCGGTTACGACGTGACGGAGGGGGCGCGCGGCCGGGGCTACGCGACGGAGGCGGTGACCGCGATAGCCGCGTGGGCGCTGTCGCAGCCGGGCGTCACAGCGGTGACGGCGAACACGGACCTGGACAACGGGCTGTCCCAACGGGTATTGGAGCGCGCCGGTTTCGTGCGGATTGCGACGACGACGGACCTCTGCGCCTACGAACTGTCGGGAATTTAAGCAACGCTGCGTCGCGTTGTGTCACGTCATGCCTGACTCCGCTCGAAAAGCTCCCGAAGACACTGCCGAAGACACCCCCGCGGGCGCTCCCACCCGCATGCCGCCGGCCGTCTACATCCTGGGCCTCGCGGTGTTCGCTCTGGGCACGTCCGAGTTCATGCTGTCCGGCATCCTGCCCGCGATCGCCGACGACATGGACGTCACGATCCCGCAGGCGGGCCTGCTGATATCGGCGTTCGCGATCGGCATGGTGGTGGGTGCGCCGCTGCTCGCCGTGGCGACGCTGCGCCTGCCGCGCCGCACCACACTCATCGCGCTGATCTCGGTGTTCGGCCTGGGCCAGGTCGCGGGCGCGCTGGCGCCGACGTACACGGTCCTGTTCGCGTCGCGGATCGTGAGTGCGCTGGCCTGCGCCGGGTTCTGGGCCGTGGGCGCGGCGGTGGCCATCGCGATGGTGCCGGTGACACAGCGGGCGCGGGCCATGGCGGTGATGATCGGCGGGCTGTCGATCGCGAACGTGCTGGGTGTTCCGGCGGGCGCGTTCCTCGGTGACGGTCTGGGCTGGCGGGCGGCGTTCTGGGCGGTGGGCGTGGCGTCGGCGATCGCGCTGGTGGGGGTGGTGACGCTGATCCCGCGGATCCCGCTCCCGGCGCAGAGGCCGCGGCCGCGGCGCGAGCTGGCGATCTACCGGGACAGCCAGGTCTGGCTGTCGATCACGGTGACGGCGCTGGCGGCGGGCGGCGTGTTCTGCGCGTTCAGCTATCTGTCGCCGCTGCTCACGGATGTGGCGGGCCTGGACGAGGGCTGGGTCCCGACGGTCCTCGCGCTCTTCGGTGTCGGCGCGCTGGTCGGCACGACGGTCGGGGGCCGGGTCGCCGACGCGCATCTGTTCGGGGTGCTGCTGAGCGGCATCGCGGCGTCCACGGTGTTCCTGGTGGCACTGGCGCTGCTCGGCGGGTTCGCGACGGCGGCGGTGGTGCTGTCGTTCCTGCTGGGCTTCTCGGCGTTCTACACGGCGCCGGCGCTGAACGCCCGCATGTTCAACGTGGCGGGCGCGGCCCCCACGCTCGCCGGGGCGACGACGACGGCGGCGTTCAACCTGGGCAACACGGGCGGGCCGTGGCTCGGCGGCACGGTGATCGACGCGGGGCTCGGCTACCCGGCGACGGCGTGGGCGGGCGCGGCGATGACGGTGACGGCGATCGGCGCGACGGCGGCGTCACTGCGCCTGCACCGCGGATCGGCCACGAAGCTCGTGGCGTCGTCCGGCCCCAAGGACCTCAACTCCCCACTGCAGGACGCCCCTTCGGCCTCCGCAGTCCCGCCTCGGTGAGCCTGCGCACCAGCTCCTTCGAGCCGACCTTCACGGCCCCGGCCCGCACCGCGTCCTCGTAGCGGTGCGACGGCAGGTCGTAGTGGTCGCGCTCGAAGGCGCGGGGCGGGACGCCGAGCCGCTCGGCGAAGAGATGGAGCTCGTCGAAGGAGACGTCGCTGACCACGTGGGACCACATGCGCCCGTGGCCGGGCCAGGTCGGCGGATCGATGTAGACAGTCATCGCGCGACGGTACCGAGGGACCCCACGGGCGCCACGACCACGCCCGCCTCGCTGCACACCCAGTGCGGGTCGGGGCCCAACTCCGGTTCCACATCGAGGGCGTGGGGTTCGCCGGAGCCGCACACCGGGCACAGGGGCCAGCGGCCGAAGCGTTCGAGGAGTCCGTCCTGGACGTCCTGTGCGACGAGCCCGGCGACGAAGTCGACCCCCTCCGGCCACTGCTCGACCCACCAGCGCCGGTGCACTATGGAGTCCTCGACCAGGGAGACGACGTCGGCGTGGGCGACCTCGCCGGAGCCGAGGTCGGCGAGTACGAGGGCGCGGGCCGCGTGCAGTGCCTGTTCGACGGGGCTGATGTGGTCCATGCAGCCCATTATTCTCCCTCGGCGTACGGGCCCCTCGGAACGCCCGAAGGACCCGGAGTGACGTGCCGTACGGCACAGCCGAAGGACTCTTGACGTCTCACCCCCCTGAAAATATCTTTCAAATGTGACCAGCAACGTGAAGGAAATTTTCGCAGGCGACGCGCCGCCCGCCCCGGCCGCCCTCGCGGCCAAGGTGCGGACCCTCGCGCCGTCGATGACCCGCTCCATGCAGCGGGTCGCCGAAGCCGTCGCCGGCGACCCGGCCGGCTGCGCGGCCCTCACGGTCACCGGCCTGGCCGAGCTCACCGGCACCAGCGAGGCGACGGTGGTCCGTACCGCCCGCCTCCTCGGCTACCCCGGATACCGGGACCTGCGCCTCGCCCTCGCCGGGCTCGCCGCCCAGCAGCAGTCGGGCCGCGCCCCCGCCGTCACCGCGGACATAGCGGTCGACGACCCCATCGCCGACGTCGTCGCGAAGCTCGCGTACGACGAGCAGCAGACCCTCGCCGACACCGCGGCCGGCCTCGACACCGTGCAGCTCGGCGCGGCCGTGAACGCGCTGGCGGGCGCCCGCCGCATCGACATCTACGGCATCGGCGCGTCCAGCCTCG
Source organism: Streptomyces sp. NPDC055140 (assembly GCF_053607285.1). Taxonomy (NCBI): domain Bacteria; kingdom Bacillati; phylum Actinomycetota; class Actinomycetes; order Kitasatosporales; family Streptomycetaceae; genus Streptomyces; species Streptomyces sp. NPDC055140. The sequence continues at coordinate 166,995 of NZ_JBSGTG010000008.1, read as the reverse complement.
TCGGCCAGGACCTCGCTCAGAAGCTCCTGCGCATCGGGCTGATCGCCCACGCCCACGGCGACCCGCACCTGGCGATCACCAACGCCGTGCAGCTGCGCGCCAAGGATGTCGCCATCGCCATCACGCACTCCGGATCGACCGGCGACGTGATCGAACCGCTGCGCGTCGCCTTCGAGCACGGGGCGGCCACGATCGCGATCACCGGGCGCCCCGACGGCCCGGTCTCGCAGTACGCCGACCACATATTGACCACGTCCACGGCGCGCGAGAGCGAGCTGCGGCCGGCCGCGATGTCGTCCCGCACGAGCCAGCTGCTCGTCGTGGACTGCCTGTTCGTGGGCGTCGCGCAGCGTACGTACGAGACGGCGGCCCCCGCCCTGTCGGCGTCGTACGAGGCGCTCGCGCACCGTCACACGCCGCGCGGCTCCCGCTAGGCGACGCACCCCCGCCCTTCCCCCGCCCCACTGCCGCACCGGAAAGAGCCGCACACGTCATGACCTCCACGACCGACGCCGCCGACAACTACAGCGAACTGCGCGCCCAGCTCGCCACGCTCACCACGGAGGCGTTCCGCCCGGAGCTCTCCGAGATCGACCAGCTGTCGACGCCGGAGATCGCGCGGATCATGAACGGCGAGGACGCGAGCGTCCCCACCGCCGTCGCCGAGCAGCTCCCGCAGATCGCCGCCGCGATCGACGGCACGGCCGAGCGGATGGCCCGCGGCGGCCGCCTCGTCTACGCGGGCGCGGGCACGGCGGGCCGGCTCGGCGTCCTGGACGCGTCCGAGTGCCCGCCCACGTTCAACACCGACCCGAGCGAGGTCGTCGGTCTGATCGCGGGCGGCCCGAGCGCCATGATCAAGGCGGTCGAGGGCGCCGAGGACTCCAGGGAGCTCGCGGCCGAGGACCTGGACGCACTGGGTCTGACGGCGGACGACGTCGTGGTCGGCATCTCGGCCTCGGGCCGCACCCCGTACGCGATCGGCGCCGTCGAGCACGCGCGCGGCCGGGGCGCCCTCACGATCGGCCTGTCCTGCAACGCGGACAGCGCGCTCGCGGCGGCCGCGGACCACGGCATCGAGGTCGTCGTCGGCCCCGAGCTCCTCACCGGTTCCACCCGGCTGAAGGCGGGCACGGCCCAGAAGCTCGTCCTCAACATGCTGTCGACGATCACCATGATCCGGCTCGGCAAGACGTACGGGAACCTGATGGTGGACGTACGCGCCTCGAACGAGAAACTGCGCGCCCGCTCCCGCCGGATCGTCGCCCTGGCCACCGGTGCGGACGACGCCGACATCGAGGCCGCACTCGCCGCGACGGACGGGGAGGTGAAGAACGCCATCCTCGTGATCCTCGGCTCGGTCGACGGCCCGACGGCCGCCCGCCTCCTGACCGACAGCAAGGGTCATCTGCGCGCCGCGCTCCAGGCCTCGGCCACGACCGCGTAGTCCCGCAGACCCGTAGTCCAGCAGTCCCGTAGTCCAGCAGTCCCGTATTGCTCCACCCCCCACGCACCACGCACAGCAAGGCACCACGACCCATGGCTGACTCAAAGAACCGCGCCACGGCCGCCGCGATCCTTCCTCTCGTCGGCGGCGCATCGAACATCACGTCCGTAGCCCACTGCATGACCCGGCTCCGTCTCGGCCTGGCCGACCGCGCGCTCGTCGACGAGGACGCGCTGAAGTCGCTGCCCGACGTCATGGGCGTGGTCGACGACGAGACGTACCAGATCGTCCTCGGACCGGGAAAGGTCGCCCGGGTCACCCCGGAGTTCGAGACCCTGGTCGAGGAGGGGAAGGCCGCCACACCCGCCGCCACCCCCGAGCCGCACGCGGTCACCGCGGACGCACTCGCCGCCCAGGGCGCCGAGTTGAGGGCGTCCCGCAAGGCGAAGAACGCGACGCCGTTCAAGCTGTTCCTGCGCCGGATCGCGAACATCTTCGTGCCGCTGATCCCGGCGCTGATCGGCTGCGGCATCATCGCCGGCATCAACGGCCTGCTGATCAACCTGCACTGGCTGCCGGGCGTCACCCCCGCCCTGGCCGCCATCGCCTCCGGCTTCATGGCGCTGATCGCGGTGTTCGTCGGCTACAACACGGCGAAGGAGTTCGGCGGCACGCCGATCCTCGGCGGCGCGGTCGCGGCGATCATCGTGTACGCGGGCGTCGCGAACATCGAGGCGTTCGGCCAGAAGCTGTCGCCCGGCCAGGGCGGCGTGCTGGGCGCGCTGGGCGCCGCGGTCCTCGCGACGTACATCGAGAAGTGGTGCAGGAAGTGGGTCCCGGAGGCGGTGGACGTGCTGGTCACGCCCACCCTCACCGTCCTGGTCTCCGGCCTGGTCACGATCTTCGGCCTGATGTTCGTGGCGGGTGAGATCTCCACGGGCATCGGCACCGCGGCGAACTGGCTCCTCGACAACACGGGCGCCTTCGCGGGCCTGGTCCTCGGCGGCCTGTTCCTGCCCCTGGTCATGCTGGGGCTGCACCAGGCCCTCATCCCCATCCACACCACGCTCATCGAGCAGCAGGGCTACACCGTCCTGCTTCCCGTCCTGGCGATGGCGGGCGCGGGCCAGGTCGGCTGTGCGATCGCGGTGTTCAAGCGCCTCAAGCACAACAAGTCGATCCGTACGACGATCAAGTCCGCGCTCCCCGCAGGCTTCCTCGGCGTCGGCGAACCTCTGATCTACGGCGTCTCGCTCCCCCTCGGCCGCCCCTTCATCACGGCGTGCGTGGGCGGCGCGGCGGGCGGCGCGTTCGTCGGCTTCTTCTCGATGATCGGCGACAAGGTCGGCTCCACGGCGATCGGCCCCTCGGGCTGGGCGCTGTTCCCCCTCCTCGACGGCAACAAGGGCCTCGGCACGACGGTCGCGATCTACGGCGCGGGCCTGCTGGTCGGCTACATCGTGGGCTTCGTGGCGACGTACTTCTTCGGCTTCAGCAAGCAGATGCTGGTGGATCTGAACGTGGACACGCAGGCCGCCGCGGGCGAGTCCCCGGCCCCGGCCCTCGCGGGCACGACGGAGCCGAAGGAACCCGCGAAGGTCTGACCGACCACTCGCTCTCCCTCTGAGCCGGGGCCCGCACGGGCCCCGGCTCTCAGCTTTCCTGTACGCCGCCCAGCACTCGCGTGAAACGGAGCGACCCGGCGACGGCGGTCAGCCCGCGCAGCATCCCCAGCTGGTTCCACTCCATGCCGAACTCCGCCCGGTCCACGGTGAATTCGGCCGCCAGCGTGACCGCGTCCGCGCCCTCCCGGGTCAGCCGCACCGGTACGGACACCGGCCTGCCGACACCGCGCACGGTCAGCTGACCGTCCACCTGCGCCGCGGCGTCCGCACCGGTCTCGACACCCCGCACCTCGAAGGTGATCTCGGGGTGCTTCTCGACGTCGAAGAAGTCCGCCGAGCGCAGATGGGTGTCGCGCTTGGCGTTCTTGGTGTCGAGCGAGGCGACGCCCAGGGTCACGGCCCCGGTGACGGTCCCGTCCGGCCCGACCTCACCGCCCCCGCCGACGACACCGAAGGCGCCCTTTACGGTGACGAGCCCCCACATGGTGCGGTGCTTGAGCGCGACGGTGGAGGCGTCGGCGTCGAGCTGCCACTGCCCCGTTTCCACGGCGACGGTCATGACTTCTCCCGATTGCTGATCACTGAGCACGGATCACTGAGCTTGATTAATCCAAATTTGGACCACTCGCGCATCTCAAGGTAGCCACTGATCCAAATTTGCACAACCGGTAGGGCAAATTTGGACAACCGGTAAACTCGGACCCCATGAGCGACGACGCGGCAGAACCCGACGAGAGCCCGTCCGGCTGTCCGAGCGGCGGCGCCGGCCTGCTGCCGCCCGAGCTGCGCGCGTGGATGCTGCTGCTCGCGGCCACGGGAGGCGTGGAACAGCGGCTGCGCTCCGTCGTCAAGGAGCAACTCGGCGTCTCCCACGACGAGTTCCTCATCCTGTGCCTGCTCGCGGAGGAGAAGGGCGAGTCCACGGAAGGCGGCGTCCGCATGACCCGCATAGCCGACCTGCTCGGCCGCCCCAAGACCCGCCTCACCTACCAGGTGGCCCTGCTCCAGCGCGCCGGACTCGTCACCCGCGCCTCGGCCTGCGGCGACAGGCGCGGCGTCGAGGTCGCCCTCACCGACAAGGCCCGCACCCTCCTGCGACAGGCCTCGGCCGCCCTGGCCACCACGGTCACCGACGCCATCACCCAGTTCGTCGGCGCCGCCCAGCAGGAGGCACTGCACAGCCTCATCCCCGCGCCTGAAGAGGCGCGTAGCTGATCAGGGCAGTCGCCCCTCCCGGTTCACCACCCTCACCCGCGCCCTCAGCTCCTCCGCGACGGGCGCCTGGTCCACCGCCTCCGGCGGACAGTCCCACTCGCGCCCGCCGCCGGGCGGCCGCAACTGCACGTAACCGCCCTCGCGCCCCATGACCTGCCCGACGCGTCCGTCCCGTACGTCGATCACGTACGCGCCGATGTTCACGCGCCGCGCCTGTCGTGCAGTACGGCGACCAGCCGCATCGCCGTATCGAGGTTCACGCATCCCAGGTCCACCAGCGGATAACCGACCTCCCCCGCCGCCGACACGGGGTCGACCCGCAGGGACGGCAGCAGCACGCCCAACACCCCGAGTTCGGACCGCAGTTGCGCGATGGTCTCCTCGACCACTCGCAGCCGCTCCGCGTCCCGCACCGCCATCGCCCGCTCCTTCACGCCAAGTTCCGCCTTCACCACCCAGCGTGACGGGGCCGGCTCTACGCTTTCCAGAGCCACCGGCCCAACAAACCCCTTTGTTGCCCTGGGAGTCGATGCACGTGACCGGACCGAAGGATCTCGACCCCGCCTCCCGCCGCGTCATGGTCGGCGAGGAACTCCGCCACGCGAGAGAGCGGGCGGGCCTGACCCAACAGGCCCTGGGTGAGCTGCTGTTCGTGAGCGGGTCGTACGTCGGCCAGATGGAGGCGGGTACGCGCAGGATCCTGCCGGACATGGCGGAACGGCTGGACGAGGCGCTGGGGGCGGCCGGTTTCTTCGTCCGGCACTGCGTGAAGGCAAACGAGTCGAAGCACCCCGAGCACTTCGCGGAGGCGGCCGAGGCGGAGGCCATCGCGATCGAGATCAGGCAGTACGAGTCGCTGCTGCTCCCCGGCCTGCTGCAAACACCGGCTTACGCCCGCGCGGTCTTCCTGGCCTACCAGCCCACGGCTCCGGAAGAGGCGATCGACAAACTGGTGGCGGCCCGGATGGAGCGCACCCGCCTCCTCGACAATCCAACAAAGCCCTTGTTGTGGGCAGTTCTGGATGAGGCCGCCCTGCGACGGGAAGTCGGCGGACCTGCGGTGATGGCCGAGGCCCTACGCCATATCGCCGCTCTGATCGGCAGGCGCCGGGTGATCGTTCAGGTGGTGCCATTCTCAGCGGGGGCACACGCCGCTTTGGAGGGTTCGCTCAAGCTCATGTACTTCAGGGACGCACCGCCGCTCTCCTTCGTCGAGGCTTCCAGCATGGGGCAGTTGACCGATGATCTGGCAACAGTCGCCCGCCACCAGCTGTCCTACGATCTACTCAGGGCCGATGCACTCACTCCGAGACAATCGCTGGCCCTGATCGCAGCAGTGGCGGAGGATTACACGCATGAAGATCACGCATCCGGAGCCTGACGTCACCTCGACCACCTGGTACAAGTCCTCGTACAGCGGCGGCAGCGGCGGCGACTGCCTCGAAGTCACCCACGACCACCCCGGGCTGGTCCCCGTCCGCGACTCCAAGAACCCCGACGGCCCGAAGCTCGTGCTCCGGGCGGAGGCCTGGACCGCGTTCATCGACGACCTGCGCCGACACTGACCGGACCCCGCCCGAAGCCTCAGCCCCGAGCCCTGCTTTCAAGGATGGGGAGGAGGGTTTCAACCCACCCTCCCGGCCGCCCTGGTGCGGCGCCGCCTCGTCGACAAGCTCCCGCCCGAACCGGCGCCCCGCCCGCCGCTACGGGTCCTGGAGTGCGCGACCTGCGCCGCCCCGGAACGACCGGAAGCGCTGACCGGAGGCCGCTGCCGCCTGTGCCTGGGCGAACCCCGGCCCGCCCGGCCCGCACCCCCGCTGACCCTCACCCCGGAGACGGTCCGCACCTATGCGGGACGCATCCGTACGGCGATGCGCACCCGCTGACATCCCGCCCGCGAGGGGCGGGTCAGAGCCGCAGGCCGCACCAGCCGGGTGCGGATCCGGACGGTGCCGGCGGCGCAGGGCTCCCGAAGTAGTAGACCCCGGGCTCGTAGCACGGGGCCGGTGCGAACCCGGGTGACACCAGGCCGGCCGCCTCCGCCTCCTCGTTCGACATGATCACCGTCTGGTGCGGCGGCTCCGGATCGGCGGCGTACGCGCCCGGGGCGAACACCGCCACCACCGCCGAAGCCGCCAACACCCCTGCCACCAGAGCCCGCACGGGCATGTTCATCGTCATGCCCGGCGCAACGAACGACACCGCGTCAGGTCACCCCGGAGCACCGTCCGCGAGCCCCGATGCCCCGCGACATCGTTCAAGCCGCAACCACCTTCACAGGCCGCACCCTGGATCGACGGCGAGGGCCGCATCGTCCGCGCCCGGACGGACCTGACCTGGGCGGGGTCCGCATGACCGTCACGCTGTCGCTGTCGCAGCACGTCAAGCCGGTCCGGGTGGCGGTTCCCGACGCCGGGCAGACCTCCCCGTGCCCGAGTTCGACGGCCTCATGCTGGGCTGATCGCCCTGCGGACACTCTCTCCGCATGCGACCCGCCCCGCCGTCCCTCATCCTGAATTTATGGCTGAGAGCACGTTCTCGAAGATTTCCTGGACCGAGTTCCGCCCCGACCAGCGGCGGCTTGCCGTCGGCGCCCTGCTGGCAGGCGCCGGGATGCTCGTCGCCACCGCGGGCGTCGGCGTACTCGTCTACGAACTGGCCCGCGCGGGCCGCAACTGGACCGGCAGCTGGGAGGTGCCGCCCACCGAGATGGCGTCCCGGGCCTTCCACCAGGCGCAGACCGCCGCCCAGAGCGCGGCCCAGGCCGGCCGGGAGGCCTGGACCAGCTACCAGGAGTCGCCCGTTCAGCGCGGCTAGGGCCTGCCCGGCGGATCTTGTCGCGGGACGCGGGCCGTCACTTGGCGGGCGCCCACCCCGGGATCCTCGGCAGCACCTTCCCGGCGACCTGGAACAGCACCGTGTCGTCCGGCACCGCGCCGTCCGAGCGCCACAGCGTCAGCTCGAAGGAGCCACCCTTGTCCTTCGCGTCCTGCGCCACGGACAGAACACGGGCCGGGACCCCGGGAGCGCTGCTCGAATCGCTGCCGTCGAGGCGGAACCTGATCCTGATGGTGCGGTCCGAGTAGAGAACCGCCCGGCGGCCCAGGAACGTCCGCCGCTCCTGCGTGTCCCCGAAGAGGCCGGCGGTGTCGGCGACCGGATGGCCGTCGTAGGTGCCCTCCAGCGTCACGGTGTACGTCTCGAACTCGACCCGCGCCGAGGGCGTGGAGATCTCGCGCCCACCGGCCGTCTTGACCGAACTCCCGCTACCCGACGCGGACTTCGCGATCTCCGTCGGCGTGCCGAGCAGTTCGGCGAGGTCCCGCCGGTTGAGCACTCCGCACAGTTGCTCGCCGGAGACCTGCCCCGCCGTCTTACCGGCCTTCGCGCCCTTCTCGGCCTCCCCGCCCGAGCAGGTCGCCGGCTTCGGCTCGTCGCTGCTCTCGGCGTCCGTCTTCGCGATCACCCAGAACCCGATGGCGAGCGCGGCCACCAGCGCCACGGCCGATATCGCCTGTCCCCACGCGTTCATGCCCTTCTCGGGCACGTCGTCACTGTCGGCCATGTCCCCCACCTGCCCCGATCCCCTGACATATGCCCGGGGACCCTAACCCGTGATCACCGGGCGGACAAGGAAAACCGACCGGGGAACGCCCGAGGGCGGCACCCCTCGTGAAGAGGAGTGCCGCCCTCGGAAAGGACAGGCTGAACCGTCAGGCTCAGAAGTCCATGTCACCGCCCGGCATGCCGCCCGGAGCGCCGCCCGCGGCGGCCTTCTCCGGCTTGTCGGCGATGACGGCCTCGGTGGTGAGGAACAGCGCGGCGATCGACGCGGCGTTCTGCAGCGCGGAACGCGTGACCTTCGCCGGGTCGAGGATGCCCTCGGCGATCATGTCGACGTACTCGCCGGTCGCGGCGTTCAGGCCGTGGCCGATGGGAAGGTTGCGGACCTTCTCCACGACGACGCCACCCTCGAGACCACCGTTGACGGCGATCTGCTTGAGCGGGGCCTCGAGCGCGAGCTTCACGGCGTTGGCGCCGGTCGCCTCGTCACCGTCGAGCTCGAGCTTCTCGAAGACCGCGGAGGCCTGGAGCAGGGCCACGCCACCACCGGCGACGATGCCCTCCTCGACGGCCGCCTTCGCGTTGCGAACGGCGTCCTCGATGCGGTGCTTGCGCTCCTTGAGCTCGACCTCGGTCGCGGCACCGGCCTTGATGACCGCAACACCGCCGGCGAGCTTCGCCAGGCGCTCCTGCAGCTTCTCGCGGTCGTAGTCGCTGTCCGAGTTCTCGATCTCGGCACGGATCTGGTTGACGCGACCCTGGACCTGGTCGCTGTCACCGGCGCCGTCGACGATCGTCGTCTCGTCCTTGGTGATGACGACCTTGCGGGCGCGGCCGAGCAGGTCGAGACCGGCGTTCTCCAGCTTGAGGCCGACCTCCTCGGAGATGACGGTGCCACCGGTGAGGATGGCGATGTCGCCGAGCATGGCCTTGCGGCGGTCACCGAAGCCCGGGGCCTTGACGGCGACGGACTTGAAGGTGCCACGGATCTTGTTGACGACCAGGGTCGACAGGGCCTCGCCCTCGACGTCCTCGGCGATGATCAGCAGCGGCTTGCCGGACTGCATGACCTTCTCGAGCAGCGGAAGGAGGTCCTTCACGTTGCCGATCTTCGAGTTGACGATCAGGATGTACGGGTCGTCGAGCGACGACTCCATGCGCTCCATGTCGGTGGCGAAGTACGCCGAGATGTAGCCCTTGTCGAAGCGCATGCCCTCGGTGAGCTCAAGCTCGAGCCCGAAGGTCTGCGACTCCTCGACGGTGATGACGCCTTCCTTGCCGACCTTGTCCATCGCCTCGGCGATGAGCTCGCCGATCTGGGTGTCGGCGGCGGAGATGGAGGCCGTCGAAGCGATCTGCTCCTTGGTCTCCACGTCCTTGGCCTGCTCGAGCAGGGCGGCGGAGACGGCCTCGACGGCCTTCTCGATGCCACGCTTGAGGGCCATCGGGTTGGCGCCGGCCGCGACGTTGCGCAGGCCTTCCTTGACGAGCGCCTGAGCGAGGACGGTCGCGGTCGTCGTGCCGTCACCGGCGACGTCGTCCGTCTTCTTCGCGACCTCCTTGACCAGCTCGGCGCCGATCTTCTCGTACGGGTCCTCGAGCTCGATCTCCTTGGCGATGGACACACCATCGTTGGTGATCGTGGGGGCGCCCCACTTCTTCTCGAGGACGACGTTGCGACCCTTGGGGCCCAGGGTCACCTTGACGGCGTCGGCGAGCTGGTTCATGCCGCGCTCGAGGCCGCGCCGTGCCTCCTCGTCGAACGCGATGATCTTGGCCATGTGAAGTGGTCCTCCCGGACGGGGTGGAAACGCAAACGGACCGTGCTGGTGCCCGCGACGGACGGCCTGCGTGCCGTGTGGTTCCTTGCCCCACCCGGCCTGCGAGCCTCACCGACCCGATCCAAGTTCTGTCACTCTCACCTTCAGAGTGCTAACGCAATGATTAGCACTCGGCCTAGGAGAGTGCAAGCGCCTCCGGCAGACGCGCGGTCCCCGCGGACGGCCCGCACGGGCCGCGCGTGCACGCACGAGAGGCCCGCACCCCTCGCGGGGTACGGGCCTCTCGGCGTGAGTGTGTCGGTGGCCGATCGCGCCGAGATCAGACGGCGAGCTTGACCATGTCCGCCTGCGGACCCTTCTGGCCCTGCGAGATCTCGAATTCGACTCGCTGACCCTCTTCAAGGGTGCGGTATCCGTCCATCTGGATGGCGCTGTAGTGGACGAATACATCCGCACCACCGTCGACCGCGATGAAGCCGTACCCCTTCTCCGCGTTGAACCACTTGACGGTGCCCTGAGCCATGACTAACTCCCCTATTACTGGCCCTTGCACAGGCCCGCACTTCGCGGACCCGGGTCAGACCTCACGCCCCATTGGTTGGAGGTGTGCGCCGGAACGCGTCGACCGCGGCTGAATGTATCTGCCCAACTGCCCTCTGCAACAGGTCAATCGGACGAGAATTCTGGGCGCGGCAGAGCGGTAATAAGCGGCGCAGTCACTGGATTCCGGGGCAACTCGGGCCCGACAAATGCCACGAACACCCGATAAGGGCTGGGCACTTTGGCTGCTTCTTGTCGGACGGCGGCCGACTTCATATATGCGCTAGGCACAGGCGCGAAGCTCGCTTCCCAACTCTACCGCGCTCAACCATGCAGAATTGCCCCCTCCGTTTCTCTCGCGGAGGGGGCAATTCAGGTGACTCTGTGTGGCCTTGCAAGGCCGGGCGATCAGCCGCCGGCACTGTGCCCGATGGTCAGCCTCCGGCGACGGCCGGGATGATCGAGACGCCCGCGCCTTCCGGCGTCGCCGTCTCCAGGCCCTGCTCGAAGCGAACGTCGTCGTCGTTGACGTACACGTTCACGAAGCGGCGCAGCTTGCCCTGGTCGTCCAGGACGCGGGCCGCGATGCCCGTGTGGTTCTTCTCCAGGTCGGCGATCACCTCGGAGAGGGTCGCGCCCTCGGCGGCGACCTCGGCCTTGCCGCCGGTGTAGGTGCGCAGGATGGTGGGGATGCGGACGTTGACGCTCATGGGGGCTGCAGCCTTTCCGTGCGGGGGTCGCGGGAGTGCGCGGGTCTTCAGTGGGCGAGGCCCGCGTCGCGGAACGCGTCCAGGCTCGGGCGGATGGTGGCGGTCGCCTGGGACGTCTCGGCGACCGCGTCGAGGGTCTTGAGGCCGTCGCCGGTGTTGAGGACGACGGTGGTGAGCGTCGGGTCGATCAGGCCGGCCTCGATCAGCTTCTTCGTCACGCCGACCGTCACACCGCCCGCGGTCTCCGCGAAGATGCCCTCGGTCTGCGCCAGGAGCTTGATCGCCTCGACGACCTGCTCGTCGTTGACGTCCTCCACGGCGCCGCCGGTGCGGCGGGCGATGTCGAGGACGTACGGGCCGTCGGCCGGGTTGCCGATGGCCAGGGACTTGGCGATCGTGTTCGGCTTCTGCGGCCGCACGACGTCGTGACCGCCCTTGTAGGCGACGGACACCGGCGAGCAGCCCTCGGCCTGGGCGCCGAAGAGCTTGTACGGCTTGTCCTCGACGAGGCCGAGCTTGATCAGCTCCTGGAGGCCCTTGTCGATCTTCGTGAACTGGGAGCCGGACGCGATCGGGATGACCAGCTGGTCCGGGAGCCGCCAGCCGAGCTGCTCGCAGATCTCGTACGCAAGCGTCTTGGAGCCCTCGCCGTAATACGGGCGCAGGTTGACGTTGACGAAGCCCCAGCCCTCGCCGAGCGGGTCGCCGATGAGCTCGGAGCAGAAGCGGTTGACATCGTCGTAGTTGCCCTCGATGCCGACGAGTTCGCCGCCGTAGACCGCGGCCATGACGACCTTGCCCTGCTCCAGGTCGTGCGGGATGAACACGCAGGAGCGGAAGCCGGCGCGGGCCGCGGCGGCGCCGACGGCGCCGGCGAGGTTGCCGGTGGAGGAGCAGGACAGGGTGGTGAAGCCGAAGGCGCGGGCGGCCTCGATGGCCTGGGCGACGACGCGGTCCTTGAAGGAGTGCGTGGGGTTGCCGGAGTCGTCCTTGACGAACAACTTGCCCTGCTCGACGCCGAGTTCACGGGCGAGGTTGTCGGCCTTGACGAGCTTGGTCCAGCCGGGGTTCAGGTTCGGCTTCTCGGCGACGTCGGCCGGGACGGGCAGGAGAGGGGCGTAGCGCCAGATGTTGGCGGGGCCGGCCTCGATCTCCTTGCGCAGCGACTCGGGGTCGCCGACCGGGAGGTCGTAGGAGACTTCGAGCGGCCCGAAACACTCGGCACAGGCGAAGATCGGTCCGAGCGGGAAGCTGGTGCCGCACTCGCGGCAGGAAAGCGCCGAGGCGGGTCCGAGATCAACAGAAGTGGTGGTGGCGACAGTCTGCGCAGCCATGATGGCGAGGCCCTTTCTCCTCATCTTCCTCGCGGCGCATCTCGCCACGAGACGGAATTGGCACCTTCCCCACCTGGACCTCGACAAGGTCGGCGGGAGGGTTGCCGGGACTTCAACGGGCCGTATCCCTCTGTCCCTCTGGATGAGCGCTATTCGGTTGTTGAGCTGGCACTTGATCACTCAAGCGCGGCGGCGACCCCGACATGCGATGGTCACCGGCGTTGTTCAAGACTGTAACCGAAGGCCTGGACGCTTGAGATAGTCGTCCGAACCGCGAGATGGATCACAGTTCGTGATCAGACAGTTCAGACAGTGAGGAGCCGCGCACCGTGCTGGAAGAAGTTGAGCGCTGGCTGAGCAGGCGTTCCTGGTCGGTGTCGGACCGCCCGCTCCCTCAGCTGATCGCCGCGAAGCGCGCATCGGGCACCTCGGTGAGCGTGGTACTGCCCGCGCTGAACGAGGAGGAGACGGTCGGCGAGATCGTCGCCGAGATCCGGCGCGCCCTGATGACGGAGCGGGTGCCGCTGGTCGACGAGTTGGTGGTGATCGACTCGGGCTCGACGGACCGTACGGCCGAGGTCGCGCGGGCCGCCGGGGCGCGCGTCGTGCACCGGGACTCGATCCTGCCGAGGATCCCGGCCGTGCCCGGCAAGGGCGAGGTGCTGTGGCGCTCGCTGCTCGTGACGGGCGGCGACATCGTCTGTTTCGTCGACGCGGACCTGAAGGAGTTCTCCGCGGACTTCGTCTCGGGGATCGTGGGCCCGCTGCTCACGGATCCCGGCGTGGACTTCGTGAAGGCGATGTACGACCGCCCGCTCGGGTCCGCCGCGGGCCAGGGGGGCCGGGTCACGGAGCTGGTGGCGCGCCCGGTCCTCAATCTGCACTGGCCGCTGCTTGCGGGGTTCGTGCAGCCGCTCGGCGGCGAGTACGCGGCCCGCAGATCGCTCCTGGAGCGCCTGCCGTTCCCCGTCGGTTATGGAGTTGAGCTCGGTCTTCTCGTCGACGCGCTGCACACGGTGGGCCTGGACGCGCTCGGGCAGGTCGACGTCGGGGTGCGCAAGCACCGGCACCAGGACGGGCAGGCGCTCGGGCGGATGGCCGCGGCGATCTACCGCACCGCGCAGCTGCGGCTCGCACGTGGGCACCTCGTGCGTCCGGTGCTCACCCAGTTCGAGCGCGGGGAACAGGGATTCGAGCCGCGCACGCACGACGTGGACACCGAGGAACGCCCTCCGATGACCGAAATCACCGAGTACGCGGAGCGCCGCGTGGCGTAGCCGAGGGCAATCGTATGTTTTGCCTACATTGCCCTTTATGTGGCTCAGACAAGTTTCGGGTGAGCGACGGCTGCGCGCAGCCGCGACCCGCACCGCCGGGGCGCTCGTCGCCACGGCCACCGCACTGACGGCGCTCGGCGCCGCGGCCCCCGTCCCGGCGGACGTGGTCGCGCCGTTCACCAAGCGCTACGACGAATCGCTGTACGGCGACTTCGTGACCATCGGCAACACGGTCAAGATCGAGAAGCCGCAGCCCCCGGCGCCGCCCGCCCTGCGCATCACGAACGTCCCGGAGCGGCCCGCCGTGCCGCCGTGCGAGGAGACCGGGAACACCGTCACGATCACCGACTTCTCGGCCAGGAAGCGCACCGGCGCCACCGTCGAGTGGCCCGTGACGGCGGGCTCTGCCCCGGTCGCCTCCGCCGGGAGCGTCACGAAGCGGGGGTCCGTGTACGTCTGGAAGGGTGACGTCGCGGCCCACGGCAAGGTCGTCATCACGCAACGCGTGAAGGCGTCCTGCACGGCGGGCGAGGCCACCGTGATCACCGTGACGGCCGTCGTGCCGCGCACCAACTGCCCGAAGGCCCGGCACGGCGGGGGCGACCCGTGCACGTCGGTCGTCACCGCCAGACGGGAGCAGGCCCGCCCGGCCCCACCTCAGGACTCGCACCGGTCGCACGGCAGCGAGCTGGCCGACACCGGTGACTCGGACATGCTCCTGTACAGCGGTCTCGCGGCGGCCCTGTTCGGGCTCGGCGTCCTCGCGGTGGCAGCGGCGCGCAGCCGGCGTGACTGACCCGCGCGGGTAACCGTCGCGGCAGGCGAACGGCGGATCGTATACGGCCGGGCTCCCACGGAGTCCGGCCGTACGTTTGAGCGTTTACGAGCCGGGCTACGTTTGCCCGTATGGCTTCCACGCAGGGTGCACAGATCCTCGTCGCGTCCAACCGCGGTCCGGTCTCGTACGAGCTCGGGGCCGACGGGACGCTCGACGCGCGGCGCGGCGGGGGCGGGCTCGTCTCCGGGCTCTCCGCGATCGGACAGGACCCGGACGGCGCGAGCGCGATGTGGGTGTGCGCGGCTCTCGGCGAAGGCGACCGCGAGGCGGTGCGGCGCGGTGTCGGGGAGCCGGGCGTGCGGATGCTCGACATCGACCGCGAGGTGTACGCCGACGCGTACAACGGCATCGCGAACTCGGTCCTCTGGTTCGTCCACCACATGCTCTACCAGACGCCCCTGGAGCCGGTCTTCGGGCCACAGTTCCGTGCGCGGTGGGCGTCGTACGAGGCCTACAACCGGGCGTTCGCCGAGGCGCTGGCCGCGGAGGCCGCGCCGGGTGCCGCGGTCGTCGTGCAGGACTACCACCTGGCGCTCGTGCCGGGGATGCTGCGGGAGCTGCGCGGCGACCTGCGCATCGGACACTTCTCGCACACCCCGTGGGCGCCGGTCGACTACTTCCGGATGCTGCCTGACGACATCGCCGGGCAGCTGCTGCGGGGAATGCTGGGCGCGGACCGGCTCGGGTTCCTGACGCGGCGCTGGGCGGACACGTTCACGGCGTGCTGCGAGGCCGTGGTGGGCGGCACGTTCGGTACGGAGATCGGGGTGCACGGCCTGGGCGCGGACGCGGACTTCCTGCGGGAGCGCTCGCGCCGCCCCGACGTCGAGGAGCGTCTCGCCGCGCTGCGGGAGCAGATCGGCGGCCCGGACCGCAAGGTGATCGTCCGTGTGGACCGCACGGAGCTGTCGAAGAACATCGTGCGCGGCCTGCGCGCGTACGGGCTCCTCCTCGACGAGCACCACGAGTGGCGCGAGCGGGTGGTGCACGTCGCCTTCGCGTACCCGTCACGCCAGGACCTCGCGGTCTACCGGGAGTACACCGACGAGGTGTCCCGGGTCGCCGAGGAGATCAACTCCCGCTTCGGTAGCGAGAGTTGGACCCCGGTCGTGCTCCATGTGAAGGACGACTTCGCCCGCTCCCTGGCCGCGTACCGGCTGGCCGACGTGGCGCTGGTCAACCCGATCAGGGACGGCATGAACCTCGTCGCCAAGGAGGTCCCGGTCGTCTCCGACGAGGGCTGCGCGCTGGTCCTGTCGCGGGAGGCGGGGGCGTACGAGGAGCTGGGCGACGACGCGCTCGTGGTGAACCCGTACGACGTGTCGGCGACCGCCGAAGCCCTGCACACCGCGCTGCTCATGGGCGACGGGGAGCGCGCCGAGCGCACGAAGCGGCTCGCGGCCGCGGCGACCGCGCTGCCGCCCGCCCGGTGGTTCCTCGACCAGCTCAACGCGCTGCGGGGCTAGACCGGGGGGTCAGGTCCGGGAGCTCATCGCCCGGGCCAGGCCCGACAGCAGCCCCACCACTCCCTCCGGCCCGTCCACCACCACGTCCGCCCGTTCCGCCAGCTCCGTGACCTCCGAGCTGCCGCTGCACACCAGCAGGCCCGGCACCCCGTCCTTGCGAAGCTCGTCGACGGCGGCGAACGCGGGCAGGTCGCCGAGGTCGTCGCCCCCGTAGAGGACCGACGTCGCGCCCACTTCCCGTACGTACGCACTGAGCGCGGCGCCCTTGTCCGTGCCGGGCGGCCGCAGTTCCAGGACGAGGCGGCCGGGCTCGACGATCAGGCCGTGCCGGGCCGCGAGGTCGGACAGGGGCGCGCGCAGCGCCTCGAACGCCGCCTGCGGGTCGGCCGCGCGGCGCGTGTGGACGGCGACGGCACGGCCCTTCTCCTCGATCCACGTGCCGCGCCAGGCGCCCACGGACTCCAGGACACCGGGCAGTTCGGCGCGGACGGCCGCGACACCGGGGTGCGGGGCGGGGGCGTGGACCGTGCCGGTGACGGCGTCCCAGCGCTCGGCGCCGTAGTGGCCGAGGACCACGAGGTGTTCGAGGCCCGCGATGCCCGCGAAGCCGCCGTGGCGCACGGCGACGCCCGCGGGTCGGCCGGTGATCACGGCGACGGAGGCGACCTGCGGTGCCAGCGCGGCGAGCGCGTGGACGGCACCCGGGTGGGCGCGGGCCTGTTCGGGGTCGGGCACGATCGGCGCGAGCGTGCCGTCGAAGTCGAGCGCGATCACGGCCCGCGCGGGGTCCGAGAGGAGTGCGTCGAGGCCGTCACGCCCGGCGGAGGTCACAGGCGACGGCAGGTCGTGCTGAGGGCTGCCCATGCGCCGAGCCTATCCGCGGGAGGCGGACCGTACGCCTGGCGTGCGGGTCAGCGTTCCTCGCGGCGCGCGTCCCGTACCCGGCGCAGCCGGTTGACGGTGACCGGGTCGTGGGCGAGGGCCCTCTGGTCGTCGAGGAGCGCGTTGAGCAGCTGGTAGTAGCGCACCGGGGCGAGCCCCAGCTCCTCGCGCACGGCGCGCTCCTTGGCCCCGGCCGACGCCCACCCGCGCCGCTCCAGGGCGAGGACGCCCTGCTCACGGGAGGACAGGGCGCCGGACGTCTCCTCGGCGGACTCGGGCTGGGATCCGGGCTCTGGCTCTGACTCTGCGTACGGCGGTTCGCTCACGGCAGCGACGCTACTCCGCGTTCTCCGCCGCGTCGGCCGCCCGCTCCAGCCGGCCGAGGGTGGCACCCGGGTTGCCGTTGGGGCCGACGGTCGAGCCGATCTCGCGCTTGACTCCGGCGCTGACCTGGGCCCAGGACGTCTTGCCGACGGGGTAGAGCTCCGAGTTCTGCAGTTCGCCGAGGAACTTCCAGAGCTTCTGGTCGCGCTTGTCGTCGGCCATCGTGTCCGACGCGGAATTGGTGACCGGCAGGAGGTCGTACTCGCGGGAGAAGTCGAGGACGTTCTTCTCGCTGTAGACGTAGTCGAGGAACTTGCCGATCTGGTCCTTGTGGCCGTTCTGCCGGAACGCCATCATCCAGTCGGCGACGCCCATGGTCGACCGGGCCCTGCCGTTGATGCCGGGCATCGGCACCATGCCGAACTTCACGCCCTTCTTGGCGGCCATCTGCATCAGCGTCGGGTGCCCGTTGAGCATGCCGACGTCACCGCGCGTGAAGGCCGCGAAGGCCTGCGCGCGGTCGAGCTTGGCGGGCGGCGTCGGGCCGGTGAGCCCCTGGCCGACCAGGTCGTTCTTCAGCCACTCGAAGGTCTTGACGTTCTGCGGGGAGTCGAGGCTGTAGGTGCCGACGTCGTCGGTGTAACCGGAGCCGCCGCTCAGCATCCACATCATGGTCTCGGCCTGCGCCTCTTCGGGGCCCAGCGGCAGCGCGTAGGGGATCTTCACGCCGCGCGCCTTGAGAGCCTTGGCGTCGGCCTGGAGCTGGGCCCAGGTCTGCGGCGGGGTCAGGCCAGCCTTGTCGAAGAGGGTCTTGTTGTAGAACAGCAGCCGCGTGGAGGACGCGAAGGGCATGCCGTACTGGACGCGGGAGACCTCACCGGCGTCGGCGAGCTGCGGCAGGAAGTCGGACTGCACGGGGATGGAGAGCAGGTCGTTCGCGCTGTAGAGCTTGCCGCTCGCGGCGTAGTCGGAGTACGCGCCGATCTGCGCCATGTCCGGCGCGTGGCCGTCCGCGACCATCTTCTTGACCTTGGCGTCGACGTCGCTCCAGGAGTAGACGCTGACGTCGACCTTGATGCCGGGGTTCTTCTTCTCGAAGGCGGCGGACAGCTTGTCCCAGTACTTCTGGGAGCTGTTCGCCGGGGAGTCGCCGTAGTCGGCGGCCACCAGCTTCAGGGTCACGTCGTCGGAGCCCGGGCCCCCGCAGGCGGCCAGCGTCGCCGCCATGCCGAGCGCGGCCACCGCCGCCGTCAGACCTGTCATGCGCCGCTGCACAGCCGGTTTCCCACCCTCTTGATGTCGCTCGTCAGGATTTCGGACCCGGAATGCTCACGAGGCCCGGCCATAAGGTCTACACCACACGGGTTTCGCACTCGCAACGGGCCTTCGCCGGGAAAGCGGAAACGCATCATCCGTACACATCGACGCAAGATCCATGCAAGTGGACTAGACCTCTCGAGGGTCAAGGCGCGAGACTGTCCCCGTGAGACATGTCATCGCCCTCGATGTGGGCGGCACCGGAATGAAGGCCGCGCTGGTCGGGGCCGACGGCACCCTGCTCCACCAGACGCGGCGCGCCACCGGCCGCGAGCGCGGGCCCGACGCGGTCGTCGAGACCATACTCGGCTTCGCCGCCGACCTGCGCGCGTACGGCGAGGAGCACCTCGGGGAGCCGGCCGCCGCGGCCGGCGTCGCGGTGCCCGGCATCGTCGACGACGAGCACGGCATCGCCCTGTACGCGTCGAACCTCGGCTGGCGCGACGTGCCGATGCGCAGACTGCTGAGTGAGCGGCTCGACGGCATCCCCGTCGCCCTCGGCCACGACGTGCGCACCGGCGGCCTCGGCGAGGGCCGGCTCGGCGCGGGCAAGGGCGCGGACCGCTTCCTGTTCGTACCGCTCGGCACGGGCATCGCCGGCGCCATCGGCATCGGCGGCCGCATCGAACCCGGCGCGCACGGCTCGGCCGGCGAGATCGGCCACATCGTCGTACGCCCCGGCGGCACGGACTGCAGCTGCGGCCAGCGCGGCTGCCTGGAGCGCTACGCGTCCGCCTCGGCGGTCTCGCTCGCCTGGGCCGAGGCCACCGGCGACCCGGAGGCGGACGCCGCGGACTGCGCCAAGGCCGTCGAGTCCGGTGACCCCAGGGCGCGGCAGGTCTGGCTGGAGGCCGTGGAGGCGCTCGCCGACGGGCTCGTCACGGCGCTCACTCTGCTGGACCCGCGCACCCTGATCATCGGTGGCGGTCTGGCCGAGGCGGGGGAAACCTTGTTCACACCACTGCGGGCCGCCGTCGAGGAACGCGTGACGTTCCAGAAGCTGCCCACGATCGTCCCGGCGGCCCTCGGGGACACCGCCGGCTGCCTGGGCGCGGGCCTGCTCGCCTGGGACCTGCTCGCCCTGTCCACCGATTCCACGGAGGTAGTCGCCTGATGGCCGCTCTGAATGTTCTCTCCGGCGCCCGCGTCGTCCTGCCGGCCGGCGTCGTCGAGAACGGACGCGTGATCGTGGACGGCGCGAGGATCGCCGGCAGCGCGCCGGCCGGCGCCCCCTCCACCGATCTCACCGGCCACTGGGTCGTGCCCGGCTTCGTCGACATGCACAACCATGGCGGAGGCGGGGCTTCCTTCACCTCGGGATCGATCGACGACATCCTCAAGGGCGTCCGCACGCACCGCCTGCACGGCACCACGACGGTCGTCGCGTCCTTCGTCACCGGCGAGACGGACTTCCTCACCCAGCGCGCGGGCCTGCTGTCCGAGCTGGCCGAGCAGGGCGAGATCGCGGGCATCCACTTCGAGGGCCCGTTCATCTCCCCGTGCCGCAAGGGCGCCCATGACGAAACGCTCCTGCGCGACCCCGACCCGGCCGAGGTCCGCAAGCTGCTCGACGCGGCGCGCGGCCGGGCCAAGATGCTCACCCTCGCCCCCGAACTCCCCGGCGGCATCGACTCCGTGCGCCTCCTCGCCGAGCACGGCGTGATCGCCGCGATCGGCCACACCGACGCCACGTACGAGCAGACCGTCGAGGCGATCGACGCGGGTGCCACCGTCGCCACGCACCTCTACAACGCCATGCCGGCCATCGGCCACCGCGCCCCGGGACCCATCGCGGCGCTCCTGGAGGACGAGCGGATCACCGTCGAACTCATCAACGACGGCACGCATCTGCACCCGGCCGCCCTGGAGCTGGCGTTCCGCCACGTGGGCAGCGGGCGCGTCGCGTTCATCACCGACGCCATGGACGCGGCGGGTTTCGGCGACGGCCGCTACATGCTCGGCACCCTGGAGGTCGAGGTGAAGGACAGCGTCGCGCGGCTCGTCGAGGGCAACTCCATCGCCGGCTCGACGCTCACCCTGGACCGCGCGTTCAAGCGCGCCGCCACCATCGACAAGCTGCCCGTCGAGGACGTCGTCCGCGCGATCTCCGCCAACCCGGCCCGCCTCCTCGGCGTGGACGACAGGGTGGGCTCGCTGGAGCCCGGCAAGGACGCCGACCTCGTGGTTCTCGACGAGGACTTCGAGCTCAAGGGCGTCATGCGCAAGGGCCGGTGGATCGTGGAACCCCGGCTCGCGTGAGGTCTGGGCCTACCGCCCGGTCTTTGGCATGATCAGACCGCGTTACTGAAGGTAGTTCCGAACTGAGGGGTGGGCTGGGGTCTCGTGATCCTCACGGTCACACTGAACGCCGCGCTGGACATCACCTACGACGTGCCGGCGCTGCACCCGCACGCGTCGCACCGCGTCACCAAGGTCACCGAACGCCCCGGCGGCAAGGGCCTCAACGTCGCGCGCGTGCTCGCCGCGCTCGGCCACGACGTGACCGTCACCGGCTTCGCCGGCGGCGGCACGGGCCGCGCCCTGAGGGAACAGCTCGTGGACTCCCCCGGCATCCGGGACGCGCTCGTCCCGGTCTCGGGCGCCACCCGCCGCACCATCGCCGTCGTCGACGGCGCGTCAGGCGACACGACCCAGCTCAACGAGCCGGGCCCGCTCGTCGCCCCCGCCGAGTGGTCCGCGTTCACCGAGGCCTACGAGAAGCTCCTCACGTCCGCGTCCGCGGTGGCCCTGTGCGGCAGCCTCCCGCCGGGCGTCCCCGTCGGCGCGTACGCCCAGCTGGTCCGCGCGGCCCGCGCCGCGTCCGTGCCCGTACTGCTCGACTCGTCCGGGGAACCGCTGCGCCGGGGGCTCGCGGCCCGCCCCGACATCATCAAGCCGAACTCCGACGAGCTCGCCGAGCTCACCGGCTCCCACGAGCCGCTGCGCGCCACCCGTGACGCCCGCCGCCGCGGCGCGCACTCCGTGGTCGCCTCACTGGGCCCTGAGGGCCTCCTCGCGGTCACCCCGGACGGCAGCTGGCGCGCCCCCGCCCCGGACCGCGTGAAGGGCAACCCGACGGGCGCCGGCGACTCGGCGGTCGCCGGCCTGCTCTCGGGCTACGTGGAAGACCTGCCGTGGCCGGACCGCCTGGCCCGCGCGGTCGCCCTGTCCGCGGCGACGGTACTGGCCCCGGTGGCCGGGGAGTTCGACCGCGCGGCGTACGAGGAACTGCTCGGCCGGGTCGCGGTGACCCAACAGACGACGACAGCGGCCTAGGGCTCCCGCCCCGGCCGCTGCCGCCCTGCCTGTGTCGCCGGCTGTGTCGCTCAGCCGTTGGTGCCCTTGACGAGCGACATCTGGTCGAAGTTGGCGTCGCACTGGTTGCCCTGCTCGCACGAGATCGTGATCGCGTTCGTGCCCTTGCTGAGCTGGACGACGGACCAGGTCTTCGTCCACCCCTTCTCCCAGTCGCCTTCCTTGGCGTGGGAGAAGTTCTCCATGTTGAGCGGGCGGGTCTGCACCTTGCCGTTGACCGTGATGGTCGCGTTGGCGTCCTTGCCGGGCACCCCGTACTTGACGCGCAGGCTGTACGCGCCGTCCTTCGGGATGCCGCCGACCGTCCAGGTGAGCTTGGCGCCCACCTGGTTGAAGCCGGCCACATAGGTGCCGCCGTCGGCCTCGGCGCCCTGGACGTCCGACGCGGTGACCGTGCCGCCCTCGAGCTTCAGCGCCTTGGCGTCCGTCTTCGGGAGGTCGACCGGCTTGTCGGCGTTCTTGGACGCCGTCTGGCTCGGCTGGACCGACTGGGATCCGCCGGACGGCTGCCCGCCCGCGTCGCCGCCCTTCGCGTCGTCGTTCGAGTCGCCGCCTAGGACCGCGACGCCGATGCCGATGACCACGGCCGCCACGACGGCGAGCGCGCCGATCAGCAGACCCTTGGTGTTGGGCCCGCGTCCGCGGCCGCCGCCACCGCCGTGCTGCGTGGGCGTCACCGTGGTCGGTGCGCCGCCGGGCAGCGTCTCGGGGGCCGAGTAGTGCGCGTTCGGCTGCGCGTAGGCCTGGGGCTGCTGCTGAGGCGCCTGCCCGTACGCGGCAGTCGGCTGAGGCTGCTGCCCGTACTGCCGCTCACCGACCGGCCTGACCTGGTGGTAGGACCGGGGACCCGGATAGCCGTAGCCGCCGCCCCCGCTGGGCGGTGTCGCCCCGGCCGCCTGTCCGTCGGCGTACAGATAGCCGAACGGATCATCGTCCTCGGGCGTGCTCGCGCCGTTGTCAGCGGGCGCCATCCCTGATCACTCCCTACGTATCGCTTACCCGGCGAGCGTACCCGCTGGGAGTGGTCCGAAGGGGTGGCGTTGACCTCACCGATACCTGCGGAAGCAGATCATCCGGCCCGTCGGTGCTGCTTGGCACGCGACCGTTTCTCGATGTACATCCGCTGGTCAGCGGATTTCAACACCTCGTCGGCCGTCATCCCGCAGTGCGCCCATCCGATGCCGAAACTGGCGCCCACACGGACCGCCCTTCCGTCGACCCGGATGGGCGGAATGATGGCGTTCCGCAGACGGACGGCGAGGTCCTGTGCATCGGCCCGGCCGAGCCCGTCGGCGAGCACGACGAACTCGTCGCCGCCGAGCCTCGCGACGGTGTCCCCGTCACGGACACCGCTGGTCAGACGTCGTGCGACCTCGATCAGAACGACGTCTCCGGTGTGGTGCCCGAACCGGTCGTTGATCGACTTGAAGCCGTCCAGGTCGCAGAAGAGGACCGCCAGGCCCTTCGTGCCGTCGTCGGTTTCCCCCTCGGGCGCGACGATGTGGACGTGGTGATCGAAGCCATAGTCGTCGTAGATCCCGCCGGAGGGCCCGGACCCGCCGTTCTGCTGTCCGGCCGCGGCGGCAGCGGCGGCCCCCGCGAAGTCGAACCCGTGCCCGTTCGTGTCGTACGAGCTGCCGGTGCGGTCCCCGTACGCCGCGTCCAGGGAGTCCACGGCGCTCGGCTCGGGCAGCTGGGGGCGGCGGCACAGGCGGGACGAGAGGCGGGACCGCAGCTCCGCCGAGTTCGGCAGGCCGGTGAGGGAGTCGTGGGACGCGCGGTGCGCGAGGTGCAGCTCGCGGCGCTTGCGCTCCTCGATGTCCTCGACGTGGGTGAGCAGGAAGCGCGGCCCGTCGGCGGCGTCGGCCACCACCGAGTTCCGCAGGGACACCCAGACGTAGGTGCCGTCGCGCCGTCCGAGGCGCAGCTCGGCGCGGCCGCCCTCGGCGGAGGTGCGCAGCAGCGTGCCGATGTCCTCGGGGTGGACGAGGTCGGAGAACGAGTAGCGGCGCATGGCGGACGCGGGGCGGCTGAGCAGCCGGCACAGGGCGTCGTTCGTGCGCAGGAGCCGCCCGTGCTGGTCGCCGCCCATCTCGGCGATGGCCATGCCGCTCGGCGCGTACTCGAAGGCCTGGCGGAAGGACTCCTCGCTGGCGCGCAGGGCCTGCTGCTCGCGTTCGAGCCGGACGAGGGCGCGCTGCATGTTGGCGCGCAGCCGGGCGTTGCTGATGGCGATGGCGGCCTGGAAGGCGTACATCTGCAGGGCCTCGCGGCCCCAGGCGCCGGGGCGCCTGCCGTTGCGCGGGCGGTCCGCGGAGATCACGCCGAGAAGTTCGCCGCCGGAGCTGCCGGTGGCGTACATCGGGGCGAAGAGGCGGTCCGCGGGGTGCCACTCGTCCTCGAAGCGGGGCGGCGGCCCGTCGGTGAACCACTGCGGTACGTCGTCATCGTCGAGGACCCAGCCCTCGGTGTGCGGGATGAACCGCAGGTCGCCCCAGGCCTCGCCCATGGACAGGCGGCGGTCCCAGGAGGTGCGGGAGCCGACCCGGCCGGTGATGAGGGCTTCGGCGGAGGAGTCGCCGGAGAAGGCGGCGACGACGAGGTCACCGTCGGGGCGTACGAGATTGACGCAGGCCAGCTCGAATCCGAGGCCGTTCACGACTCCGTCGGAGACCGTCTGCAGGGTGTCGGCCAGGCTGCGGGCGGTGTTCATGTCCGCCATCACCTGGTGAAGCTGCCGCAGGGTCGCAAGACGGACGTACGGCTCCGACTCGGTCTCCATGCTCAGCTCTCCCCGAGACCTCGACAGCACTCCAGAATTCTGATCGCCGATTCCGCACGTGCGTGTGCACGCTCTTCTTGCAGTGTCTCCGCCACTGAATCACAGCGAGCTGTCCACCCGGTACACAGGGTCAACAAAATATGGCTCCTGTGACTCAAGTCACAAGAGGAGATGAAGGGTTGAGGGGTGCTCCGGCGCACGCCCCCTGCACTTCCTGAACGGAGAACACCCCCGAACACCGCCATATTCGGACAACACCCACCACAGGTCCTAGGACCGTCCTCGGCCCAAGGCCCGATGTGGCGGGCACGGCACCGAAGCTAGCGTCGAGACGTGCTGAAGACTCCCCCGCCGCTGAAGAATCCCCCGCTCTCCCCCACCACCCGCACGACCCCCTCAACCCCCTCAACCCCCACGGCCGCTTTCATCCCCGCGCCCGCCTCGGCCGGGCATGCTGAGGGGGTGAGCAACGACGAGTTCCGCGCCGCCATGTCCCGACTGGCCGCGGGCGTGGTCCTGGTGACCGCGCGCGAGATGCCGCTCGACCCGGACGACCCGTCGGCCCCCCTGGGCGAGGACGCCGGCATGACGGCGACGGCATTCCTGTCGGTCTCGCTCGACCCGCCGCTCGTCCTCGTCAGCCTGCGCAACGGCTCCCGCATGGACGACCTGCTCGACGAGCAGCCCCTGTGGGCGGTGTCCGTGCTCTCCGAGAGCCAGCGCCACATCGCGGGCCGCTTCGCGATGAAGGGCCGCATCAGCGACCGTCTGCTCTTCGAGGACATCCCGTACGTACGCGGCGAGGTGTCGGGCGCGCCCCTGGTGGGCGGCTCGCTCGCGACGCTGGAGTGCCGCACGGAGCAGCGGGTGCCGGCCGGGGACCACACGCTGGTGATCGGCCGGGTGCTCACGGCCTCGCTGCCCAGCGCCGACGGCGGACCGCTGGCCTACTTCAAGGGGAAGTACCGGCAGTTGGGGTGAAGCCCCCGCCCGGCCGCCGTGAGGCCGCTCAGTCCCAGCCCCGCCCCGACCGGCCGCGCTTCGTGTCCGACCGTGCCTTCTTGTTGCGCAGGCGGCGCTCGTTGATCCCCCGGGGGATGCGGGTCGCGCGGCGCGGCTTGGGCGGCGGGGCGGTGGCCTCGGCGAGGAGGGATGCGAGGCGTACGGCGGCGGTCTCGCGGTTGCGCCACTGGGAGCGGTGCTCCGAGGACCGCACGGAGATGACGCCGTCGACGAGGCGGGAGGCGAGCCGCTCCAGGGCCCGCGCCTTCCACACCTCGGGCAGCGCCTCCGTGCCGGCGAGGTCGAAGCGGAGCTCGACCTGGGAGTCGCTGGTGTTCACGTGCTGGCCGCCCGGCCCGGACGACCGGGAGAATCGCCAGAGAAGCTCGGCCTCCGGAAGGACCACCGAGCCGCGGATGAAGTAAGGACCGGACATGGGTTCCATGGTCGCGCCTGGACACGCGCCACGTCACCCCCTTTTCCCGGCGCCGCACCCATCCCGGGGAAAGTGGGTAAAGAAAGTAAAGACACCTGGAACCCTGGATCCCCCCTTGGCGTTCATAGGGGTACGAGTAGCTTCGTCTACGAAGCGCACGCATCGCTAACGAGGGAAGGACTCCCGACAATGGCTGTAAGCCTGTCCAAGGGTGGCAACGTCTCGCTCACCAAGGAGGCTCCGGGCCTGACCGCCGTCACCGTGGGCCTCGGCTGGGACGTCCGCACCACCACCGGCACCGACTTCGACCTCGACGCCTCCGCGATCGCGGTGAACCCGCAGGGCAAGGTCTACTCGGACGGCCACTTCGTCTTCTTCAACAACAAGGCGACGCCGGACCAGACCATCGTCCACACCGGTGACAACGTCACGGGCCAGGGCGAGGGCGACGACGAGCAGATCAACGTCAATCTGGCGGGCCTCCCGGCCGACGTCGACAAGATCGTCTTCCCGGTCTCGATCTACGACGCGGAGAACCGCTCGCAGAACTTCGGCCAGGTGCGCAACGCGTTCATCCGCATCGTCAACCAGGCCGGCGGCACCGAGATCGCCCGCTACGACCTCTCCGAGGACGCCGCCACCGAGACCGCCATGGTCTTCGGCGAGCTGTACCGCAACGGCGCGGAGTGGAAGTTCCGCGCGGTGGGCCAGGGTTACGCGTCGGGCCTCGTCGGCATCGCGCAGGACTTCGGCGTGAACGTCTGATCGCGGACACTTTCGCGCGGGACGCGGGCACGGCCGGCGTGACCGGCATGGCCGCCATGGATGTCATGGCCGTCTGACGCCCGCAGCACGGCGGTTGAAGGGCCCCGGCCGGGGAGATCCGGCCGGGGCCCTTCTGCGTGCCCGCGCGCCCCGCCCCCATTCCCCGCCTCACGGCTGACAGCTCCTCAGCTTCCTCACCGCCCTCAACGCCCCCGCTCCCTCATAGCCCTCGTCGCCCTCGTCGCCCTCGTCGCCCTCGTCGCCCTCGTCGCCCTCGTCGCCCTCGTCGCCCTCGTCGCCCTCGTCGCCCTCGTCGCCCTCAACCGACGCATGCCGGCCAGCACTTCCCTGTCAAGCGGCAAATAACGGACAGCCGCCACCCGCATTCGGACACGAACTGGCAAATCTTTGACGGCGCTCTGTCAAACAAAGTGCGCTCGGTGTCACTCTCTCCCCGCGCCCCCCACCCCGACGGGTCACCACCCACGGGTCGTTGGACACATAAGGAGTCCGAGTGACACACCGCTCCCCCGCTCCCCGCACCACCGGCCGCAGGACCGCCGCACGAGCCACCGCGCTCGCGGCATCGGCCGCCATGGTCGTCCTGGCTCTGCAGAGCGGCACCGCGGCAACCGCCGCCGGCCACACCGCAAGCGACCGCACCGCCGGGGCCACCGCCCTGCCGCTCAGCGCGTCCCAGCGGGCCACGGCCCTCAAGGACGCACAGGCCGACGCCCCGGCGGCCGCCCGCCAACTCGGGCTCAGCGGCGCGGAGAAGCTCGTCGCCCGCGATGTCGTCAGGGACGCGAACGGCACGACCCACACCCGCTACGAGCGCACCTACGACGGCCTGCCCGTACTCGGCGGCGACCTCGTCACGCACACCGCGAAGAACGGCGACCTCAAGGGCGTCTCCAAGGCGCACAAGGGGGCGATATCCGTGGCGTCGACGGACGCCTCCCTCGCTCCCACCGCCGCCAGGAAGTCGGCCCTCGCCGCCTCGGACGCCAAGAGCGCCGCCGCGAAGAACGTCCGCAAGGTCGTCTGGGCCGCCACCGGCACGCCGGTCCTCGCGTACGAGACGGTCGTGACCGGCACCCAGGCCGACGGGACACCGAGCGAGCTGCACGTCGTCACCGACGCCGCCACCGGCAAGAAGCTGTACTCGTACGAGGGCATCGAGAACGGCACCGGCACCAGCGAGTACAGCGGCACGGTCACGGTCGGCAGCACCGCATCGGCCGGCGGCGGGTTCGACCTCGCCGACGGCGGGCGCGGCGGCCACAAGACGTACGACCTGAACGGCGGGACGTCCGGCACGGGCACGCTCTTCCACGACGCCGACGACCAGTGGGGCGACGGGACGGTGACGAACCGGCAGACCGCCGCGGTCGACGCCGCGTACGGCGCGGCCGAGACGTGGGACTACTACAAGAGCGCGTTCAACCGGAACGGCATCGCGGGCGACGGCAAGGCCGCGTACTCCCGCGTCCACTACGGCAACGCCTACGTCAACGCCTTCTGGTCGGACGCCTGCTTCTGCATGACGTACGGCGACGGGCAGAGCAACCAGCACCCGCTCACGGCGCTCGACGTGGCCGGCCACGAGATGAGCCACGGCCTGACCGCGTCCACCGCGGGCCTCAACTACAGCCGTGAGTCGGGCGGCCTGAACGAGGCGACGTCCGACATCTTCGGCACGTCGGTGGAGTTCTTCGCGAACAACAGCAGCGACGTCGGCGACTACCTCATCGGCGAGAAGATCGACATCAACGGCAACGGCACCCCGCTGCGTTACATGGACAAGCCCAGCAAGGACGGCGGCTCCGCCGACTACTGGTCCAAGACGGTCGGCCGCCTCGACGTGCACTACTCGTCGGGCGTCGCCAACCACTTCTTCTACCTCCTGAGCGAGGGCAGCGGCGCGAAGACCATCAACGGGGTCTCGTACAACTCCCCGACCTCCAACAACTCCACGCTCACCGGCATCGGCCGGGCCAAGGCCGAGCAGATCTGGTATAAGGCCCTCTCGACGTACATGACGTCGACGACGAACTACGCGGCCGCCCGCACCGCCACACTCCAGGCAGCGAGCGACCTGTACGGCGCGAACAGCGCCGAACAGCAGGCCGTCGCGGCGACCTGGACCGCGGTGAACGTGAAGTAGCCCTCACTCGAGGGAAGGTTCGGCCGGGCCATCCGGAATTACGGGTGGTCCGGCTTTCCCTTTCCGTACAGCCAGTCGTCCCACACAGGCCCCAGATCCTTGCCCGGGTTCTGCTTCTCCACGTACGCGGTGAAGTCGGCGGTGTCCGCGTTGCCGTAACGGTGCGCGGCGGGCCAGCCCTTGAGCAGCTCGAAGAACTTGGCGTCCCCGACCGTCTCGCGGATCTTGTGCAGCACCATCGCGCCGCGCTCGTAGACGGGCGGGGCCGAGATGTTCGCGGCCCCGGACGGCTTGGCGGGCGGGAAGGCCCAGATCGCGTTCCCACTGCCCTTCGCGTAGTAGCGGTCGAACGTGTCCTGCGCGCTGTCGCCACCGTGCTGCTCCTGCCAGAGCCATTCGGCGTAGGTCGCGAAGCCCTCGTTGAGCCACATGTCCCGCCAGGACTTCGGCGTGACGGAGTCCCCGTACCACTCGTGGGCCATCTCGTGGACGAGCGTGGACAGCGGGGGGGTGCCCGGGAAGACGGGCCGGTTCTGGGTCTCCAGCGCGTACCCGGCGTCGTTCTCCCGGTCGACGACGGCGCCGGTGGAGGAGAAGGGGTAGGGGCCGAAGGTCTTCGACTCCCAGGCCATGACGTCCGGGAGCCTGCCCAGGACCTTGGCGCTCGCGGCCGCCTCGACCGGGTCCACGGCGGTGTACACGGGCAGCCCGTCGGGCGTCTTGTAGGCCTTGGTCTCGAACTTCCCGATCGCCAGCATCGCCAGGTAACTGGCCATGGGCTGCGGGACGTGCCAGTCGAACGTCGTCCGCCCGCCGGCCGTCCGCTCCTTCGTCAACTCCCCGTTGGACACGGCCGTCAGGCCCTTGGGGACGGTCACATGAATGTCGTACGTCGCCTTGTCGGAGGGGTGATTGTTCCCGGGGAACCAGGCCATGGAGCCGGTGGGCTCGCCGAGCGCGAGGGCCCCGTCCTCCGTGGGGAGCCAGCCCTCCTCGGAGCCGTCCGGGTCGGTGATGGTCACGGGCTTCCCGGAGTACCGCACGACCGTGCGGAACTCGGAGCCCTTCCGCGGCGCCTCGGCCGGCCGGATCGTCAGCTCGTGCCCGGCCCGCTCGAACGTGGCCTTCTTCCCCTCGACGGTGACGCGTTCGACGGTCAGGCCCTTGAGGTCGAGGTTGAACGCGCTGAGGTCCTGGGTGGCCTTCGCGGTGATGTCGGCGGTGCCCGTCAGACGGTGCCGGTCGGCGTCGAGGGTGAGGGTGAGGGTGTAGTGCGTGGCGTCGTAGCCGCCGTTGCCCAGCTTCGGAAAGTACGGGTCCCGCACGCCCGCGGCACCCGGCGTGCTGTGCACACCGGCGGCGGAACAGGCGCCGAGGGCCAGGACGAGGGCGAGGGCGGCGGGGGCGGATCGTGGGCTACGGGGCACTGAATGATCGTAGGGGCGAACGACGTGGAGGCGCCTGCCGGTCGGCGGACGCCTCCACGTCGGTGGGGGTATGGCGACTAGGGCGTTCGGATCGGGCTGGGTCAGGGAGCGGGGTCTGATCCGAACGAGAGGCCCTAGCGGTTCAGCGCAACAACACCGGCCTGCGCGAACTTCTCGTCCAGGTCGCCCGAGGGCGCACCCGCGACGCCGATGCCCGCGACCGGGGCGCCGTTCGCCGCGACGGGCGCGCCGCCCGCGAGGAACAGGGTGCCCGGGATGTCCTTCAGGTTCGGGGCCTGCTCGAGGCGCTTGGCGAGCTCGGACGTCGGCGCGTTCCAGGACACCGCGGTGTACGCCTTCTTCACGGCGGACTCGTACGACTGCGGGCCGGCGCCGTCGCCGCGGAGGGTGACGATCGTGTTGCCGTTGCGGTCGACGACGGCGACGGAGACGCGCTGGTTCTCCTTCTTCGCGGCGTCGAGGGCGGCCTGCGCGGCCTTCGTGGCGGCGGCCGTGGTCAGGTGCGTGGACTGGGTGAGGTTCTTGGCCGGGGCGTCCGCGGTCACGGCGGCGGGGGCGGCGGCCGGGGCGGACGCGCTGGCCGAGACCGCCCCGAAGGTACCGGCGACGACGCCGGCGAGGACGGCGCCACCGGTCAGGACACGGGCGCGCTTCGAGATCTTCTTCATGACGGGTGCTCCTTGGAGGCGGTCGGGTCGGTCAGAGGCGGCCGGTGAGTCGCTCTGGTATCGATCCTCAGGCCGGAAACCGGGCCGCACCGTCGACGTACCGGCTGCGACCGGAGCGCGGCTCGGCTGACGTCCGGGTCAGCCGATCGGCTGACCCGCGTACCGCCCGAGCAGGCCACAATGGGGGTGTTTGACCAGTTCAGCAGCGCGCTGGCGGAAGCGGAGAGGGGTACGGGCGTGGCACACGGGACGCGGGATCCGGACGCCCGCTGGCTGGCCGCGGTGATGCACACCACGTTCTTCCTGCTGCTCGGCGGAGCCCTCGCACGGTTCCTGCTGCGCCACCCGGGCGAGGCCCGCACCCCGTGGATCATCGCGCTGTCCGTGGTCCTGGCCGCGCTGTACGTGCTCGGCCCCGCGCTCGGCCCGGGCCGCGGCGCCCGCCCCACCCCGCGCCGCCTCACCTGGCTGGCCCTGGTCGTCGCCGTGTGGGTGGTCCTCGTCGTCCTCGCGCCGAGCTTCGCCTGGTGCGCGGTCCCGCTCTTCTACACGGGCCTGCGCACCCTGCCCGCCCGCGCCGCGCTCGTCCTGATCGGCGTACTCACGGTGTTCGTCGTCGGGGCACAGCTGCGCCTCGCGGGGGACTTCGACCCGAACCTGCTGCTCGCGCCGCCGGCCGTCGCGGCCCTGGCGACCGCCGTCTTCGTCCACATGGAGCGCCAGGCGGAACGCCAGCGCGCCCTGATCGACGACCTGGTGCGCACCCGCAGGGAACTCGCCGCGACGGAGCGCCGCGAGGGGACGCTCGCCGAGCGCCAGCGCCTGTCGATGGAGATCCACGACACGCTCGCCCAGTCCCTTTCCAGCCAGCAGATGCTGCTCCAGGCGGCGGACCGGCTGTGGGACGCCGACCCCGAGCGGGCCCGCGCCCATGTGCGGACCGCGGAGTCGGTGACCGAGCGGGGCCTCGCGGAAGCACGCCGGTTCGTGCACGACCTGGCGCCGGCGGACCTCGCGGGCGGCGGCCTGGACGAGGCTCTGCGCACGCTGGCGGCGCGGGAGTCGGAGGCGGGGCTCGCGGTCCGCTTCCACGCGGAGGGCGCCCCGGCCCCGCTGCCCGACCGGGTCGAGTCCGCGCTGTTGAGGATCACGCAGGGCGCCCTGGCGAACGTACGGGAGCACGCGGACGCGACAGCCGCCGCGATCACACTGACGCACCTCGGCGACCAGGTCGTCCTCGACATCGCGGACAACGGCCGCGGCTTCACACCCGAGCCCCCGCGGGAGGCGGGCGTGCGCGGGCACGGCCTTCCGGCGATCCGGGCGCGCACGCGGCAGCTGGGTGGCACGCTGACGATCGAGTCGGCGCCGGGCGAGGGCACGGTGCTGTCGGTGGCGATTCCGCTGGAGGCCTCATGAGTGACCCCGTACGACTGCTGGTGTGCGACGACCACGTGGTGGTGCGCGCGGGACTGCTCGCCCTGCTCGGCAGCGCACCCGGCATCGAGGTCGTGGGCGAGGCCGGCACGGGCGACGAGGCGGTGGCGCTCGCCGCGAAGCTGACGCCGGACGTCGTCCTCATGGACCTTCAGCTGGGCGAGGGCATCGACGGCGTGGAAGCGACGCGGCGGATCACGACCGCGCCAACCGAGGCAGGCCCGCACCCGCACGTCCTGGTCCTGACCACGTACGACACGGACGCCGACATCACCCGGGCCATCGAGGCCGGCGCCACGGGATACCTCCTCAAGGCGGAGCGTCCCGAGGAGCTGTTCGCCGCGATCCAGGCCGCCGCCGAGGGCCGTACGACGCTGTCCCCGCCGGTCGCGAGCCGCGTCATGGCCCGCATGCGCAGCCCGCGCCCGTCCCTCACGGACCGCGAGCGGGACATCCTCGGCCAGCTCGCCCAGGGCCTGGGCAACCGGGACATCGCCCGCGCCCTGTTCATCAGCGAGGCCACGGTGAAGACCCACCTGGGCCGGATCTACGACAAGCTCGGCGTGGACACCCGGGCGGGCGCGGTGGCGGTGGCGAAGGAACAGCGGCTGCTGGGCTGAGCGCGTGCCGACCGCCGGGACGCCTGTGTGGCGTGACGGCTGCGGTGCCCGTGACAGCCGGGCCCGCACCCTTTCCCGCCCGTGAACGGCACCCCCTCCCGACCGTGACACCATCACTAACGTGCTCGACATCGGCTACGCCCTCTCCCGCCGCTTCCCCGACCCTCCGCAGACGGACTTCCGTCGCGCGGACGTCCACGCGCTGCGGCACGACCTGTTCGCCGGCGACGTCTACCTCGCCGACACCAAGGCCGACCGGGAGCTGTCCACAGCCTGGGGATGGGTTCCGGTGCTGGACTTCGCATGGGCGCTGTGCGACATCGTCGAGCAGCTGGACCGTGACCCGCGCGGCAGCCGCGCGTCGAGGCCGCAGTACGCCGAGCTCGACTTCACCGAGTCGACGGACCGGATGCTCTTCGAGCGCCGCTTCGGGTGGGTCGACATCGAGGCCGACTGGATGGAGGCCGACGAGCCGCCCCTGACGTTCTCCCACACCGAGCTGCGCCGTGAGGCCCGCGACTTCCTGCACGACGTGATCGCCGACCTCACCGACATGCACGAGGACCTGGCGGACAACCCGGCGATCTGGGACCTCCAGGCCCGCTTCCCCCGCGTCCCGGACGAGCGCTAGCCCCCACCTCTCGATCGGCCGCCCCCTACTCCACCCGCACCCCGATCTGCGCCGCGAACGCCGGTGCCAGGTCGAAGAGCTGGGCCGGGCTGATCACGGCCCCGGCCAGCCGGTCCACGCCGCGCGCGATCCCCAGCTCGGCCACGCCCCGCAGATCCACGTCCGCCATCACGGCGCCCGTGAAGTCCGCACCCCGCACCACGCAGCCCTGGAACTCCACCCGGTCCAGACGCGCGCCCCCGAAGTCCGGCTCCACCAGCACGCATCCGTCGAAGACGACGTCCTTCAGGCGCGCCTTGCGCAGATTCAGGTACTCGATCTTCCCGCCGCGCACCACGACCCGCTCCAGCACGCTCCCGTGCAGCTGGACCCCGCCGAGCCGGGCGTCCACCACCTCGACGTCCCGCAGGGTCGCCTCCGCGAGGTCCGTGCCCACACCCCGTATCCCCGTCAGCGTGGAATCGAGGATCCGGGCGCGGGTCAGCCGCGTCTCGTCGAGCCCGCACCCTTCGAGCGCGCAGTCCATGAAGCGGGCGCCCCCGCCGTCCTGCCCGGTGAAGTCGGCCGCCGTGAACTCCACCCCGTCGTAGTCCCCGTCCGGCTCGAGCTCGCCGCCGGTCCAGGGCGCCAGCGGGGGCAGCCGCACCTCGGGCCGCCGCGCCTTCTTCACCGCCGCCGGTTTCGCCGACGACGCCTTCGCCGGCCTCACCACTCGTTTCTCCGCCATGCCCCCATGCTGCCCGCCGCCACTGACAATCGGTGACCGCCGCCCTTCCCCCCTCCCG
Source organism: Streptomyces sp. NPDC055140 (assembly GCF_053607285.1). Classification (NCBI taxonomy): domain Bacteria; kingdom Bacillati; phylum Actinomycetota; class Actinomycetes; order Kitasatosporales; family Streptomycetaceae; genus Streptomyces; species Streptomyces sp. NPDC055140. The sequence goes on along the minus strand of NZ_JBSGTG010000008.1, from coordinate 132,619 downwards.
CACATGTCACATTCCGCCGCGCACAGCCGTCGTGAAGGCACAGCCACAGGCACAGGCACAGCCAACCCGAAGGGGAACAGCGGCATGGCAACGACCACCCCCGACCTCACCGTCATCGGCGGCGGATTCGCCGGCCTCACCGCGGCCGTCACCGCCGCCGAGGCCGGAGCGAGCGTCACGCTCCACGAGTCGCACCACACCCTCGGCGGCCGCGCCCGCACCGCCGATGGCCCGTACCGCACGCACGACGGACCGCACGCCCTCTACAGCGGCGGCCCGCACTGGACCTGGCTGAAGCAGCGCGACCTGCTCGGCCCCCTCGCCCCGATCCCGCCCGTCGAGGGCTCCCGCCTGCGCTTCCACCACCGCGGAACCCTGCGCCGCACCCCTCCGCTGGCCCTTCTGCGCCTCCTTCGCCACCGGTCCGAACACGCGCCCGTGGACGTGGACTTCATGACGTGGGCGACGCGCCACGTCGGCGAGGAGGGGGCCCGCGCGGCCGCCCATTACACGTCCGTTGCGCTCTTCCACCACGACCCGGGCTCCCTCTCCGCGGCCTTCGTCCAGGAGCGCCTGCGCCGCGCCGCGAAGGTGCCGCCGGAGGCGCACTATCCGCGCGGCGGCTGGGCGTCCGTGATCGACCGGATGGCGGCCCGCGCCTGGAATCTGGGCGTGCGCGTGGAGACGCTGTCCCGCGTCGACTCCGTGCCCACGGGCGGCGGGCCGGTGATCGTGGCGACGTCCCTCGACTCGGCGCGCCGCCTCCTCGGGGACTCGTCGCTGACGTGGGACAGCGGCCGTACGACTCTGATCGACCTGGCCGTGCGCACCCGCCGCGGCGACGCCTTCATCGTGTCCGGGCTCGACTTCCCGGCCTGGCTGGAGCGGTTCACGGCCCAGGACCGGAGTCTGGCGCCGCACGGGCAGCAGCTCGTCCAGGGCCACATCCCCGTAGCGCCGCACGAGTCGAAGGCCGACGGCACGGCACGCGCCGAACGCCTGCTCGACCTGGGATTTTCCGGCTGGCGCGACCGCGTGACCTGGCGCAGGGACGCGCTCGCGAACGGACGAACGGGGGCGGTCGACCTGCCCGGCACGACCTGGCGGGACCGGCCCGCGATCGACCGCGGGGACGGCGTGTATCTGGTGGGTGACCAGGTCGCGGCGCCTGGCGTGCTCTCCGAGGTGTCGTTCAACAGCGCCATCGAGGCGACCACGCTCGCGCTCACCGCGTCCCGGCCGGGGATCCGCGCGGCCTGACGCCGCACTTGACCTCAAGTCCGCTTGAGGTTGAAAGGTGGTGGGCACACCTGAGCCGCCAAGAGGCCGCACGCCCAAGGGAGCCCACCATGCACGCCGTACGACTGCACGCCTTCGGCCCCGCCGAGAACCTCACCTACGAGAAGACCGGCGACCCTCTGCCCGGCCCCGGCCAGGTCCGGATCGCCGTGGCTGCGGCCGGCGTGCACCTCCTGGACACCGCCCTGCGCGAGGGCATGAAGGGCCCCGCGCCCGAGCCGCCCGCGCTGCCCACCGTCCCCGGCCGCGAGGTCGCCGGCACCGTCGAATCGCTCGGCGAGGGCACCGACGCGTCCTGGCTCGGCAAGCGCGTCGTCGGCCACCTCGGATTCGCCCCCGGAGGCTACGCCGAGCTCACCGTGATCGACGCGGCCCGCCTGCACGAACTCCCGCCCGGCCTGGACTTCGCCGAGGCCGTCGCCCTGATCGGCACGGGCCGTACGGCGATGGGGATCCTGCAGTTCGCCCCGCTCGGCCCCGCGTCGGTGGCCGTGATCCCGGCCGCGGCGGGAGGCATCGGCACCCTGCTCGTCCAGTACGCGAAGCACGCGGGCGCCACCGTCGTCGGCCTCGCGGGCGGCCCCGGGAAAGTGGCCCGCGTCCGCGCGAACGGCGCCGACCTGGCCGTCGACTACACCGCCCAGGACTGGCCTGAACAGGTCCGCTGGTTCCTCAGCGGCCGCCCGGCGACCGTCGTCTTCGACGGGGTGGGCGGCGACGCGGGCCTGGCCGCCGTCGACCTGCTCGGCCCCGGCGGCGTCCACGTCGTCTTCGGCTGGTCGGGCAAGGGCCTGCACGACGGCGAGCCCCTCACCTTCTCCGCGGACGAACTCACCCGGCGCGGCATCAGCCAGGAACAGGTGCTCGGCCCGCCGATGATGCGGCGCGCGGGCGGCGACAACCCGGTCCGCACGCTGGAGCTGGCCGCGCTGGGGGAGGCCGAGGCGGGCCGCCTGCGTCCCGCGGTGACCCGCTTCCCGCTCGCCGAGGCTGCCGCGGCGCACCGCGCCCTGGAGAACCGCGACACGATCGGCAAGGTGGTCCTGATCCCCTGACCCGAGCCTGGGTCCCCGGGCGCGCTACGACCCGAGCCGGGCCAGCGCCTCGTCCGTCAGCCGGTACACCGTCCACTCGTCCTGCGGCGCCGCGCCGAGCGCCTTGTAGAAGTTGATCGACGGCTCGTTCCAGTCGAGGACCGACCACTCCAGGCGCTCGTAACCGCGCTCGACACAGATCCGCGCCAGCTCGGTCAGCAGCGCCTTGCCGTGGCCGCCGCCGCGCACCTCGGGCCGTACGTACAGGTCCTCCAGGTAGATCCCGTGCACACCGCGCCAGGTGGAGAAGTTCAGGAACCACAGGCAGAAGCCGACGGACTCGCCCGTCGTGTCGTCCTCGGCGATGTGGGCGAACGCGGCGGGCCGCTCCCCGAACAGCGCCTCGCGCAGCTGCTCCTCGGTGGCCCGCGCCTCGTGCAGCGCCTTCTCGTAGTCGGCGAGTTCACGGACCATGGCGTGGATGACGGGGACATCGGCGGGCGTGGCGGTACGAATCATGACGGCAGGCTAACCAGTCACCACGGGGCGGCCCGCACGGGGCGGCCGACCACTCGCCTCGGGCCGACCACTCACCTCAGCGCGCCCCGCACGGGCCCGCTCACCGCCCGAGCAGTCTGCGCGCCGTCTCCAGATGGTCCGGCGCCAGCGGCCGGCCGTCCTCGATCTCCCACAGGGAGTCCTGAAGCACCCGCCCGAGCGTCCAGGCACGCGCCCGCTCCCGGTCGAGCCCGAGCACCCCGCTCATCGCGTCGAACCGCCACACCACCTCGTCCGCGTCGAAACGGTTGTCGATGGCGGGCTTCAGGTCGAAGCCCGGGTCGCCCGCGAGCGGCTTCGGGTCGATGGAGAGCCACGGCTCCCGCTCGGCGGCCAGCACGTTCTCGAAATGCAGATCCCAGTGCAGCAGCCGGTCACCCGCCTCGCCCGCGACCTCGCGCACGGCCGCCGCACAGTCCGCGAGCAGCGCGCGGTCGGCCGGGCCTGGCACGGCCGCGAGGGCCGAAGGCACCTGGGCGAGCATGTCGGCCGCGATGTCGGACAGCCGCCGCATCCCTTCCGGGGCGGGCCCGGACGTGAGCCGGGCGAGCAGTTCGGCGATGACGAGGACGGCCTTCCGGGAGTCCTCCACGGAGTCCAGCATCCGCCCGGAGTCGAGCCGTTCGAGGAGCATCGTGCCCGTGGCGTCGTCATGGTCGAGGAGCCGGACGGCGCCGTCGCCGTCCCAGACGCGCAGCGCAACCGGCTCGCCCTCGGTCTCCTCGTCGAGGATCTGGAACTTGACCGCGGCGGGTGTCCCGTCGCCCCGCACCACGGGCAGGACCAGGGCGGCCATGCCGTGCATCGCGGGCCCGTCGACGCGCAGATCCCAGCGTTCGACGAACTCCTCCACGCGCGCCGGGAGCCCGGCGATGAAGGCGCGACCGCGCTCACCCGCGTAGGTGTACTGGGACTCGACCAGGCCGTCCGGAATGTCGATCACCCGAACGACCCTATGCGCGTGCCTGAATGCAGTCCATGCCCCGTTTCCCCCTCGCCGTGTGGTCGTACGTACGGCACGCCCCCGGCACCTATCTCTGGCTGGCCGCCCTGTTCTTCACGACGGTCGCCATGCACCACATGGGCCCGCACTTCGAGCACGAGTTCCTGCGCCAGCGCTCCACGAACCTGCACGAGCTGTCGACCAACCCGGTCCGCGTCTTCGTCGCCTCCTTGTTCTGGATCGACGCCGGCCGCTGGTGGCCGTACGCCGTCCTCTACACGGTGTTCCACGCGCAGGCCGAGCGCTGGCTCGACACCTGGCGCTGGCTGGCCGTCGTGGGGGCCGCGCACGTCCACGCGACCCTGATCAGCGAGGGCGCCCTGCTGTGGGCGATCCGCCACGGCCACGCGCCCGCCTCTTCGGTCGACACCCTTGACGTGGGGGTGAGTTACGCGCTCGCGGGCGTCGTCGGCGTCCTCACGTACCGGCTCGTCCCGCCCTGGCGCTACGTCTATCTGGCCGTCGTCCTGATCGTCTACGGCGGCCCGCTCCTCACCGGCCGCACCTTCACCGACCTGGGGCACTTCGTCTCGGTCCTGATCGGCCTGGCCTGCCACCCCCTCGTACGTGACCGGGGCGAACCCTGGAACCCACTGACGCTCCTGCGGCGGCGGGACCGGACAGCGCGGCGAAACGATCACCCGAAAAACCAGGAAGGCAGCCGTCCCCCCTGCCCGGACCCCCCTGCGGAGCGCTAACGTCCGAGGCCATGAGCAGCAAGAACGGCACCCACGGCGCCCAGGCCACCGTCAACGGCGGCATATCGTTCTGGTACGCGGACGACGGCATCCCCACCGCCCGCGAGCCCCTGCCGGGGGACGCGTCCGCCGACGTCGTCATCGTCGGCGGTGGCTACACGGGCCTGTGGACCGCCTACTACCTGAAGAAGGCCGCGCCCTTCCTCCGCATCACGGTCCTGGAGCAGAAGTTCTGCGGCTACGGCGCGTCCGGGCGCAACGGCGGCTGGCTCTACAACGGCATCGCCGGCCGCGACCGCTACGCGAAACTGCACGGCCACGACGCGGCCGTCCGCCTCCAGGAAGCCATGAACGACACCGTCTCCGAGGTGATCCGCGCGGCCGCCGAAGAGGAGATCGGCGCCGACATCCACCAGGGCGGCGTACTCGAAATCGCCTACACACCCGCCCAGTTGGCCCGCCTCAAGGCCTTCCACGCGGCGGAACTCGCGTACGGCGAGAAGGACCGCACCCTGCACGGCGCCCGCGAGACCGCCGAGCGCGTCCGCGTCTTGGGGGCCGTCGGCTCGACCTGGACCCCGCACGGCGCCCGCCTGCACCCCGTCAAGCTCCTCAAGGGCCTGGCCGCCGCCGTCGAGGCGCTCGGCGTCACGATCCACGAGTCGACGCCCGTCACGGAGATCAAGCCGAAGCACGCCGTCACCCCGTACGGCACGGTCCGCGCGCCCTACATCCTGCGCTGCACCGAGGGCTTCACCGCGTCCCTCAAGGGCCAGCGCCGCACCTGGCTCCCCATGAACTCCTCCATGATCGCCACGGAGCCGCTGACCGACGCGCAGTGGGAGTCCATCGGCTGGGAGGGCCGCGAGACCCTCGGCGACATGGCGCACGCCTACATGTACGCCCAGCGCACCGCCGACGGCCGCATCGCGCTCGGTGGCCGGGGCGTCCCGTACCGCTACGGCTCGAGGACCGACAACGACGGCCGCACCCAGCCCGCCACCATCGAGTCCCTCACCGCGCTCCTGACCCGCTTCTTCCCCCAGCTGGCGGGCGTCGCCGTGACCCACGCCTGGTCCGGCGTCCTCGGCGTCCCCCGCGACTGGTGCGCCACGGTCACCCTCGACCGCGCGACGGGCCTCGGCTGGGCGGGCGGCTACGTCGGCTCGGGCGTCGCCACCACCAACCTCGCCGCCCGCACCCTGCGCGACCTGGTCCAGCAGGACTCCGGCCAGTCCGGCCCCACCGACCTCACGACCCTCCCCTGGGTCAACCACAAGGTCCGCAAGTGGGAACCGGAACCCTTCCGCTGGCTGGGCGTCCACGGCATGTACGCCACCTACAACGCCGCCGACCACCGCGAACTCACCACGCACAGGACGGACTCCTCCCGCCTGGCCCGAGCCGCGGACCGGGTGGCGGGCCGCGGCTGACAAGCCCCCCACACGCACGACGAAGGCCCAGGTCACACCCGTGACCTGGGCCTTCGTCCCGACTAGTAGGGGAGGAGCGTCCGCCGGCGGTGGAGCCTTGATGCCGTCGAGCACGCGCGCAATCTCGTCGTACATGCGAACAGCCTCGGCGCCCTCGCCGGTTGTCAGGGGCGGTCGCCCTTGTGGTCGACGATTCCCGTGGCCAGGAGCGCGTTCTGGAACATGAGGTCGCCCGCCTTCCAGGGCCGGTCAGGGGTGTCGGGGGCGCCCGGATACGTATGCTTGTAGTCCTTGACGACGATCTGTCGGTCGCCGAGGTACTGGTAGGTGCGCGGGTCGACCAGGATCTCGCGGCGGACCTGCTGCCCCTTCTCGTCGTGCCCCACCGCGAAGGCGTCCCGGCCCGCGAGGTCCCGTACGAGATGGTCGGTGACCTCGACGCCGGGGACCGCGGCCAGCGCGCGGTACAGCTTGGCGAGCGCCTGCGGCGGCATGGGCTGGGACGCGAACAGCACACTCAGCGCACCCATGTCGTGTTCCCCCTCGGACTCGGGGCTGCCCTTCCCGGACGGGTAGTAGGCGCGGACCTTCTTCAGCACGGCGGCCGGGTCGTCCGGCAGCTCGTCGAGGAAGCGGAGCCGTTCGCGCATGGAGCGGTCGTCGCCCTCCTTGCCGTTCTCGAAGCGCGGGTCCGCGTACCGCTTCCAGTGCTCGTGGGGCTCCGGCTCCGGCTCGGGCTGGGCGGCCTTGCTCTTGGGCCAGATTCCGGGACTGGCCGAGAGCTTCTTCTCGTAGATCCACTGGCCCGCGTGCGGCGTGGGCGGCGGATCGGCCTGCTCCACGGTGGACGCGGCCCGCTCCAGCAGCTCCTTCACCGAACCCGGCACCGTCGCAGCCGGCACCGTGCGCTCCGCATCACTGTGGCCGCTCCCTCCGAGGCCGGAGGCCAGCACGGCCACCGCGGTGAGCGCGGCGGCGGCCCCGACCGCTGCGAGCCGCCAGTCGGCCCGCAGCCTGCGTCCCCGGCCACGCCCCGCGGCGCTGCTCAGCCGATCCCGCCCCGCGGCGAGCCGTGCCCGGTCGGGCTTCGGCGCCCCGGCCCGGAACTCGCGTACGTCCTTCATCTCGTCCACGTTCACGGCCGGACCACCTCCGCCACTTCGCCCAGAAACGCCGGGTCGGCACCCAGCGCAGCCCGTACCTTGCGGCGGGCCCGGTTGAGCCGGGACCGCACGGTCCCGACGGGTATGCCGAGCGCCTCGGCGACCTCCTGGTAGGTCAGGTCGGCCCAGGCCACGAGCAGCAGCACATGCCGGTCGGCGGCGGACAGCGCGGCGAGCGCGTCCGCGAGCGGGGCGCGGTCGGCGACCAGGTCCGCGGTGTCCTCGACCCAGCCGGCCGCGACGGGGTCCTGGCCGGTCCTGGCCAGCGCCCGCAGACCGCGTACTTCCTTCCGGCGCTGCTTGCCGATGAGGTGCGCGGCGATCCCGTACAGCCAGGGCCGGGCACTGGCCCGCGAGGCGTCGTAGCGGGCACGCACCCGGAACGCGGTCAAAAACGTGTCGGCCGTGACGTCGTCCGCCGCGTGGTCGCCGAGGCGCCGGGCCGCGTACCGGTGGATGTCGGGTGCGTACCGGTCGTAGAGCCGGGCGAACAGCTCCGGATGTTCCAGGGACTGCGCGATGACATGGCCGTCGCGCTCGTCGCCGGGGTCGAGCTCCGGTGGTCCGGTCACGGGTCCTCCGTCAGCGGGTGGGGTCGAGCGTGTCACCCGTTGTTCCCCGCTGCCCCGCGAAGAGTTCACGGCCGCACAGGATTTTCTCAGGGAGCGGGCGCGACCCTACGGGATCAGCCGCGCCGGCATCTCCCGTGCGTACCCGGCGTCGTACACCCCGCCCGTGAGCAGCACCAGCAGCGAGATCCCGTCCATGAGCGGGACCAGGGCCCGTGCCGTGACGGGATCGCTGCGCTCGGCAAGAAATCCCAGCTCAGACGATGCCTGAGCTGGGATTTCCGATGGAGCCCCCTGTCGGATTCGAACCGACGACCTACGCACTACAAGCTGTCCGGGCTTGTTCCACGGCGGTCCGGGCGTGTCCGAGAAAGGGCTCGCCTCGCAGGTCAAGTGACGTGCCGGACGTTCGTGGACGAGTGCAGACCACGTCGGATCAGGCAGCAATCGAGACTAGAACTGAGACTGGCCCAGTCGTGCAGTCACCCCTGCTTCAGCGCACCCGCCAGGGCAATCTTCTGATCCGTAGGCGGGTGCGCACACGGATCGCCTGAACTCCCCTAGCCATCAGTGCCTGTTGGTCAGAGCCCAGCTGCTACGGGCAGCCCTGCCGGGGATGAGGAAGCGCACATGGTTAGCGGACGAGTCGTGACGGCTTTGAGCCGCTCTATTCACAAGAGAGCTGGATTGGTGACCGTCCCTCGCCACCAGTGACATTCCAGGGGCACAGCGCGCTGGAAGGAGTGACCCGATCATGAGGGTCGAGGCGTTCGCTCTCCTGGGGAGGTACGCGGGCGCCAACCGCAGGAGCGGGCTGGTTCCCCCCGTGCCGGCCCGCTCCTGCGCGCATGCGGCAGCCCGGGCGTCCACGTGGCAGTGGCACCCGGGCTGCCGTCATCGGCGAATCCCTCAAGGCCATCGGGGGGCACCGGCGGCCAGAATGGCCCTCTCGCACGTGTCCACGACAGCCTGCCCGGCATTCACGCCGGCGACAAGCGACTGTCAGTTCTACATCCGGAGCATCATCGCGCTCCGGCATTCTTCGGTGCGCCGGGCGCGCAGAAAGTGGATGAGGTCATCAGAAGAAGCGCATGCTGTCATGCGGAGCGCCTATGACGTTCGCCGCGAGACGCGGGTGTAGGTGCTGGCTCCACACTCGGTGTCACTTGGCACCCCGGAGTTCTGAAATCCGGGTTCTCATGGCCCAATAACCAACGCCTTGGACTCATGGGACCCAAAGCGAGAACACTCAGATGATTACCTCATGCCGGGCTTTTCACCCAATCAATGAGCCGAGCCCACCAGCCGCCCCTCGATCGGCCCGGTGGGCTCCCTGTGTACCCAGGAGCATGCATGCGTCGCGACGGCCCGCCCTGTCGGGCTGGCATCGATTCCGATCGAGTCGTCACCTCCGCTGGGCGTGCACCCTTGCGTTCCACAGGGGGCTCACACATGCACCGCTGAGCCGTTGGCACACCCATGAGCACTTGGTCCACATGCCTCCCGCACCCCTCATAGGTCAACTTTCGGCACGTCCGACAGGCAGCACGTTGACACATGACTACCCTCCCTTAGCTCTTCGTTTGATATCCACGATATTCACGCGATCGCCACAAGAAACTCCAGGATTTACACTCCCCTCCATAAACAGCTGGCTTGCGCCGGTGCGGGCCGCGATCGCGAAGTCGAATCACGATCCAAATAGTCTCGCCAACGGGCCCAAATATCCGGACATGAGAGGCAAGCACCGCATATCCGTCGCGGAGAATATCTCACTAAGTAGTACCCAGTGATCCGTTTGGGAAAATTCCCTGAGTTGCTCGGGACGCCGAAACAATGGTTGCATCGCGCGCGGTCGATGAATGGAGGCATAGCGCCCTATTGTCACTGCCCGTCACCGCATTGCTTTTCAGACCGTCGACCGTGCCCAGCGAGGGCAGGAACCGAGAACGGCAACCGCTCTCCCCGAACGGGTGGTGCGCCGGTCAGGAGGGAGCAACGTGAGTTGCTCGCACGCCGCAGGATGCCCCCTTTTCCCCCTACTTAGGGCGAGCTTGCAAGGTTGGCGCGACCACTACTGCGACAGCGCGGATCGATGGCTCGGCTGTGCGCGCTACCAGATGTCACTCACCGGCGAGCGCGTACCGATCAGCCTGCTGCCCAACGGAGCCCGCGCGCGGCACCTCGAAGCCCCGGCCGAGGCGGACCGATCCGGCGCCACCAGCCCGATGGCGGTCCCCCGACAGCCCCCACCGCCACGGCCCGCTCCGTCGTCACCGGAGACCGCGTCCTGGCCCCAGCCACATGAGCAGTCAGGACCTGGAACCGCAACACCGGAAGCCATGGCCCAGTTCGGGGCAACACCTCCGCCATCAGCTGCCTGGCATCACCAACCGTCACCGTCCTCACAGGTTGCCCGGCCTTCGGACAACCTCGCTCAACACACGCGGCAAGCGCCCAGCTCGAAGCGCGGTTGGTGGGCTCGATTCGCCGGTTGGATGAGAGGACCCGCATGAGTACCTACTGGCCCTGGTGGGCGGGCGCTATCGGACTCGCTCTGGTCACCATCAACCACACCCTCATCACCGATCGGTCTCTCGGGGTGTCGGCCGCTTGGGATCGCGTAATGCACTGGCGTCGCGAACGCCAGCTCGAACGGATGGACGAGGAGTTCACAGACGATCAAGCTCTCACTGAGGCACTTGCCGCAGCTACAGCGGAGCACTTCGGCACTGGCACCGGCGCGTCTACCGTGCCGCAGGATCCGTACGGGAAGTCGCAGCCGCTCGAAGCCGATGCCGAATCGGCAGCGAGTGAGCGCCCGCCGGCCACGAGCCTGCGCCCGGCCCCGCTGGTCACTCAGGCTGCCCTGCTGATCTCGATCTTCCTCGGTGGATTCATCGCCGCGGTCACCTCCGGGCGGTTCCACCTCCGCTACGACATGGGCCCGGCTTTTCGGCACCTGGTCACCGCCGATTCGATCACCATGATCGCCGTGCTGTTCGTGGGAGGTGTGCTGGTCGGCTTCGGCACTCGGCTGGCCGGTGGGTGCAGCTCCGGCCACGGACTCAGCGGCTGCGGTCGGCTACGCCCGGTCAGCATTGTCGCGACTGCCGTGTTCTTCGGCACCGCCGTCGCGGTGTCGTTCCTCCTGTGGAAGGTGATCTGATGCGCACCCGGGGCGCGATTCTTCTGGCCAGCATCATCACCGGACTGGCCCTCGGTTATACCGTCACCAACATCGGCTTCGGTGACTACGCTGAGTTGAACCGCATGTTCACCTTCCAGGACCTGCGCATGTTCCTCTCGTTCGCGGGTGCTGTGGTGATCATCGTGTGCGCGTTCGCTCTGCTGCGGGTCCGCCGCACCCCAGGGCGCATCCACGCCGGCGTGATCCCCGGCGCGGTGTTGTTCGGTACAGGCTGGGCGATCTCAGGTGGGTGCCCTGCAATCCCGATCATCCAGGTCGCCAGCGGATACCTGCCTGCCCTGGTCACGATCGTCGGCGTCATCGTCGGTATCCGGCTGTGCCGCTGGGCCAACGCCCGATACTTCCATCTCGACCGCGGCTCCTGCGGGCTGTAACCAAGCACGCTCACCGACTCGAGCCATGAAGGTTGGGGTTCTCGCTTTGACGATCTCCCCGACGGCCTGCGCCAGCCCATGCACACCAGGGACTGGGCAGCGCGGAGCCCGGCTGCTAGCCAGCCCTGGTCATGCCGTGACGAGCGGTTCCGGACACCGCTTCGGTGTCCGGAACCAACGGGTCAGAACATGTGCCGCGCGCATCAGCACGCTTCCCCCTTCGGGTGGCCTCCTCAACGGCGCCGGGTACCTGCGGCAGGATTCGAACCTGCGGCACCCGCTTTAGGAGTTCGATCTTCCCGCGACCTGGGCGGGGCTTGCCTCGTGTGCTGGTGCCACACGTAGTTGTTGCGTGTCGCCGTCGTTCGGGGCCGTTGATGTCAGCCTTGGAGTCAGCGGAACAGCTCCAAACGCGAACTGTCGATCAGCGTGACGCGGGCGGGATGCTCTGCTCGTACTGGAAGACGTTGCAGGGGTCGTACTTCGCCTTGATCTCGCGCAGCCGCTCGAAGTGGCGTCTCCCCCAGTAGGCGGTCTCCCACTCCTGCATGCCGACGTTCGGCACGTTGACGTAGGCGCCGTCCACCGTCATAACCGGTTTGGGATGCACCGCGTCCTGCTCGAAGCTATCCCTTGGTCCAAGCGGTCAGAACAAGCGGGTGCTCTCACTGAGACTGGGGACCGCCGCGCGGCCCGCGCTCGCGCCCGCCGCCGCATCCGCTGAACGCAAAACCCCAGCTCAGACGACGTCTGAGCTGGGGTTTCCGATGGAGCCCCCTGTCAGATTCGAACAGACGACCTACCCATTACAAGCTGTCCGGGCTTGTTCCACAGGGGTCCAGGGGCATCCGGTAGTCGGTTCGCGCTGCAGGTCAGGCGCCATACCGAACGTCTACGGACGAGCGCGTACCGCACCGGATTGAGCAGCAATCGAGACTAGAACTGAGACTGGCCCAAGTCCGCATGGATGTCAGCGCAAGCGACGACTGTCGCTCGCGAGGTCACCACTAACGCGACGGTTGCGTCATCGCCTGACTTGTAGCGAGGCCACCGCCGACCCGTCGGGTCCGTCGCTTCCGCTTCGCGCACGTTATCCACGTCGCCATTCATGAGTCGCCAGGCATCGATCACTGTCCGCCCCCTGTCACGTGTTCCCCGTGACCGTCAGCCGACCGGCACGGTCATGGCACGCAGCTCGCTGTACGGCGAGTAGTTCCCGGCCGCGTCGTAGGTACGGGCCCGGTACTCATAGCTGCGCCCGTCGGCGGGCAGCGGGTCGCAGACGGTGGCCGTGGCGGCGAAGCGCGGGTCGTAACCCTGGTGCAGGACGACCGACCAGGTGTCCGTCCCCGCCTCGCGGCGCTCGATCTCGAAGCCGGTGAAGTCGCGGATCGGGGCCGGCGCGTAGTCGGTGGCGGTCGCCTGGATGCCGCTCGCGCAGGAGCCCAGGGTCAGGTCGGGGGCGTAGGCGGGGGCGATGCCGTCGGGGATGTCGAGCCAGAGCTCATTGGTGGCGGTGGCGTCGAGCGAGCCCGGGTTGTAGGTGGTGGTGCCGCCGTCGTTGGTGACGAGGACGCGGTAGTGGCCCCACTCGCCGTCGGCGGTGACGGGGCCGGTGGTCCAGGTGTTGCCCTTGGTGGTGCCGAGCGGGACCCAGACCCAGTAGCCGTCCACCTTGTCGTTGCTCAGGACCGTGTAGTGGTCGAAGTGCGGCTCGGTGTTGAGGGGCCACTTCAGGGTGACCTTGCCGGTCGCCTTGTCGTAGGTGCCGGTCAGGGAGGTGACGACGGGCAGGGGACGGACGATGGTGTCCGTGCTGCCCGACGAGGTGTTGCCCGCCTTGTCCTTGGCGCGAACCTCGTAGTAGTAGGGCGTGCGGTCGTCGGGGTTCACGAGGGGGTCGGTGTGGCTGCGGGCGGTGGTCGTGGTGACCTTCGTCCAGGTGCTGGAGCCGACGGACCGCCGATAGAGGGAGTAACTTGCCAGGTCCATCTCCTTGTTGGCGGACCAGGAGACGGTCGTCTTGCGGGTCGTGGTGTTGTAGGCGGTCTTCGCGCCGGTGGGGGCGAGTGGCTTCGTCTTGTCGTACGTGGCCGAAATCCGGGGCGTGTACGTGTACGCGACCTTCGCGGCGCCTGACCAGTTCGCGTAGTCGACGCGGATGGTGTGCTTGCCGGACGAAACGGTGAGGTTGAGGCTCGTGGAGCGGGCGGTGTCACCGGTGCCGTGCCACATGTCGATCTGGCGGACGCCGTCCAGGTAGACGCGGACGCCGTCGGTGGCGGAGGCGGTGAACGTGAAGGGGCCGCCGGAGCCGAAGTCGCGGGTTACCGACCAGCGGACACCGAAGTTGTTCGACGGCACGCCGGAGACCGGACTGCCGGACCAGCTCTGGCTGATGGTGCTGTCGCAGTCAGTCCTCACCGGGGAGCCGGAGAACGAGGTGTTCTTGTAGAACGTCCGCTTGTAGACGTTGGTCGAGCAGGTGACGTCGGCGGCTGCCGCCTGCGGGGCGGCGGCGAGCAGGCTACCGAGGACGACGGCGGACATGGCACCACCGGTCCGGGCGGCGAGGAGACTCTTCTGGCGCACGGGGACCTTTCGCGCTGTGAGGGCAGGACGTACGGCGTGGAGACTCGTGAGGTGGGAGGAAGGTTGCACGGCGCGCCCGATGACGTGAAGGGGCCCAGAGGCGATCACGACGCTGCTGGTTGATTCGGGCCTTGTTGCTTCGCCCCGTCGGCACTGGGTCGACTCGCTCCACCCACCACCCTCACCAGCTCCCATCCCGTCCGCCTTCGACCCACACACCGTGGAGCGGGCGTGGTTCAGGGCGTCAAGGTGGAGCGCGCCACTGTACGAACGGCCTGGACGCCATGGGCCGCGACTGCTCGACTCTGCCTGGGTCGAAGGTGGTCGGGATGGGAGCCCCCAACGCTCACCACGAACCGGCCGGCACGCGAACGGCGCCCCGACCATCCCGGAGTCTGAGCGCCCCCGCCGGAGGCATGTCTTTGGCCCGCGGTGACTTCCTCGCTTCTGCCCGCAACCCGTAGCGCGCCGCTTGGCGCGGCCAGCCGGGGCGAAGACAGAGGCAGGCCGCGCCGTCGAGCGGCGCGCGCCCGCGCCGTGCGCGGGCCTTGATGAAGTAGGGAAAGTTCTATCGCGCAAGTACCGGGACGCATTACAAACTGTCCGGGCTTGTTCCACAGGGGTCCAGGGGCATCCGGTAGTCGGTTCGCGCTGCAGGTCAGGCGCCATACCGAACGTCCACGAACGCATCTCCGGGAAGCTCAGCGAGGCAAATCCTGCCTCCTGCATCATCGGCCGTATGCCAGCTACCTACCACGAAGCATTCTGGGGAGCACTGATCGGCTTGGCTTCCGCAGTGGTCCTCGCGCAGGTGATCATCTCGGCCATTTCCAACCGAGCTTCCAGAAGAGTCCGTGCGAGGGAGTCAGCAGCAGTCGCCGCATCGGCTCCTGTGCCGATTAACCTGCGCATGAACACGTTCATGATCGTTGCCAGCTTCAGCTACATGATCCAACTACTCGTCCTCCTTGCTGCTGATGGCTCTCGCGCCAGCCTCGCGGTCATTCCACTGGTCCGTGCCCTTCACATGCAGCCACTGTTCAGCTTCCGTCCTCAGCGCCATGAGCGCGGGGACGTCCTCTGCTGCGGCAGGGCGAAGGTACTCAGTCGGCATCGACTTCATAGAGAATCTTGTGCCTGTCTCCCGGGAGGATCGTGACCATGCAGCGGAGAGGTTTCCCGTCCGCGTCGTAACCGGTCCGGGTGTGCTCGGCAACTGGCGTCGCCGCCGGCAGCGCCAGCAACTCGGCTTCCTTGAGGGTCGGCATCCGTACGGCGATCTCATCGCGGTACTTCGCTTGAACGAGGCCGATGGATGCGAGCACGCCGCCGGGTGCCGATACGTCCCGGGGCTCCATCAGCGGGGTGCCCGACACGAGTTCCTGCGGAAAGTAGGAGTCCGCGAGCGCATAGGGCCGGTTGTCGATGTATCGCACACGCTTGCGCGCTACAGCCAGCCCGGCCTCAGGTAGACCCAGCGCGGCGTACACATGCTTAGGCGGCCGGCGAACTCTGGCAGGAGCACCAGGCCGTGTTCACCCACCCCGACGGACGCCCCATCGATCCGCGCGACGACTGGGGAGAGTTCAAGGAGCTACTGGCCGAGACCGGCATCGGTGACCGCCGCCTCTACGACGGAAGCCGCCATACCGCCGGAACGATCCTGAACGAGCTGGGCGTGGACATGCCGACCATCATGGAAATCCTCCGACACACCCAGATCAGCCAGACACGGCGCTGCGTGAAGGGCAGGTCTCACCTCTCGAAGGACGCCATGCGCCGCATGGGAGACGCCTTCCTGCCCGCCCCGGAACAGACGGCTAGGCCCGCGACTGAGACTAGAACTGAGACTGGGGACCGCCACGCGGCCCGTGCACGACGTCGCCGCCGTATCCAGTAAAAGCAAAAACCCCAGCTCAGACGGTGTCTGAGCTGGGGTTTCCGGTGGAGCCCCCTGTCGGATTCGAACCGACGACCTACGCATTACAAGTGCGTTGCTCTGGCCGGACTGAGCTAAGGAGGCAGCAGCCCGAGCAGTGTAACCAACGACGGACGGCACTCCGTCGAATATTTCGTCGAAGGTCACTTCGCTTTGACTACTGACAGACCCGACACCCGACATGTACCGTCCAGAAACAGTTCACCCGTGTGGACTAAACCACTGCGGCATCAGCCGCAGCGGATCACCACCTTTACTCGGATCGTCCGGCACGTTCCTGCCGGTGAAGGGGGCTTCACAGCCATGGCTACTGTTTCGTTCGACAAGGCGACCCGGATCTACCCGGGCTCCACCAAGCCGGCCGTCGACGGCCTTGACATCGAGATCGAGGACGGCGAGTTCCTCGTCCTCGTCGGCCCGTCCGGCTGCGGCAAGTCGACCTCCCTGCGCATGCTCGCGGGTCTCGAGGACGTGAACGGCGGAGCGATCCGCATCGGCGACCGCGACGTGACCCACCTGCCGCCCAAGGACCGGGACATCGCCATGGTGTTCCAGAACTACGCGCTCTACCCGCACATGTCGGTCGCCGACAACATGGGCTTCGCCCTCAAGATCGCCGGCGTGAACAAGACCGAGATCCGCCAGAAGGTCGAAGAGGCCGCGAAGATCCTCGACCTCACGGACTACCTGGACCGCAAGCCGAAGGCCCTCTCCGGCGGTCAGCGCCAGCGCGTCGCGATGGGCCGCGCCATCGTGCGTGAGCCCCAGGTCTTCCTCATGGACGAGCCGCTGTCGAACCTCGACGCCAAGCTCCGCGTCTCGACCCGTACGCAGATCGCGTCGCTCCAGCGCCGCCTCGGCACCACCACCGTGTACGTCACGCACGACCAGGTCGAGGCCATGACCATGGGCGACCGCGTGGCGGTCCTCAAGGACGGCCTCCTCCAGCAGGTCGACTCGCCGCGCAACATGTACGACCGCCCGGCCAACCTCTTCGTCGCCGGCTTCATCGGCTCCCCCGCCATGAACCTGGTCGAGGTCCCGATCACCGACGGCGGCGTGAAGTTCGGCAACTCGGTCGTGCCGGTGAACCGCGAGGCGCTGAAGGCCGCCGCCGACGCCGGCGACCGCACCGTCACGGTCGGCGTCCGCCCGGAGCACTTCGACATCGTCGAGGCGGGCGGCGGCGAGGCCGCGAAGTCCCTCTCCAAGGACACCGAGGACGCCCCCGCGGGCCTCGCCGTCTCGGTGAACGTCGTCGAGGAACTCGGCGCCGACGGCTACGTCTACGGCACCGCGCAGGTCGGTGGCGAGGCCAAGGACCTCGTCGTCCGGGTCAACGGCCGCCGGGTCCCCGAGAAGGGCACCCAGCTCCACGTCGTGCCGCGTCCGGGCGAGACCCACGTCTTCTCCTCGTCGACCGGTGAGCGCCTCACCGACTGACACCCTGCCTGTTCCGCTGTGGAGCCCCGCACTTCGGTGCGGGGCTCCTCCGCTTTCCGGCCGCTCGCCCACCCACCGCGCACGCCGCGTTGTCGACAAATACCCCGGCACATCCGCCATTTCGACCCCTGCGCGTCAACACGCGTGAATCAAAACCGGATTACCCATCCCTCGACCGAGTGACTAAATGTCGCCAAATCATCACCGACCGCTACGCTCACTCGCGTGACGCACTCCGCCAACTACACCCAGAAGCCGCGCCGAGGCCGGGGCCCCGCCCGCCGCGTCGGCCGCACCCTCGCTCTCGTCCTGCCGGTGATGCTGGTGCTCTCCGGCACACTCGCGGTCACCCGAGTGAACTGGTCCGGCAGTTCAGCGGACTCGATCCTCACCGCTTCCTCGCAGAACGTCTCGGCGCGCGCCAAGTCGCGTGCCCCCCAGGACGTCCTGCGCGACAAGCTGCTGCTCGAGCTCCAGGACAAGGACCCCGGTATCGCCCTCACCCACCTCCAGCAGGAGATGCACGAGCGGCCGTCCCTCGCCAAGCACTGCGTCTCCATCGCCCGCGCCCTGGGCCGCGCCGCCGTGCAGGCCTACGGCCCCTCCCGCGCCCAGTCCTTCGCCCGCCCCGTCTGCGACACCGCGTTCGCCACGGGCGTCGCCACGGGAGCGCGCGGCTGACGCCCTCACGGCCGGCCGGGAAGGGGCCGACGTACAGTGCGGGCATGACGAGCGCCCAGGCCCAGGACCCGCAGCCGCACAGCCAGCACCACCCCACACAGGCCGTCGTCCTGGCCGGCGGCCAGGGCTCGCGCCTGCGGCCCTACACCGACGACCGGCCCAAGCCGATGGTCGAGATCCCCGGCACCGGGACCCCGATCATCGGCCATCAGCTTGCCTGGCTCGCCGAAGAGGGCGTGACGGACGCGGTCGTCTCCTGCGGGCATCTCGCCGAGGTGCTCCAGGAGTGGCTCGACGGCGCCGAACTCCCCCTGCACGTCACCACGGTGGTCGAGAAGGAACCTCTCGGCCGTGGCGGCGGCCTCAAGTACGCCGCCGCGCACCTGCCGCACCCCGACCGGCCCTGGTACGCGACGAACGGCGACATCTGGACCCGGTTCTCGCTGCGCGAGATGGCGGACTTCCACGCCGAGCGCGACGCCACCGCCACCCTCGCCCTGGCCCGCCCCCGCATCCCGTGGGGCGCTGTGGAGACCGACGCGTTCGGCCACATCACGGACTTCGTCGAGGCCCCGCCGTCCCCGTATCTGATCAACGCGGGCGTCTACGTCTTCTCCCCCGACTTCACGGGCCTGCTCCCGGACCGCGGTGACCACGAGCGCACCACGTTCCCGCGCCTGGCCCGCGCCAAGCGTCTGGCCGGGTTCCCGATCCCGCAGGGCGCGTACTGGAGGGCCATCGACACGGCGAAGGACCTCACCGAGGCCGCCAAGGAGCTGGCCGCGCCGGGGCGTTGAGCCCGTCGCTCCCGATACGGGAAGGGGCCCGCACACACAGCGTGTGCGGGCCCCTTCAGATTTCTACGGGGTGTGGTCAGCCGCCGAGCACTCCGCCGAGGAGGCCCCCCGGCTCGTCCCCGCCGCCGGAACCGCCGGTGCCACCACCGGTACCGGTGCCGCCGCTCGTGCCCGTACCGCCGCTGGAGGTGGGCCCGCTGCTGGACGCCGGAGGCTGCTGCTGGGCCGGCGGGGCCGACTGCGGGGGCGCCTGGCCGGTGCCCTGCGTCTGGCTGGGCTGGCCCGCGCCGCTGGCGGTGCCCGTCGCCGGGGCGGATCCCGGTGAGCTCGCGGCTCCGGACGGCTTCGCCGAAGTGGCGCCCTGCGTAGGTGTGTTGGACGCCGACGGGCTCTGCGAGCGGTGCTGCTTACGACCGGGCTCCGACGGGAGCGGGGAGCCGGGCAGTTCGTTGCGCGGGGCCTCGCCGGGACCGGGGGCGGTGACGCGGCCCGCGTCGCGCACGGCGCCGCCGAGCAGCGAGCCGATGAGCAGGGTCAGGCCGACGACGACGGTCGTCACGACGGTGCCGCGGCGCAGCACGTACCGCCGCAGCTCCCACAGTTCGGCGCGCGGGCCGAGCCGGCGCCAGGCGCCGCCCGCGAGGCGTCCGTCGATGGAGTAGACGGGCGCGCCCGCGATGATCAGCGGGGACCAGGCGGCCAGGTAGATGATGTCGGGCGCGTCGTAGGCGGGCACCGTCTTCCAGCTGACGGTGACGATGAGGGCGGCCGAGAGCAGTACGCCGAAGACGGCCGCGACGCGCTGCCAGAGGCCGAGCACGGTGAGCACGCCGACGACGACCTGGAGGAAGGCGATGCACAGCCCGGCGCCGACGGGGTGCTGGAGGGCGAAGTCGCGCAGGGGTTCGGCGAGGGCCCACGGGTGCAGCGAGTTGAGCCACTTGACCATGGAGCCGCGGTCGCCGCCGTCGAAGTAGACGGGGTCGCAGAGCTTGCCCATGCCGGCGTACATGGAGATGAAGCCGAGGAAGACGCGCAGCGGGAGGAGGACCACACCGAGGTTCATCCGGCGGCCGGGGTAGTACGCGTGCCGCACCGGGTCGGCGCCGTGCCGCCGGGAGGCGTTCCGCTCGTCCTCGTCGCCGTACTCGTCGTCGCCGAACTCGCCCTCGTCGTACGGGGGTTCCTCGTACGGCGGCTCTTCGAAGGCGCTGCCGGACTGGCGCATCTGCGGGAGGAGGCGGGTGCCCCGCGCGGTGACCGCGGGCAGTTCGCCGGTGGCGTCGTCCCTGAGGTCGCTGTCGAGGTCGATGCGCGGCATGACCTGGGTGCCGCCGCCCTCCCCGCCCTGGAAGTCGTGCCGGGGCAGCGTGCTCTCGCCTGCTCTGCGGGCCGCCTGGAGGAGACCGGTCGCCCCGGGGTCGCCGGGCGCGGACCGGCCGCTCCAGACGACCGGGGCGCGGCGGCGCGCGGCGGCCGCGCCGACGACGGGGATGCGGGCGGTCTGGTCCAGCGAGCCCAGGTGCCGGTCGATGCGGGGGGACTGCGTCTGCTGCGCCCTGGGCAGCTGCACGCGGAAGCTCGCGTGATTGACGACGACCTGCGCGGGATCGCACGGCACCTTCACCATGCTCAGCGCGGGGCCGTCGTCGAATCCGGAATCGAATCCGGGGCCGAATCCGGGCGAGCGGTCCCCCGTAGGTGTGCGGGGTGTTCTGGTGTCCACACTCATCTAACCGAGTGATGTGTGTTTAGGACACTGCCTTGAGCGCGTGCAAATGTCCGGACCGCGTCAAGATCGCGGCCCGGACACCCGGCTCAGGACCGGCGGCGCGCGGCCTCGTACAGGACGACGCCCGCCGCGACACCGGCGTTGAGGGATTCGGTGCCGCCCGGCATCGGGATCCGCACGCGGTAGTCACAGGTTTCGCCGACGAGGCGGGACAGGCCCTTGCCCTCGCTGCCGACGACGATGACGACGGGCCCGCCGAGGGCTTCGAGGTCACCGACGGTGTGCTCGCCGTCGGCCGCGAGACCGACGATGGCGATGCCCGCCTTCTTGTAGCCCTCGAGAGCGCGCGTCAGGTTCGTGGCGCGGGCGACGGGCGTACGGGCTGCGGCGCCCGCTGACGTCTTCCAGGCACCGGCGGTCATGCCGGCCGCGCGCCGCTCGGGCACGACGACGCCGTGGCCGCCGAACGCGGAGACGGAACGCACGACGGCGCCCAGGTTGCGCGGGTCGGTGACGCCGTCCAGCGCGACGATCAGCGGGTCCTGGCCCTGGTCGTACGCGGCGGCGGCGAGGTCCTCCGGGTACGCGTACTCGTACGGCGGGACCTGGAGGACGAGGCCCTGGTGGTTGAGGCCGTTCGTCATGCGGTCCAGCTCGGGGCGGGGGGCCTCCATCAGGTGGATGCCGCCGCGCTCACCGGCGAGCTGGAGCGCCTCGCGCACCCGCTCGTCGTTGTCGATGAACTGCTGGACGTAGAGCATCGAGGCGGGCACGCCCTCGCGCAGCGCCTCGACGACGGAGTTGCGTCCGACGACCATCTCGGACGTGCCCTTGCCGCCACGGCTCTTCAGCGTCGCGGGGCGGCGGGTGGCCTGCTTGGCCTTCGCGCCCGCGATGCGGTTCTTCTTGTGTCCCTTGCGCGCCTCGGCGGGCGGCGTGGGGCCCTTGCCTTCGAGTCCCCGGCGTCGCTGGCCGCCACTGCCGACCTGCGCGCCCTTCTTGCCGGACATGCGGCGGTTGTTCGCGGCCATGATCTACCTGTCTGTGTGATGCGTATGTGCGTACGTATATGAAGTGTGCCGCCCGGAGGCCCGAGCGGCACATTCGCGCAGGTCGTCAGCGCGGGCCGAGCGTCCAGCGCGGCCCGGTCGGGCTGTCCTCGATGACGAGCCCGGACTGGCCGAGCTGGTCGCGGATGGCGTCGGCGGTGGCCCAGTCCTTGCGGGCGCGAGCGGACTCGCGCTGCTCCAGGACGAGCCGTACGAGGGTGTCGACGGCGCCGTGCAGGTCCTCGCCGCGGTCGGTCTCGCCGGCCCAGTGCGGGTCGAGCGGGTCCAGACCGAGGACGCCGAGCATCGCGCGTACCTCGGCGAGGCGGGCGACGGCGGCTTCCTTGTCGTCGGCGGCGAGGGCGCTGTTGCCCTGGCGGACGGTGGTGTGGATGATCGCGAGCGCCTGCGGCACGCCGAGGTCGTCGTCCATGGCCTCGGCGAAGGCGGGCGGCACCTCGTCGGCGGGGGCGACGACGCCCCCGGCCTTCTCGACGACGCGCTGCACGAAGCCCTCGATCCGCGCGAACGCGGACTCGGCGTCGCGCAGGGCCTCCTCGCTGTACTCGATGGTCGAGCGGTAGTGCGGGGTGCCGAGGTAGTAGCGCAGCACGATCGGACGCCAGTCCTTGACCATCTCGGACACGAGGACCGAGTTGCCCAGGGACTTCGACATCTTCTCGCCGCTCATGGTGACCCACGAGTTGTGCACCCAGTACTTGGCGAACTCGTCGCCGAAGGCCTTGGCCTGGGCGATCTCGTTCTCGTGGTGCGGGAAGATCAGGTCGATGCCGCCGCCGTGGATGTCGAAGGCGGTACCCAGGTACTTGTGGGCCATCGCCGAGCACTCCAGGTGCCAGCCGGGCCGGCCGCGGCCCCACGGGGTCTCCCAACTGGGCTCCCCGGGCTTGACGGCCTTCCACATGGCGAAGTCGCGCGGGTCGCGCTTGCCGGTCTCGCCGTCGCCGGACGGCTGGCGCAGGTCGTCGAGGTCCTGGTTCGACAGCTCCAGGTAGCCGGGGAAGGAACGCACGTCGAAGTAGACGTTCCCGTCCGCCTCGTAGGCGTGGCCGCGCTCGATGAGGCCGCGCATCATCTCGACCATCTCGGTGACATGACCGGTGGCGCGCGGCTCGTAGGTGGGCGGCAGGCAGCCGAGGGCGGTGTAGCCGTCGTTGAACGCGCGCTCGTTCTCGTACCCGATCGACCACCAGGGCCTGCCCTGTTCGGCGGCCTTCTTGATGATCTTGTCGTCGATGTCGGTGACGTTCCGCACGAACGTCACTTCGTAGCCGCGGTACGTGAACCAGCGGCGCATGATGTCGAAGTTGAGGCCGGACCGGATGTGCCCGATGTGCGGAGCGGCCTGCACGGTCGCGCCACAGAGGTAGATCGAGACACAACCCGGCGTCAGCGGGACGAAGTCACGGATCTTCCGGGCGCTGGTGTCGTGCAGGCGAATAGTCACGCCTCCAGGGTAGTGGGCCCGAGGCAGTGCCCCGCGACCCCTTGGGGACACGGGGCGCAACCGTGACGTTGTGACGTGTGTCAGGCGCGTGTGCCAGGCCGCAGTTCAGATCCGGCCGACGACCTTGCGGGGTGTGATGCGCACGACGACGCGCTCGGCGTCGTCGGCGGAGCGGGGGTTGAAGTCGGCGTACTGCTTGCCCGTGTACTTGAGCGACAGCTCGTCGATGAGCTCCTGGCCGCCCTCGGTGGTGAGGTCGGCGGTGCCGCGGATCTCGGCGTACGCGTAGGGGTTGTCGGTGGGCTGCACGACGACGGTGACGCGGGGGTCGCGGCGCAGGTTCTTCTCCTTGCGCCGGTCGACGGTCGTGGAGAACAGCACGTCGTCCCCGTCCCGCTTCACCCAGACAGGCGACACCTGCGGGCTCCCGTCGGGCTGGATGGTGGCGACGGTGATGAAGACGGGGGTGTCGAGCAACGCCTTGAGCTCGTCGGACAGCTGGGCGGACATGGAGCCTCACTCCTTGAGGGGGATGCCTGTACGAGTACCCGATACTGCGCCAACATCCGCCCCCGGAGCGGTATTTCAGCCCGTCCTGACGACCAGTGCCGTGGCGATCGCCGCGAGGCCGTCGCCGCGGCCGGGGAAGCCCAGGCCGTCGGTGGTGGCGCCGGAGACGGAGACGGGGGCGCCGGCGGCGTCCGACAACACCTTCTGCGCCTCCTCGCGCCGCTTCCCGATCTTCGGCCGGGGACCGATGACCTGTACGGCGACGTTGCCGATGGTGAAGCCCGCCTCGCGCACGATGCGGGCGGCCTCGGTCAGCAGGGTGAGCCCGGACGCGCCGGACCACTCGGGGCGGCCGGTGCCGAAGTGGGCGCCGAGGTCACCGAGCCCGGCGGCGGAGAACAGCGCGTTGCACGCGGCGTGCGCGACGACATCGGCGTCGGAGTGCCCGGCGAGACCGGGGCCCTCGCCCTCCCACTTCAGGCCGGCGCACCACAGCTCGCGGCCCTCTTCGAAGGCGTGGATGTCGGTTCCGATGCCGACGAGGGGCATGACCGGCAGCTCAGAACCCATCGTTGGCCCTCCTGCGGGCGAGTACGGCTTCGGCGAGCAGGAGGTCGAGGGGGCGGGTCACCTTGAAGGCCTCCTCGTGCCCGGGCACGACGACGACCGGTTCGCCGAGCTGCTCGACCATGCTGGCGTCGTCCGTCACGTTGTCGGTGACAGTCTCGTGGGCGCGCACGAGCGTCGCGCGGTCGAAGCCCTGTGGGGTCTGCACGGCACGCAGCCGGGCCCGCTCGGGCGTCGCTACGACGAGTTCGGGGCCGCCGTCGGTGCGGGCCTCGACCTGCTTGACGGTGTCGGCGAGGGGCAGCGCGGGAACGACGGCGGGGGCCCCTTCGCGTACGGCTTCGATGACGCCGTCGACCGTGTCGACGGGCACCAGGGGGCGGGCCGCGTCGTGGACGAGGACGACGTCGATGCCGGGCGGCAGGGCGTCGAGGCCGAGCTTCACGGACTCCTGGCGGGTCTCGCCGCCGGGGACGACGACGAAGTCGGTCCGCTCGGGCAGCGCGTGGTCGGCGAGGAGGGTCTTCACCTCGGCGGCGGACGCCTCGTCGGGCGGGGCGACCACGACGACGAGGGAGACGGACCGCGAGGCGGCCATCGCCCGGACGGCGTGGATGAGCATCGGGGTGCCGTTGAGCGCGCGGAGTGCTTTGGGGGCGCCAGGGCCGAGGCGTACGCCCCGGCCGGCGGCCGGAATCACGGCCGCGGTGCGCGAGGGCCGCGTTTCGTCAGACATCGCTTCCGTTCAGGTTTGTGTGCTCGACCGAGGTGGGTATGGCCAACACCAGTGCCGGGCGCGACGCCTTGACCGGACCCCTTCCGTGACATCCGGTCGAGCCAGCTGCCCGGGCCCGGCACACCCACTGAGTCAAGCGGGTAAGGCACCACGAGTAGGCACAGAGTGCGGGTACGAACATGCCGCAGCGCCCGGCGACACCATCAGGGTCAGCGGGCACCGCGGCATTATTCATGCGCCTGGGCTCTCGCCCGGGATTCTTGTCGCAGCCGCGTGCCGGTCAGGGCACGCGTCAGGACGCGAGAACCTCGTCGAGCAGGGCCTCGGCCTTGTCTTCGTTCGTGTTCTCAGCGAGCGCGAGCTCGCTCACCAGGATCTGCCGTGCCTTGGCGAGCATGCGCTTCTCACCTGCGGACAGTCCGCGCTCACGCTCCCGACGCCACAGGTCACGGACGACTTCCGCGACCTTGATGACATCGCCGGAGGCGAGCTTCTCGAGATTTGCCTTGTAGCGGCGCGACCAGTTCGTGGGCTCTTCGGCGTACGGCGCGCGAAGCACCTCGAAGACCCGGTCGAGACCGTCCTGACCGACCACATCACGTACGCCGACGAACTCCGCATTGTCCGCTGGCACACGCACCGTCAGGTCACCCTGCGCGACCTTCAGCACCAAGTAGGTCTTGTCCACGCCTTTGATCTGGCGAGTTTCGATAGCCTCGATCAGCGCGGCCCCGTGATGGGGATAGACCACGGTGTCGCCAACCTTGAACGTCATGTGACAGGTACCCCTTCCGTGGCTATCCAGGGTAACACGGAAACGGCGTCTTCTGAATGGCGTTTTCGCAGGTCAGGGCATATCTCGGGGCTTGACAACCACAACCGGAACGTGCTGCGGAGGGCCTGCGGAAGGGGGTATTCGCAGGTCGGAGCGGCTCTTCGGCGGAGACGAAACGCGCACGTTACACCTACCCGGAAGAGCCCGCAGGGGGTTGAACGTCCTGGTTTGCGTGGTTCGAAGCGTTGCACTTCCGCTACTCCGTTCGGTGACTCGGAGGCGCGTGCGACCCGAATCGGGAATTGATCACCGTGGCGGGTGATCAATTTTCCGTACCGCCATGCATTCCTTACCGGAAATCCGCAGGAGCGGCCCCGCGGCCCTTATGTGAATGCTGAACGGGAGGCCAATGCGGCCTGTCACGTTTGGTGAGGTGAGAGGGGCCGAGGGGGTCGGCAGGGGTGTGATCGCGGGTGGGGCGGGCCGCGCGCGCCGCAGCCGGAGCGGGGGATCGGCCGGTGCCGAGATCCATCCGAAACCCCCTAGGGGCGGGTCGGGTGCAGCGGCCCGCGAACGGCTCGGTAACCTAAGCCCGCTGACAGACCCTTAGGGCGGCTTTACACCCGTCCAGGGCGTCCAGACCCTTACCGCCCACGTTCAAGGAGTTGCCGCCGCCGTGAGCAGCAGCCTTCGACGCGGCACCCTCGCCGCCGCCGCCCTCGCGTTCTCGATCGCCTCGCTCGCCGCGTGCGGCGCCGGAAACAACGCCCAGACGCTGGAGGTCAAGCCGGACAACGCGGAGACCTCCGTCGGGGACATCCGGATCCAGAACGCCACCGTGATCACGCAGCCCGACCTGAAGTCCACGGGTCCGGCCGTCGTGACCGCGACGCTCTTCAACAATGGCTCCAAGGCCCAGACCCTCGACTCGATCGCGCTCGACGGCGTCGGCAAGAAGGCCGAGCTGTCGGCCGCCGACGGCAATAAGACCGTGACGATCCCGGCCGGCGGCTCCCTCGTGCTCGGCGGGAAGGGCAACGCGTCCGCGCAGCTGCCCAACAGCCGCACCGCCGACCTCGACGGTGACGTGCAGGCGCTGACCTTCACGTTCAGCACCACGGGCGCCGTCAAGATCCAGTCGTTCGTCGTGCCGGCCGAGAGCTACTTCAAGAAGTGGGGGCCGAGCGAGATCCCGGCCGTGCCGAGCACGGAGCCGTCGGAGTCCGCGTCCGGCTCCGCGACGCCCTCCGGGTCGGCCACCCCGTCCGGCTCCGCCTCGCCGTCCGAGTCGGCCTCGGGCAGCCCCGCCGCCGGGCACTGATCACGTACGTACACAACGGCGAAGGGCTGGACCCCCGGTGGGGATCCCGCCCTTCGCCGTTCCGTGGCTGGGCCACCGCCGTGACCCGGCGGTCTACGGCTCGAACTTGTAACCCAGGCCACGCACCGTCACCAGGTAGCGCGGGGCACCCGGGTCCGGCTCGATCTTGGCGCGCAGGCGCTTGACGTGGACGTCCAGGGTCTTGGTGTCGCCCACGTAGTCCGCGCCCCAGACGCGGTCGATCAGCTGCATGCGGGTCAGGACGCGGCCCGCGTTGCGCAGGAGCATCTCCAGGAGGTCGAACTCCTTGAGGGGCAGGTCGACCTTGGACCCGGAGACCGTGACGACGTGGCGGTCCACGTCCATGCGGACCGGGCCGGCCTCCAGTGCCTGCGGGGCGACCTCCTCGGGCTCGCCCCGGCGGCGCAGGACCGCGCGGATGCGGGCGACCAGCTCGCGGGACGAGAAGGGCTTGGTGACGTAGTCGTCGGCTCCTATCTCGAGGCCCACGACCTTGTCGATCTCGCTGTCCTTGGCGGTCACCATGATGACGGGGACGTTGGACCGGCCGCGCAGCTGGCGGCAGACCTCGGTGCCGGGCAGGCCCGGCAGCATCAGGTCGAGCAGGACGAGGTCGGCGCCGTTGCGCTCGAACTCGTCGAGTCCGTCGGGGCCGGTGGCCGCGATGGCGACCTCGAAACCCTCCTTGCGGAGCATGTACGACAGGGCGTCGGAGAAGGATTCCTCATCCTCGACGACGAGCACTCGGGTCACGGAAGGACCTCCGGGGCGGCAGGAATGGGATCGTATGCGGTTGTCTCGTCGGGCCCGGCGGCGTCGTTGCCGTCGTGGTGTCCGTATGCGTCGCCGCCTACGTGTCCTGGGCCGCGGTCGCGGGTCGCGCCTGCCTCCGGCAGCCGCAGGGTGAACGTGGAGCCCTGGCCTTCGGAGCTCCATACGGTGACTTCCCCGCCGTGCGAGGCAGCCACATGCTTGACGATGGCGAGGCCGAGGCCGGTGCCGCCGGTGGCCCGGGAGCGGGCCGGGTCGACTCGGTAGAAGCGCTCGAAGACGCGCTCCTTGTCCTTGTCGGAGATGCCGAGGCCCTGGTCGGTGACCGCCACTTCTATGAGGTCTCCGCCGGGTGCGCTGACCCGGCGCGCGGCTATGCCCACGCGGGTTCGGGCCGGGCTGTAGTTGACGGCGTTCTCGACGAGGTTGCCGAGAGCCGCGGCGAGCTGGCCGCGGTTGCCCCAGATCTGGAGGTCCGCGGTGCCTCCCGCGGCCATGGTGATCTGCTTCGTGCCGGCCTGGTGGCGGCAGCGGTCGATCGCCTCGGCGACGAGTTCGTCGACGCGGACCGGCTCGGCGTCCTCCAATGGGTCGTCGTTCTGCACCCGGGACAGGTCGATGATCTCCTGGACCAGGTTCGTCAGGCGGGTCGCCTCGATCTGCATCCTGCCAGCGAAGCGCTCCACCGCCTCCGGGTCGTCGGACGCGTCCATGACCGCCTCGGAGAGGAGGCTGAGCGCGCCGACCGGGGTCTTCAGTTCGTGGCTGACGTTCGCCACGAAGTCGCGGCGGACCGCCTCGATGCGGCGGGCCTCCGTCAGGTCCTCCACGAGGAGCAGGACCAGGCGGGAGCCGAGCGGGGCCACCCGTGCGGAGACCGCGAGGGCGTCCCCGCGGCCGGTGCCGCGGCGGGGCAGGTCGAGCTCGACCTGTCGTATCTCTCCGTCACGGCGGGTGTCCCTGGCCATGAGGAGCATCGGCTCCACGGCCAGCTTGCCGCCTCTGACCAGGCCGAGGGCGTACGCCGCCGAGCTGGCCTTGACCACGCTGTCCGCCTCGTCCAGGACGACGGCGGAGGAGCGCAGTACGGAGAGGACGGTGTCGACGCCGGGCGGAAGGACCGGGTCCGTGTGCAGGGAAGTACGGGTGGGGCGTTTCTGGTCGCGTTCGCTCCAGCGAAACGCCAGCATGGCGATCACGCCGGTACATACCCCGGCGATCGCTGCCGCTGCGGCGACCGCCGCGTTCACGTCCATGCCCCCAGGTTATGCGCCTCGTAAGCGCTGCCCACAGCCGTCCGAGTGGTACCTCGAACACTCGTCGCCCAGAGTTCACCTTGGGTACAGGGGTGATTCATTTGAGGTGACGGAAACGGACGCGTACAGGGCCGAACGTGGGAGCGTGGGGCACAGCAGCCCCACGCAGTGAGTGAGAGGGACAGTTGTATGCGTGACGCGTACCACGAAGAACTTGACTCGATCGGCGAGGGCCTGGTCGAGATGGCCCGCCTTGTCGGGTCGGCGATCGGGCGCGCCACCACGGCCATGCTCGACGCCGACCTGAAGCTGGCCGAGAGTGTCATCGCCGGGGACCAGAAGGTCGACGATCTGCAGCATGACCTGGAGGCGAGGGCGATAGCCCTGCTCGCGCGCCAGCAGCCCGTCGCCACGGATCTGCGGATCGTCGTGACCTCGCTCCGGATGAGCGCGGACCTGGAGCGCAGCGGCGACCTGGCGCAGCACGTCGCCAAGCTCGCCCGGCTGCGGTTCCCGGACCAGGCCGTTCCGCACGACCTGCACGCGACCGTCCTGGAGATGGGGCAGCTCGCGCAGCGGCTCATGGCGAAGTCCGCCGAGGTCATCATCACCAAGGACGTCGACCTCGCGCTCCAGCTGGAGCAGGACGACGACGAGATGGACCAGCTGCACCGGACGCTGTTCCAGCACCTGATGGACGACCGGTGGAAGCACGGCATCGAGACCGCCGTGGACGTGACCCTGCTGGGCCGGTACTACGAGCGCTTCGCCGATCACGCGGTCTCCGTGGCCAAGCGTGTGGTGTATCTCGTGACCGGTGAGCACGCCGACGAGATCCAGGCGCCTCAGCCGCAGCCGGTCGACGGCAGCTGAGCCGGGCCCCTCTCGGGGTGACCTGTCGGACGGGGCCCCGCACCTGTGTGGTGCGGGGCCCCGTCATGTTCCGTCATGTCAGCCCGTGCAGCCGCCGCACTGGCACGGCGCGCCCGACTGACAGCCGCAGCCGCAGCCCGAGCCGCAGCCGCAGGCGCCTAGCAGGACCAGCCGGTGCGGCTGCGCGACTTCCGTGGGCTGCTCTGCGACGGCTTCGGGGGTGGGGGACTCGGCCATGGTGTTCCCTCCTCGGGGCGAACTGCCTGTCCCCCAGTTCATGCCCAGCCCGGCGGGCGCGTCAACGGCGCACACGCGCGCGGGTGTTCGCCTTTCCGGCCACCGTGTGACCGATGGTGCCGATGAGCAGCAGGGCGACCACCGTGCCCAGCGTGAATGCCTCGAACGTCGTCCGCGACACCCCCCACGTGTCGTGGAAGTCGTATGTGATGCCGAGCAGTGCCTCCAGCGTGCCCGGGAACAGGGCCGTCCATGAGCCGGTCAGGATCCACGCGTACACCAGCGCCACGCAGATCATGAATCCCTTTGTCCCGAACGGGACTTGGTACGGGCGCGGTACGTCCCTGTGGCGCAGACGCAGGACCGCCAGGGCCGGGATCACCGTCAGGTACGAGAGCAGCAGCGTCGTCACCGCGACGGTCAGGACGACCGAGAACACCGCCGCCGCGTCGCCGTCCGCGAGCCGCATCGCCGCCACCATGAACACCGTCGCGATCGTCCCCGACAGCAGGTTCGTGCGCACCGGTGTGCCCAGCGTCGGGTGGAACGCGCCCAGCTTGCGGCTGAAGAAGCCGCCGTCCGCCGCCGCCATCGCCTGCATCCGGTCGCTGACGATCATCCAGGCGCTTCCCTGGGTGAGGAGCGCGAAGACGAAGAGGAGCGCGGTCGCCTTCAGGAGTGCGCCGCTTGCGCCTCCGTAGATCGTGAAGATGGTCCGGGCGCCCTCCATGAAGCCGCCGATGCCGGTCACCTTGCCGGGCGGGACCACGGAGAGGATCGCCAGGACGGGGAGCAGGTAGCAGGCCGCCGCGATCGCCGCGGAGCGGCCTAGGGCTGCGGGGACGTCGCGTTGCGGGTTGTGCATCTCCTCGCCCGCCGCGTTCGGGGCCTCGAAGCCCACGTACGCGAAGAGGAGTACCGGGACGAGCGCCAGGAAGCCGGCCGTCGTGGGGGTGAAGGTGGCGGTGATGTGGTCCGCCGTTCCTGTCAGGCCCTGGAAGCCGTGCTCCAGTCCGTACGCCACTGCCGTCGCCGTGAACACGGTGAGCGCGAGGACCTTGGCCGCCGCGCCCGCCGTGGTGATCCATTTGCCTTTGCGCAGCGAGACCACCGCGGTGAGGATCGCCGTCCAGATGAACACCGTCTTGAACGCGTAGTCCGCGAACGTGCCCTGGCCCAGGCGGAACACGAAGCCGTCCCAGGTCTGGGCCGCGATGAACACGAGCGAGCCGCCCAGCCAGATCGGGTTCGTCACCCAGTAGAAGAGCGTCGTGATCGCCGCCGTCAGCCGGCCGAAGGCCAGCTTCACCCAGACGTAGGGGCCGCCCTCCTGAGGGAAGGCCGCGCCGGTCTCCGCGAAGAGCAGCGCGTACGGGATGAGGAACGCGACCGCGATGACCGCCGTCCACGTCACCGCCTCTCCGCCGCCCGTCGCGATCTGGCCCACCGTGTCGAAGGAGATCACCGCGGCCACCGCCATCGCCGTGATGTCGAAGCGGCGGAGGCTTCTGTGGAGGTTGGGGGTGGAGGTGGGGGTGCTTTCCGGGTCCGCGGGGGTGGTCGTGCTGGGTGGAGGTGCTGCTTGTTCTTTGTGGTCGGGCACGTCTGTGTCCTCGTGAGCTGGGGACGGGTGGGACGGTGCGGGTGGCTTGGGGGCGCTCGGTGGTTCGTGGGACAGGGCCCCGGGGGCTACTTGGTGATGTCGCCCGCCGGTGTCGTACGTTCGAGGACCGAGCGCATCGCCGTCGCCGCCTCCTTCGCCTCCTGCTCCGTCATGATCAGCGGCGGGGACAGGACCAGGCTGTGGGCCGAGTCGCGGACGATGACGCCCGTCTCCTTGCGGATCACGTCGTGCGGCATGCGGGCCGGGTTCATGGGGAGGGGGGTGCGGGTCTCGCGGTCCGCGACCAGCTCCACCGCCAGCATCATGCCGACCGAGCGGATCTCGCCGACGATCGGCAGGTCGCCCAGCGCGTCGGTGAGCTGGTTGTGGAGGTACTCGCCCATCGTGACGGCGCGCGACAGGAGGTTCTCCCGCTCGATGATGTCGAGGTTCGCGAGCGCCACCGCCGCCGCCACCGGGTGCCCGTTGTACGTGTAGCCCATCGGGAAGCCGTGGTCCTGGAGCAGCGCCTCGGTCACCTCGTCGGAGACCAGGAGTGCGCCGAGCGGTGTGTAGCCCGACGTGATGCCCTTCGCCGTCGTGATGATGTCCGGCTTCACGTCGAAGTGCTGGGCCGCGAACCATTCGCCCACGCGACCGTACGCCGTCACCACCTCGTCGAAGATGAGGAGGATGCCGTGGCGGTCGAGGACCTCGCGTACGCGTGGCCAGTAGTCCGCCGGCGGGACCAGCATGCCGCCCACGCCCATGATGGGTTCGCCGATCATCGCCGCGATGTTGGAGGCGCCGATCTCCGCGATGCGGCCCTCCAGTTCGGCGATCAGGAAGTCGGTGGGGTCGGCGTCGCCGTAGAGCTCCGTGCGGTACGGCCACGGGGGCGTCAGGTGGCTGACGTGCGGCATCATCGGGGCGAAGCCCTCGTGGTAGACCGGGAACCCGGTGGCCGAGCCGCCGCCGTAGCCGATGCCGTGGTACGCCTTGTCTCGGGCCAGGATCCAGGTGCGGGAGCCCTCGCCCCGGCGGTGGTGGTAGTAGCGGGCCATCTTGATGGCCGCCTCGTTGCCCTCCGAGCCGCCCGACGTGAAGTAGACGTGGTCGAGGTTGTCGGGGGCCAGCGTGGCGAGGCGTTCGGCCAGCTGGATCGCCTTGTCGTTCGAGAACTCCCAGAAGCTCGTGAAGTATTCGAGCTGCTGCATCTGTGCGTGCGCGACGTCCGCGATCTCCTTGCGGCCGTGGCCGACCTGGGCGAGCCAGAGCCCGCCGGTCGCGTCGAGGTAGCTGCGGCCTTCCGCGTCGGTGAGGCGGCAGCCCTTGCCCTCCGTCATCACCACGCGCTCCTCGGCGGTGCCGGGGAGGTAGGGGTGGATGATGTGCGCCCGGTCCGTGGCGGCGAGCTGCTGTGCGGGGGTGAGGGTCATGGTGTTCGTCCCTTCGGGAGGTCGTGTGGAGGGTCGGGGAGCCGTCCGGGCGGTCGCCGTCGGGCCCGGTTGCGCGTCCGGGTTCACGCGTACGTGATCCACGTCGTCTTCAGGCCCGTGTACTTGTCGAGGGAGTGGAGCGACAGGTCCCTGCCGTGGCCCGACTGCTTGAAGCCGCCGAACGGCGTGAGCGGGCTCAGCGCGTCGACCGTGTTCACCGAGACCGTCCCGGCGTGCAGGGCGTCCGCCACGCGGTGGGCACGGGCCAGGTCCCTCGTCCACAGCGAGGCTGCCAGGCCGTACGGGGAGTCGTTGGCGGTCCGTATCGCCTCTGCCTCCGTGGTGAAGGCGTGGACCGTCAGGACCGGGCCGAAGAGTTCCTCGCTCGCCAGAGGTGCGTCGGGGCGCAGGCCGGTGACGATCGTGGGGGTGAGGTAGGCGCCCTCGCGCGTGCCGCCCGTGATCACCTTGCCGTCCGATGCCTCGATCGCGCCGAGGACCCGGATGGCCTGGGCTTCGTCCACGAGCGGGCCGAGGTTCGTGTCGGGGTCCAGGGGGTCGCCCGGCACGAAGCGTGCCGCGTGTTCCGCGACGCGGGCCGTGAACTCCTCGGCGATCGAACGCTCCACCAGCAGACGGGTGTTGGCCGAGCACACCTGGCCGGCGTTGTACGCGAATCCCCAGGCCGCACGCTCTGCCGCCGCATCCAGGTCCGCGTCGGCGAAGACCACGTTCGGGCTCTTGCCGCCCGCCTCCGGCCAGACCTGCTTCATGTTCGACTCGGCGGCGTAGGACAGGAAGAGGCGGGCGACCTTCGTCGAGCCCGTGAAGACCAGGGTGTCGACGTCCTTGTGCAGGCCGAGGGCCCGGCCCGCCGTGTCACCCATGCCGGGGACGACATTCAGCACGCCGTCGGGGAGACCCGCCTCCGCTGCCAGTTCGGCCAGGCGCAGGGCCGACAGCGGGGACTGTTCCGCCGGTTTGAGTACGACGCTGTTGCCCGCCGCGAGGGCCGGCGCCAGCTTCCAACTCGCCAGGTCCAGGGGGAAGTTCCACGGGACCACGGCGCCCACCACACCCAGCGGTGCGCGGCGGACCGTCGCCAGGTGGCCCGGGGGTGTCGGCGCGATCTCGTCGTACAGCTTGTCCGCGGCCTCCGCGTACCAGGCGAAGACGCCGGCCGCACCGGGCACGTCCGTGCCGTACGACTCCGCGATCGGCTTGCCCATGTCGAGGGTGTCGAGGAGGGCCAGCTCCTGCGCGTCGGCGGTGATCAGGTCGGCGAGCCTGAGCAGGACGCGCTTGCGGGCCGCCGGGTCGGTGCGGGACCAGCGGCCGTCGTCGAAGGACGTGCGGGCCGCGCGGACCGCCGCGTCGATCTCGGGCCCTTCGCCCCGGGTGACGTGTGCCGTGACCTTGCCGGTGGCCGGGTTGACGGTGGGGAAGGTGGCCCGGGACTGCGCCCCGGTCCATGTGCCGTTGATGAACGCCCCGGTGCGTGGCGTCAGTTCGGCTGCTCGGCGCTGCCAGTCTGCGTAGGTGTTCATACGGCGGCTCCCTCTACTTCTTTGAGATTGGATTCAAACAATGAGGTGCCGGGTCGTCAATGCCCTGAACGCAAGGAACTTGATTTATTCGAACCGGGTAACAGAGAATTAACCCATGGGGAACAAGCCTGGGAGACCGAAGAACCAGACGGCGCGCCGCGAGGCCCTCGTCGACGCGGCGGGACGCGCCATCTCCGAGCGGGGCCTGGAGGGGCTGCGCATCAAGGACATCGCCGCCGAGGCGGGCATGTCGGCGGGGTCGGTTCTGTATTACTACCCGGAGATGGACGAGCTGGTCCTCGAAGTGCACCGGGGCGCCGTGGAGCGCTATCTGGCCGCGCGGCAGGGGGCCGTGGACGGGGCGACCGGGGCCGCCGCACGACTACGGGCCCTCGTGGGCAGCGGGCTGCCGGGCGGCTCGGGCGACGCCGTGCACGGACTGCTCTTCGAGCTGCACCGGCGCGCCGACCGCAGCTCCGGGCACGCGACTTTGATGGCGTCGCTCTTCGCACGCGAGGTCGCCCTGTACGCGACCGCTCTCGAAGTCGGCGCGGCTGTCGGGGAGTTCACGCTCACCGCGCCCGTCTCCGACCTCGCGCGCAACCTCGTCGCACTGGAGGACGGCTATGGGCTGCACATCGTCAGCCGCAACGCCGAGCTGACGCCGGACGTCGCCCGGCGCCTGCTCCTCGGCTACGCGCGGACGGTCACCGGCTGCTCGGAGCTGTGAGCCGGCGCCGTTGCGGAACTCCGAGTACGGGCGGGATTCCGTCGCCGCCCGCTTCGCGTCCCAGTCCTCGCGGGTGCGCGGCGGCTTCTGCTGGATCGCGTCGACCTCACCGGTCGACTCGTCCTTGCACGTCATCGAGTCCCGGGTCGCCAGGTCGTGCGCCGCGTCGCAGAAGACTCGCGGTACCGGTCTCCGGTGCCGATCATGCGCCGTACTCCTTATGGGAGTTGAGCGGCCTCCCTCGGAGCGAGTGGGCGGTGGTGCGACCACTATGCGAGGGGGAGCATGCATCCGTACAACAGATCTTTTCGTGTTACTGGATCTGCTTTGGAGATAGTTCCCGAATGTGCCGCCCTGAGCTGGGCTCTCAGGACCTGAGCGCCTCCCGGCACGCCGTCGCGAACGCCTGTGCGCGGCCCGTCAGCCGGACCCCGCGCAGCTTCGCCAGGACGACGGGGAGCGCGGGCAGCGGGTCGGCGAGCGGCAGGGCGACGATGCTCGAACCGTCGTATGTGCGATCGTGCGCCGGCCGCTGGTTGAGCAGCGACCAGCCGTATCCGGCGGCGACCAGGGCGCGCACGGTCTCGTAGCTCCTCGTGCGGTGGCTGATGCGCGGCTCGACGCCGGCCTTGGCGGCGACGGAGCGGAAGTAGTCGCGGCTGGCGGGCAGGTCGAGCAGGATCATCGGCTCGTCCGCGAGGTCCGCGAGGCGGGCCCGGCCGCCGCCCGCGAGCCGGTGGCCCTCGGGGACCAGGGCGTAGGGCGGGGCCATCGCGAGGACCTCACACTCGATGTCGGCGTCGAGATCCATGTCGTAGAGCAGTGCCAGTTCGCAGGCGCCCGTGCGCAGGCTCTCCTGCACGGCCGGGATGTCGCCCTCGACGACCTCGACGCGCACGGCGGGCTGGCGCTCGCCGAACTCCCGCAGCAGGCGCGGCAGATAGAACGGGGCGAGCGTCTGGAAGCAGCCCACCGCCAGCTCGCCCACGAGGTCGGCGCCCAGGCTCCTGGCCGATTCGGCGAGTTCGTCGGCGTGGGTGAGGAAGCCGCGCAGCTCGTGCAGGAACCGCTCCCCCGCGGCCGTCAGCTCCAGGCCCTTCGCGTGCCGGCGGATCAGGAGCTGCACGCCGAGCTCGCGCTCCAGGTGGTGCACAGCGGTGGAGACCGCGGACTGCGAGACGTTGATGCGGTGCGCGGCGGCGGTCATGCTGCCGAGCTCGGCGGCGGCGAGGAAGTACCTCAGCTGCACGAGGGTGAAGTTCGCGTCCTTGGCCATGGCGGGATTGTGCCCCGGGCGCCTGCGAGGTGTCTGCATCTCGAAAACAGATGTAACTCCCGGGAAATCGATGTTTGACCGGGGATTGCAAGGGTGGCGAGACTCCCCACCCAACCCGCACGCCCGAACACCCCCGCCCACCCCCTCGTTTTCCGGACAGGGAGTCCGTATGCCCGCCACACCCGAGGCGACCCCGGCCGTCGAGCAGCACACCATCGACCACGTCCCCGAGAACGAGCGCCACGGCCGCGTCCGTGACCTGTTCACCATGTGGTTCGGCACGAACATCGCGCCGCTGCCGCTGGTCACCGGCGCCATGGGCGTCCAGGTCTTCCACCAGTCGTTCTGGTCGAGCGTCGCAGCGATCCTGGTGGGCCAGCTCGTCGGCGCCGTCTTCATGGCGCTGCACTCGGCGCAGGGCCCGCAGCTCGGCGTCCCGCAGATGATCCAGAGCCGGGCGCAGTTCGGCAGCGTGGGCGCGCTGCTCATCGTGGTCGTGGCGGCCGCGATGTACATAGGCTTCTTCGCCTCGAACATCATCCTGGCGGGCAAGTCGCTGCACGGCCTCGCGCCCGCCGTGCCGATCGACGCGGGCATCGTGCTGGGGGCGCTCGGCTCGGCACTGATCTGCTGGGTCGGCTACCGCCTCATCCACACCCTCAACAAGATCGCGACGTGGGTGCTCGGGGCGGGCATCCTGGTCGGCCTCGCCGTAGTGGTCGCGCGCGGCCTGCCCGACGGCTTCTTCTCCGCGGGCTCCTTCACGTTCGCGGGCTGGCTCGCGACGGTGTCCCTGAGCGCCCTGTGGCAGCTGGCCTTCGCCCCGTACGTCTCCGACTACTCGCGCTACCTGCCGCGCACCGTCCGTACGGCGTCGACCTTCTGGGCCACGTACTGGGGTTCGTGTCTCGGCTCGACTCTGCCGTTCCTCGCGGGCACGGTGATCGGCCTCGCGTCGCCCGGCACGGACGACACGGTGGCGGGCTTCGACAGCGCGGCGGGCGGTTTCGGCCCGGTCGTGCTGCTCCTCTTCCTCTTCTCGGTCATCAACCACAACGCGCTCAACCTCTACGGCGCGGTGCTGTCCCTGATCACCATCTGCCAGACGTTCCGCCCCGCGTGGACCCCGCGCCAGAGGGCCCGCGGCGTCGTCTCCGCGGTGGTCCTCGTGGGCGCGCTGCTCATCGCGACGGCGCTGTCCAGCGACTTCGTCTCCAGCTTCGTGAACCTCGTCCTGGTCCTGCTCGTCGTCCTCGTCCCCTGGACGGCGATCAACCTCATCGACTTCTACCTCGTCCACCGCGGCCGCTACGCGCTCGGCGACCTCTTCGCGCCCGACGGCGGGCGCTACGGCCGCTTCAACCCGGTGGCCCTGACCTCGTACGCGATCGGCATCGCGGTCCAACTCCCCTTCGTCGCCACGTCGCTGTACACGGGCCCACTGGTCGCCCCGCTCGGCGGCGCGGACCTGTCATGGCTCGTGGGCCTGGCGGTGACGGCGCCCGTGTACTACGTGTGGGCGCGCCGGGTGGCGATGCGGGGCGGGACCGCGGTGACGGAGGCGGAGACGGCGGCGACGGAGTCCGCTTCTGCGACGGCGTGACCGCGGCTTGCCCAGCGGCGCACCACGAACAACGCCTCGTCGGGCGACAACGTCAGCTCAACGACGCACGGCGCCCGGGGCGCAGCCACTGCGCGCAGTAATCCGTTGGTTGGATGGGCCTTGTCGAATGACAGGGCCCATCCGTTTGTCCGGGACCATGCCGTTCACGCAACCGCTGTCGCCCCGAACAGTGTCTGACAGGCTGAGGCCACGCATCTGGCCAACAGCTCTCGGGGGAAGGCGAATTCATCGATGGCATGGGACGAGTGGGAGCAGCTCAAGGGAGAGGCCGCCCAGCGACGGGGCGCCGGTATGCAGCTCAACCAGGCGCCTCCCGCCGGGGGCGGAGATCTCATCGTGCGGCAGGACGATCTCGGGGCCGTCGGGCACGAGGCGTTCTCGCTGCACACCCGGCTGGGCAAGCAGGTCGACATCGCGGGTGCCGGCGCGGACGAGCACGGGTCAGGTACCACCATGCAGGCCGCTGCCGAGCTGAAGAGCCATCACTTCGGGGCCGGCGGCGAGCTCGAGACCACGGTGGAGCTGTGGACGAGTCAGGTGAAGTCCGTGCTCCAGGCCTGTGCTCACATCTCCAACCACCTCGACTACTCGAAGAGACTGCACAGCCACGACGACGCGAAGATCGCCGCGGAAGTGCGCAACCGGGACGGCTCCGCCGTCTCCGTCTCCAGCCTCAACGGCTACTTCAAGTAGAAGTCTCTTGCCATGTACGGAACGGGGGCGTGCGGCGCATGAACTACACAGATCTGATCGAGGTCGACCTCGGCAAGCTCGGCACCGCGGTGACCGACTGGAAGCAGGCGATGGACCACCTGCAGACCCTCTCCGGTGACGCCCGCGACGGGCTCAAGGCCAAGTCCGACAAAGCGCACTGGGCGGGCCTGAACGCCGACGTGACCCGGGAGTTCGTGGACAAGACCACGAAGGAGATCTCGGACCTGCACGCGGAGGCCAAGAGCATCTGGAGTGTCGTCGAGGACGCCCACGGTGAACTGGAGTCGCTGCAGAACCGCGCCAAGCGCCTGACCGAGGCGGCGCGCAAGGAAGAGTTCATCGTCATCGACGAGAAGAACGGCACGGTCAAGGTGATGGAGGCTGTGTGCAAGGTCGACGAGAAGCCGGACGGCCAGAAGAAGATCGACATCATGCAGTGGTACGCGGACACCGTCACCGGGCTCGTCGCGCACGCCTCCGAGGTCGACGCGGCCCTGGTGCGCGCCCTGCAGAAGAGCCACGGCACCGATGCCTTCAACGCGGGCCACGCCACGTACACCTCGCTCGACGAGGACATGATGCCGCGCGCGGAGAAGCTCGCCGAACTGGGCGATGACGCCGATCCGAAGCAGCGCGCGGAGCTCCGCCGGCTCTGGGAGTCCCTGAGCCCGGAGGCGCGGGCGCAGTTGTGGGCCCGCCACAAGGACGACCTGTTGTCCGCCGGTCTGCTGACCCCCACGGTCAAGCGCGGGGCGTCCGACGACGGAGCGGGTCCTTACGACGTCGAGGACCCCGGCATGCACGACTACTGGATCCAGCTCCAGGCCGAAGGCATGGCGAACGCGGGGGACTTCATCGGGAACACCGACGCCGCGCGGAACATGGATCACTATCTTCGGGGGCTGGGCACCCCCATCGACCTGGATGTCGACCGGATGCTCACGGACGACGAATCCCTGCGCCTGGCCTCGCAGGGCACCATCGCGGGTCAGCAGGAACAGTGGAAACAGCAGGCGCTGGCTGCCTTCGAGAAATCCGGTGGAAAGCCCGTCACCATCCCGGTGGAGACGCCACCCCAGGGCTACACCCACAGTGACCGCAACTGGTATCTGGCGGTGGGCAGCGCGACGACGAACACAACCGGAGCCGTGACCGTCACCCCCGGTGCGGACGGAAAGCCCAAGGTGTCGCTCGACTACCAGGTCAACGTCTGGGACCGGTACAACTGGGACCCGGGAAAGTCCACCCCGATCGGCCCGACCGAAGTGACGGACGCGGACATGGCACGCCTGCACACGACGGGTCTGGCCAGAGAATTCGATATGCGAGGCAGCGGTTCGGTGCAGCACTACGACCTGGGGTCGGCCCCCGCAAAGCTCCCTGACCCGGCCGATCCCGGACGGGACGGTACCCGTACGGACCTCGGGCGCAACGGGGACGCCCGGTGAGGGCGGGGACCGGATCGATGGTGCCGGTGCGGGGAGCGTCCGCCGGTGCGCTGTGCCTCGCGGCCCTCGCCCTGCTCACGGCTTGCTCGGGCGGCTCCGGTGTCGGCACCAGGACCGGCACCGGACGTGACGCGGACGCGGATACGCGCGGACAAGTCCCGGCCTGGAAGGCGGGAGTGACCCCCGCGGCGATCGGTGAGCTGATGCACGTGCGGATCCCTGCCGAAGCCAGGGACCGGCGTGCCGCGTACCAGAACGGGTTCCAGGACGATGGGCTTCTTCTGGCCTTCACGGTGCCGACAGCGCGCGTGGACGCGTTCGTGGACCGGCTCGCCCCCGAGCAGGAACTCACCCACCGCGCGAAGCCCTTGCAGCAGTCGGTGAAGCCCATGACGCCGTTCGCACACCTCGGGCTCAAGGAGCCGGAGACGCTTGCCGACGTCCGCAGCGGACCCGTGTGCGCGCCCTGTGCCGGCGAGCTGAACTCCCTTGAGGTGACGGTGCATCCCCTCGATGCCCAGACCAGCCAGGTCTATCTGCGTGGGGTCGACTGACGAGGCCGGGTCCGCCGAGCGGCATTTCGGGCCGCGCGGTGGTGGCGTTGAACAGGGGCTGCTGGAGAGGCGGTGACCGCGCTGACCCCAGTGGCTGCGGCGGCTGTGGTGACTGGAGAGGCGGTGCGTGGGGCCCCGCCCTACGATGGTCTGGGTTCTTCCTGTGGGTTCTTCCTCACATGGTTGGAATCAGCTCATGATGCATTCGACCGGGGGATTGCGCAGGGGGGCTGTGACCGCCGTAGCGGTGGGAACGCTCGCGGTGCCGATAGCGGGTGGGTCCGCGTCCGCCACGCCGGCCTCCGTTTCCGCCGGCTCCAGCTCCACCTCCGTCATCCGCGCCACCGACCCGCCCTCGCCGTCCGATTCCGGGTCGGCAACCCCGGGCCAGGTTCAGAAGCTCACTCCCGCCGTGGAGAAGGAGCTCGACGCCGCCGTGCAGAAGGTCATGGATGAGGCGAACGTTCCGGGCGTGACCGTCGGTGTGTGGACGCCGGACAAGGGCGAGTACGTGAAGTCCTTCGGCGTCGCCGACAAGAGCACAGGCCAGAAGATGTCGCCCGACCTGCACATCCGTATCGGCAGCGAGACCAAGACCTTCACCGTCACGTCGATACTGCAACTGGTCGACGAGAAGAAGGTCGGCCTCGACGACCCGATCGGGAAGTACATCGACGGCGTCCCCAACGGGGACAAGATCACGATCCGTCAGCTCGCCGAGATGCGCAGCGGACTCTTCAACTACTCGGCGGACGAAGACTTCTACAAGGCGCTGACGTCGAATCCGGAGCGGCCGTTCACCCCGCAGCAGCTGCTCGACTACTCGTTCAAGCACCCCGTGCTGTTCGAGCCGGGCAAGCAGTTCTACTACTCCAACACCAACCTCATCCTGCTCGGCCTCGTGGTCGAGAAGGAGAGCGGCCGGCCGCTCCACGACTACATCCAGGACAACATCCTCACCCCGGCCGGCATGAAGCAGACGCTGTTCCCGACCGGCAACGAGTTCCCGGAGCCGCACTCGCAGGGCTACTCGAACCAGACCGCGAGCGGGAAGATCGAGGACACGGCCGACTGGAACCCGTCCTGGGGCTGGGCGGCAGGCGCGATGATCTCCACGCTGAACGACCTGCGCATCTGGGCACCCACGGTCGCCACGGGCAAGTTCCCCAACGGTGACGCGATGATCAGCCCCGCCGCGCAGAAGCAGCGCCTCATCACCCCGAAGACCACGATCCCGGGCGCGGGTTACGGCCTCGGCATCTTCAACGTCCAGGGCTGGATAGGCCACAACGGCTCCCTGCCGGGCTACGAGTCCCTGACGATCTACCTGCCGTCCGCCAAGGCGACGCTCGTGGTGGTCCTGAACACGGACATCAACCACGACAACTCGGAGCCGAGCACCCTCTTCGGCCAGGCGATCACCAAGATCATCTCTCCGGACAACGTCTTCAACCTGCCGGCCCAGCCTGCGGCGCGGTGACGGACCCTCAATCCCCGGCCCAGTTCATGTGATCGGCCGGCCGGTCCCCCGGCCGGTCCCAGCCCCAGTCCCAGCCCTCGTCCTTGCCCTAGTCCTCGTCCCGCAGCCGCCGCCAGATGCGGGTGCGGTGCAGTACGTAGAAGGCCACGAACAGGACGGCCACCTGAAGCCCCACGGCGAGCAGCCAGAAGACGACCCTGCTCTCCAGTTCGTCGGTCAGGTAGGTGAAGTTCATGCCGAAGAATCCGCTCAGGAACGTCAGCGGCAGGAAGATCGTCGACACGATGGCCAGCCGGTTGATCACGCCGTTCTGCTCGCCCGCGGCGAGGGAGGAGTAGCTGGCGAAAGCACGACGGGAGGCATCCTGGAGGGACTCGATATGCGCCAGGACCAGCCTCGCCGCGTGCTGGAACTCCTGGGCGAGTCTTTGCCGCCCCTCCGGGAAGTTGGGGTTCAACATCCGGCGCGTGAAGACCTCGTCCACCACCTGAAGGTAGGGAAGCAGCGAGTGGTGCAGGAGGGCGGAGCGCCGTCGCAGCTTCGACAGGCGGTAGACCTGCTCGGGGCGCCGTTGCTGGAACATGTCGTCCTCGAGTTCCTCCGTCAGCAGCAGGTCCTGCACGGCGGCCCGGCGGAAGGTCGCCAGCGCCTCCTGGAGCAGCAGGAAGAGCACGGCCACGACGTCGGGGGGCCTCTCGTGCCGGAGCTGCGCGGAGATGTTGGACGCCAGGCCCGCCTGGCCACGGTGAACGGTGACCAGGAACTGCTCGGTCACCAGCGCGTGGATGTAGGCGACCCGGTCGTCGTGGATCACGGGCACGACGAAGCCGGCCTTCTCCCCCAGGAAATCGGCCCGCGCGGGCTCGTCCTTCCTGCCGAACCAGTCCAGGTCGTCAGCCTCCAGGCCGAGCTGACGGGCCACAGCCTCGCCATCCGCCGGCGCTTCTTCCGGCAGCTCGATGTCGACGATCAGAAAGCGGGCCGTGGCGAGGCGCTCACGTGCCTCGGACACGTCCGTACGGGTGACGGTCACCTCTGGCATCGACACCATCGTTACGATCATGGCCCTCACCGTTGGTTACGACTCCGAGGGTCCCAGCGTGAGTGCGGTCCGGCAGCTCCGCACTCGGACACAGTCATGTGCCGCACCGTGCGGACCGGACGGGTGACGAGATG
The DNA here is from genome assembly GCF_053607285.1 of Streptomyces sp. NPDC055140. Taxonomy (NCBI): domain Bacteria; kingdom Bacillati; phylum Actinomycetota; class Actinomycetes; order Kitasatosporales; family Streptomycetaceae; genus Streptomyces; species Streptomyces sp. NPDC055140. The sequence continues at coordinate 88,918 of NZ_JBSGTG010000008.1, read as the reverse complement.
TACGCCTCGTACTGATCCCATGCACGGTCGAGTGCCTCAATAGCTGCCCTGACGGCGCCGCACTCCTCCTCCAGGTAGTCAAGCCGACCCTGCCGCCCCTTGCGCGAGGGCCAGTCGGGATCAGCGGAGACATCCCGAGCGAGATCCCCGATGGCGCTGTGTTGATCGGTGTGGGTCTTCAACCAGGCAGTGAAACTTGCCGGCTTGGGCATGACCGCATCCTTCCGCCGCCGCGTTCGTGGGCAGCTCCCGGCGGTCGCCGCGCACCGTGTCAGGGCCTGTCCGACGGGTCGCGTCACCGACCCCGCACCCGACAGCACTGTCCCGAATGGCGCAACATGACGTGCCGTCCACATGGCGATTAAGCTGATTAGTGCCCCAACCGGGACAATCCGTGAAAGGGGAACCAAATGCGCATTCGACGAATCCTCCCCGCCGTCATCGCCACGGCAGCCCTCGCCGGACTCGGCCTCACAGGCGCCGCCAGCGCCACCGCACCCGCACAGGGTGCCGCAACCTACGTCACCCCTTCTCAGTGCAAGCAGGGCGGCGGAATGGCCGATCTGGCGGACAACCTCTGCAAGGGCGGTATGCACAACGGGGAGACGATCGACTGAACCCCACAAGGCGCCCCGCAGCCACGCGCCGCGGGGCAGTCCGGCGCGCAGCCCGCTTCGCTCGCGCGCCAAAACTTGCAGGCCGTGCTCTTGTTGCTTGCGAGACATGAGCTCGCGCCGGACGACTGCAGGCGCCTGAAGAACACCACTCGCTCCCCTCGTGCCGCTCTACGCTGCCCGTGTCCGGATGCGTCAGAAGCTTGAAGAGTTCGATGAACTGGCTACGGAGTACTGGGACTCCCAAGGCACCCCGACGGCTCTGTCGTCGAAGCACGTCTACGAGGCCGAACCCACATGGCCCAGCAGCCGGGACCGCGCGCGGAAGGCTCTCGGGCGGGCGCTGCGACCGCAGAACCCGAGGGGCTGAGGGCCCAGCGAGGGCCCAGGACACGAAAACGCCCCCGAGCCGCGCCGTATACGCAGCTCAGGGGCATGATCGTGAAAGCTACTTCTTCTTGCCCTGGTTCTTGACCGCCTCGATCGCCGCCGCGGCCGCGTCCGGGTCCAGGTACGTGCCGCCCGGGTTCAGGGGCTTGAAGTCCGCGTCGAGCTCGTAGGACAGCGGGATGCCCGTCGGGATGTTCAGGCCCGCGATGTCGGCGTCGGAGATGCCGTCGAGGTGCTTGACCAGGGCGCGCAGGCTGTTGCCGTGGGCCGCGACCAGGACCGTCTTGCCGTCCAGGAGGTCCGGGACGATGTCGTCGAACCAGTACGGGAGCATGCGGACGACGACGTCCTTGAGGCACTCCGTCTGCGGGCGCAGCTCCGGCGGGAGGGACGCGTAGCGCGCGTCGTCGAACTGGGAGTACTCCGCGTCGCGGGCCAGCGGCGGCGGCGGGGTGTCGTACGAGCGGCGCCAGAGCATGAACTGCTCCTCGCCGAACTCGGCCAGCGTCTGCGCCTTGTCCTTGCCCTGGAGCGCACCGTAGTGCCGCTCGTTCAGGCGCCAGGAGCGGTGGACGGGGATCCAGTGGCGGTCCGCGGCCTCCAGCGACAGCTGGGCCGTGCGGATCGCGCGCTTCTGGAGCGAGGTGTGGACGACGTCGGGGAGCAGGCCTGCGTCCTTGAGCAGCTCACCGCCGCGGACTGCCTCCTTCTCGCCCTTCTCGTTGAGGTTGACGTCCACCCAACCGGTGAACAGGTTCTTCGCGTTCCATTCGCTCTCGCCGTGGCGGAGGAGGATCAGCTTGTACGGTGCGTCGGCCATGGCTCCGAGCCTAATCCAAGCCTCCGGCGCCCTGCGCGCCCGGCCACGGGCCGGACGGTACGGAGGCGGGTCCCGCCGACGATTGACGGCCACCGTCAATCGAGTGGCTGCGGCCGCCCTCCCCCGCGTAAGTTACGGACTTGGCCGGCGCCACTTACAGGCCCATCAGGCCGCACCCACGCCGTACGCACCCCAGGGGGACCCGTCCCGATGTCCGTCACCGCACTCAGACGGGTCGCACACGAGAGTGTGTCCGGTCTGCCGCGCCAGTTCTGGTGGCTGTGGACCAGCACCCTGATCAACCGCCTGGGCGGCTTCGTCCTCACGTTCATGGCGCTGTACCTGACCACCGAGCGCCACTTCTCCGCGTCGTACGCGGGTCTGGTCGCCGCGCTCATCGGGCTCGGCGGCATGATCGCGTCGCTGCTCGGCGGGGTGCTCGCGGACCGGATCGGGCGCCGCCCCACCCTCCTCGCCGCGCAGCTCGCGACCGCCGCGACCGTCGCCGTCCTCGCCTTCGTGCGCGACCCCGCCGGGATCGCGGTGACCGGCTTCCTGCTCGGCGTCGCCTCGAACGCGTCGCGTCCCGCCGTGCAGGCGATGATGGCCGACCTCGTCGCGCCGAAGGACCGCGTGCGGGCCTTCTCCCTCAACTACTGGGCCATCAACCTCGGCTTCGCCGTCTCCTCCGCCTACGCCGGTTTCCTCGTCTCCGTCAGCTACACCGCCGGCTTCCTCGTCGAGGCCGCGATGACGCTGGCCTGCGCGGTCCTGGTGTTCGTGAAGGTGCCCGAGTCACGGCCCGAGCGCGCCGAGCCGAAGCCCGACGCGGCGCCCGTCGCCGACGTGACCATGCTGACCGTCCTGCGCGACGGCCGGTACATGCTGATGGTGGGGCTGTCGTTCCTCATCTCCGTCGTCTTCACGCAGTCCTCGTCCGGGCTGCCCATCGTCATGGGGCAGGCGGGGCTGAGCAGTTCGGACGTCGGGCTCGTCGCCGCCGTCAACGGCATCGTCATCGTGGCGCTGCAGATCCCGCTGACCCGCTTCATCGAGAAGCGCGACGCGGGCCGGCTCCTGACGGTCTCCTCCCTCCTCATCGGCTACGGCTTCGCGCTCACCGCGTTCGCCGGGTCGATGGCCGCCTACGCCCTGATCGTCGTCGTGTGGACGCTCGGCGAGATGGTCAACGCGCCCACCCAGTCCGGCCTGGTGGCCCGGCTCGCCCCGACCCACGGACGCGGCCGCTACCAGGGCATGTACTCGATGTCGTGGTCGGTGGCGGCGCTGGTCGCGCCGCTGGCTTCGGGCATCACGATCGACCGGTTCGGGGCGAACTGGCTGTGGGCGGGCTGCGCGGCGGTCGGGACGGCCGCGGCGGCCGGGTACTGGATCCTGATGCGGGGGCTGCCCGCGGAGGAGCAGCCCGTCACTCCCGTCCCCAGCCCCGAAAAGACCGCGGCCGAGCCCGAGCTCACCGCCTGACGTTCACCGACCGAGCGACGACCGCTGCGCGTCGTACAGGTTCCGCGGCCGGACCGTGTCCGACACCCCGTCGCCGTACAGCTCGAGCCGCGCATGCAGGTCCCCGGTGAAGTCCGGGACGTCGGTCTGGTCGAACTCGCGGACCGTGTTGACGGCGACGGTCGCGCTGTACGGCGCTAGTCCGTCGAGGCGCATCAGACCGGCGCGCTGGTTCGTGACGCGGATGTTCCAGTGAGTGAAGCGCGCCCCGAAGAGCGGTCCCGCCGACGCGTCGCCGCCGTGGCGGCCGTTGTTGTTCACGACGATGTCCGTGCGCACGTTCGCGAAGGGCATGCCCCGGTGCGAGTCGAACGTGCCCATCTCCATCTCCCCGCGCGACCACACGTTGTACGACGACAGGCCCTCGACGTTGATGCCGTGCAGCTGTGTGCCCGCGGGGGCGGGGACGGTGCGCTGCTCGATCGTGAACGACTCGACGAGGTTGTCGTGGGAGCCCTCACGGCAGAAGTAGGGGTGGTGCGAGCCGCGGCCCGCGACGCGCGTGCGGCGCAGCGTGCACGCGGACGCGGCGACCAGGCCGAAGCCGTTGTCGACGTGGCGCACGGTGACGTCGTCGGCCCAGCAGTCGTACGCGCACTGGAACGCCACGCCGTTGTAGCCCTTGTCGAGAAGGTGCTGCGACTGCGGGGTCTCGACGGCTTCGAGGGTCAACGCCTCGACGCCCGAACCGGTCAGGGCGCCGACGTGCGTGGTCAGCCGGGGGTCCCACTCGGGGCGTACGTCGAGGGGGAGCGGGCGTTCGAAGGTGACGCGGCGGCCGTGCACGGAGGCGATCCGGACGGGCCATTCGTACGGCACGTACGAGGTCAGCTTGGTCTTGTCGTCCCAGAAGTACGCCTCGGGGCCCGGGCCGCCGCCCGCCATGTGTTCGAGGAGGGTGTGGCCGGGGTCGTCGGCGAGCCGCAGGAGGACCAGGTCGCCGCGGGAGAGGCGGGACGCGTCCGCGACCGTCACCGACCAGGAGCCGCGGGTGGCGGGCCCGACCGCCGTCAGCGTGTCCCACTCGTCGCGCTTGTTGCCCGTCCAGCCCTCGAAGGGCCAGGCCCTCGCCCTGATCGCGTCGGTGAGGGTGCGGAAGCGGTCCTCGGGGCAGAGCCAGATCAGGCCGCCCGCCCAGGACCAGCTGGACTTGTCGCCGCCGTAGCGGGAGCCGTAGACGCCGACGAGTTCGGTGAGGCTGCGGGTCGCGTACAGCTTGGTGCGGGTGCTGCCCGCGCCGCGCAGGACGACGCCGGAGTGGCCGATGCGGATGAGGTCGTCGATGCGGTACGTGCCCGGGGGCAGGTGGACCGTGCCCCCGCCGGCCCGTCCGGCGTCGGCGAGGGCACGGTTGATCGCGGGGGCGGCGTCGGCCGAGCCGTCGGGGCGCGCGCCGTAGTCACGGACGACGTCGGCGACGGCGCGGGGGCGGGCGAAGTCTTGCCGGCCCGCGCGGTATCCGGCCCGCCCGACGTACGGGATCTGCGGGTGCGTATAAGGGGTGCGGGTGAACTCGCGCCAGATGGGCGGGACTTCACCGGCCTGTGCCGTGGCGGCCCGCGCGCCGGTTCCCGTCACCGTCACGGCCGCCACCGCTATCGCGCTGCCCAACAACCCGCGTCGACTGAGGTTCTCCACCGTCGCCACCCTCCGCACGATTCAGTTCGAGGACGTTCAAAGATGTGAACGTCGTTCATGTCCGCGTCGGCCGCGAGCATGCCACGACGACCCCTGCGGCGGAAGGGGTCGTGCAACAGTCAACCGGCAGGAGAGGGGCGCTACTTGGCGGGGCGCTGGGTCAGATTCGTGAACGCGTCGAGGTTGCGCGTGGACTCTCCGCGCGACACCCTCCAGGCGTACTCGCGACGGATCGCGCTCGCGAAACCGAGCTCCAGGAGCGTGTTGAACGCGCCGTCCGCGGCCTCCAGGACCGAGCCGAGGAGGCGGTCGACCTCGTCCGGGGTGACGGCCGCGAGGGGCAGCTTGCCGGTGAGGTAGATGTCGCCGAGCTGGTCGACCGCGTAACTCACGCCGTACAGACGGAGGTTGCGCTCGAGGAGCCAGCGGTGGACGCCCTGCTCGTTCTCGTCCGGGTGCCGGATCACGAACGCGTTCAGCGAGAGCGAGTGCTTGCCGACGAGCAGCGAGAGCGTCGTCGACAGCTTGCGCGTCCCGGGCAGCTTCACGACGTACGACGAGCCGGGCTCGGGGCTCTCCCACTCGAGCTCGGCCTCGGTGAGGACCTGCTCGATGACCGCCGCCGCGCCGGCCTTGGTGCTGTCAGCCATGCAGCGAGGGTACGTGACGGGGGTGGCGGTGCTCGTAGGTGGCCGCCGTGTACACATCGGCCGTCTCGGAGGCCGCGGTGTCCCAGCCGAAGCCCTGCGCGTGCGCCGCGGCGGCGGCGCCCATGCTGTCCACAAGCTGTGGACGGTCGGCGAACTCGCCCAGCCTGCGCGCGTACGCCGCCGGGTCGTGGCCCGGGACCAGGAAGCCGGTCGTCTCGTCGCGCACGGCGACGGGCAGACCGCCGACCGCGGCCGCGATCACCGGCGTACCGGCCGCCTGCGCCTCTATGGCGACGAGCCCGAAGGACTCGCTGTACGACGGCATGACGAGGACGGAGGCCGCGCGGAACCAGTCCGCGAGCTGGTCCTGCCCGACCGGCGGGCGGAAGCGGACGACGTCCGCGATGCCGAGCTTGGCGGCGAGCTTCTGCAGCCCCTCCGGCTTGGCCAGACCGCTGCCGCTGGGGCCGCCCACCACCGGCACGACCATCCTCGAGCGCAGCTCGGGCCGCTCGTCGAGGAGGACGGCGACGGCCCTGAGCAGGATGTCCGGCGCCTTGAGGGGCTGGATACGGCCCGCGAAGAGCGGGATGAGGGCGTCCTGCGGCAGGCCGAGGCGGTGCCGGGCGGCGGCGCGGCCGTCGGCGGGACGGAAGCGGTCCAGGTTCACGCCGGGGTGGACGACGGCGACCTTGCCGGCGTCCGCCTCGTAGTGGCGTACGAGCTCGTCGGCCTCCTCCGCGGTGTTCGCGATGAGGCGGTCGGCGGCGCGGACGATCTGGGTCTCGCCGATGACGCGCGCGGCGGGCTCGGGGGTGTCGCCCTCGGCGAGCGCGGCGTTCTTGACCTTGGCCATGGTGTGCATGGCGTGCACGAGGGGGACGCCCCAGCGCTCGGCGGCCAGCCAGCCGACGTGACCGGAGAGCCAGTAGTGCGAGTGGACGAGGTCGTAGTAGCCCGGCCGGTGGCCCGCCCACGCCTGCATCACGCCGTGCGTGAAGGCGCACAGCTGGGCCGGCAGCTCCTCCTTGGCGAGACCCTCGTACGGGCCCGCGTCCACGTGCCGGACCAGGACGCCGGGCGCCAGCTCGACAGAGGGGGGCAGCGCGCCGGTCGTGGCGCGCGTGAAGATCTCGACCTCGATGTTGATCGCGGCGAGGCGCTTGGCTAGCTCGACGATGTAGACGTTCATGCCGCCCGCGTCGCCCGTGCCGGGCTGGTGGAGCGGTGACGTGTGCACGCTCAGCATGGCCACGCGACGCGGTCTGCGGTGCGCGCCGGGGAACCTGAGCCGCGGGGACGAGGCCCCGGAACGGCGGAGCCTGGACACGTACTGGCTCACGTGGCGGTCCTCCTTGCTGCGGGCACGACTCGTCGGAGGGCGCGGAGCCGCGGGCGCGGAGCCCGGGCACGAACCCTCCTTCAGCCCCTCCAACACCGGAGGTCTCCGCTCCATTTCCGTTTTGCCGAATCATTACCGTCGGGGACTCAACCCTGGGGCACCTGGGCGGGCGCATACCCTCGTACCCATGAACCCGCGCCCCCCGTCCCGCCCCGTGGGAACGGTCACACGCGGGACGACCAACCCCAATCGCCTGCGCCGCATGGACCGCTGGATCGCGGCCACGCACGGCGCCGCCCTGCGCCGCGCCGACCACCCCGTCGCCGTCGACCTCGGCTACGGAGCGGCGCCCTGGACCGCGGTCGAGCTGCTGCACCGACTGCGCACCGTGGCGCCACGCGCGCGCGTGGTGGGCATCGAGATCGAGCCGGCCCGGGTCGCCGCCGCCCTCCCCTACGAACGGGACGGCCTCACCTTCCGCCACGGCGGCTTCGAGGTGCCCCTCCCCCACGACCCGCTCCTGATCAGGGCCGCGAACGTGCTGCGCCAGTACGACGAGGACCAGGTCGCCGACGTATGGCGGCGGCTGACCGCACGGCTCGCGCCCGGCGGGCTCCTGGTCGAGGGGACCTGCGACGAGATCGGCCGCCGCCACGTGTGGGTGGCGCTCGGACCCGAGGGCCCCCGCACGGTCACCTTCGCGACCCGCCTCGGCTCCCTCGACCGCCCCTCCGACCTCGCCGAGCGCCTCCCCAAGGCGCTGATCCACCGCAACGTGCCGGGCGAGCCGGTCCACTCGTTCCTGCGCGACTTCGACCGCGCCTGGGCGGCGGCCGCCCCCTACGCCTCGTACGGGGCGCGGCAGCGGTGGATCCGGACGGCACGGGCGCTGAGCGCGGACTGGCCGGTGCTCGACCGGCCTGCCCGCTGGCGGCAGGGGGAAGTGACGGTCGCCTGGGGGGCGTTGGCTCCTCGGGACTGACGAAGGCGTGTCCGGACCCGAGGGAACGATCTCCGGGGGCCGTACGTCAGACGGTGCGGGGCAGGGACGTGCGGGACCGATGGGGCGGACCGGGAGCGGATAGGGAGTTGTTGCCCGGCTCTGTCACATTCGGCGCCGGCGTGGCACCATCCCCGGGGCATCCGTAAGTTACTGACGGTAAATCAGTTTTGGTGAGTCTTCACGGCTTGGGGGCGGAGCGCGATGAGCAGGCGGAGCACGACAGTCATGGCGGCCGTGGCGCTGGTCGGCGCGTTGACCGTACTGACGGCGCCAGGCGCCGCGTACGCAAGTCCCGCGCGGCCCGCGCCGCCGTCGACGTCCGACAGAAGCACGGACCTTGAGCAGGTCCGCGCCAAGCTCGACGAGCTCTACCACGACGCGGCCGTCGCCACGGAGGCGTACAACGCGGCCGAGGAGAAGGCCGAGAAGCAATCGGGACAGATCGTCCGGCTGGCCAAGGACATCGTCGCCGGCCAGAAGAAGCTGGACCGGCTGAAGTCCCGCGCGGGCGCCGCGGCCCGCCAGCAGTACCGCGACGGCGGGATGCCGCCGGAGGCGCAGCTGATGCTCTCGGACGACCCCTCGCGGTTCCTGGACGGCGCGGACCGGATGCGGCAGGGGCAGCACGCCACCAAGGGGCTCATGGGCGAGATGACCCGGACGCAGGAGGACCTGCAGACGTACGCCCAGGACGCCACGCGGAACTGGAAGAAGCTCGAGGCCGGCCGCAAGGAGAAGGCCCGGGCGAAGAAGAAGATCAAGAGCAGGATCGCGGCCGCCGAGAAGCTCGAGTCGCAGCTCGAGAAGGAGGAGCGGGAGCGGCTGAAGAAGCTGGAGCAGCAGGCCGAGTACAAGCGGCAGACGGCCTGGCTCAGCTCGGGGGTCCTGAAGGACATCAAGGGCAGCGCGTCGGCACCGGGCAAGAAGGCGGTCGCGTTCGCCACCGGCCAGCTCGGCAAGCCGTACGTGTGGGGCGCCGAGGGTCCCGGCTCCTACGACTGCTCGGGCCTGACCTCGCAGGCGTGGTCGGCGGCGGGACGGCCGATCCCGCGGACCTCGCAGGAGCAGTGGAAGCAGCTCAAGCACATCGACATCAAGGACATGCGCCCCGGCGACCTGATCATCTACCACGACGACGCCAGCCACGTCGGGATGTACATAGGGGACGGCGCCATCGTGCACGCGCCGCGCCCCGGGCGGAACGTCACGGTCGCGGGCGCGGGCTCGATGGCGATCCTCGGAGTCGTCCGCCCCGACGCGTAAAGGGCTGCGGGCGGCGTCGTCGTGAGCTGGGCCACGTGACCCACCGCACTCCGACGCCTCCGGTTGCAGTGGACCGACGTGACCTTCGTCATCCCCGAATCCGCCGATGGGCCCTTTGGCGTGCCCAATTCCGTTAGCTGATGCGGCATATGACAGTGGCGGTTTGCCTCTCACCATTCCGTTGCGACGCCGCCTACCGCTAAGGTCCACCGTCTGTGGTGCGACGATCCTTCGCTCCACCACGCCCTCGGGGGGAGGGAAGGAACCGAGCGATGCCCGTACCCGTACCGCGGCAGAGAGCTATCCTGGCCGTGGAAGGTGGTCAGGCTCCGACAGTGCCGACACCGCCCGTCACGCTGCCCCGGCAGCCCACGGCCTCCGGTGCCCAGAGCGGCGGAGGTGGCCCTCTGACGCTCCTCGTCATCGAGGACGACCCCACCGCCTCCCTCAGCGTGCCCGAACTGACCGACTCGGCGGGCAAGCCGATCCGCGTCCGTACCGCCCGCAACCTCACCGAGGCCGAGCGGCTCCTCACCGACGACGTCCACTGCATCCTGCTCGACCTCGCCCTGCCCGCGCCCGGCGCGGCCACGGACGCCGACGAGCTGGAGACGCTCCGGCATGTCCTGCGCCTCGCGCCGCGGCACGCCGTCCTCGCCCTCACCGCGTCCGGCGACGCGGAGCGCGGCGCCGAGGCCGTGCGCGTCGGCGCCCAGGACTATCTGTTCCGCGACGAGCTGGACGGCCGCCTGCTGGGCCGTGCCGTGCGCTACGCCGTCGAGCGCAGGCGCGCCGACGTCGCCCAGCGCAAGCTCGCCGAGTCCCGGCTGCGCGCCCAGGAGAACGCCCGCCTGGAGCGCGGCCTCCTCCCGACGCCGCTCCTGGACGGCTCCCCGCTGCGCTTCTCGGCCCGCTACCGCCCCGGCCGCTCCCGGGCGCTGCTCGGCGGCGACTTCTACGACGCCGTCCGCACGCCCGACGGCACGGTGCACGCCATGATCGGCGACGTCTGCGGGCACGGCCCCGACGAGGCGGCGCTCGGCGTCGAACTGCGCATCGCCTGGCGGGCGTTGACGTTCGCCGGCCTGTGCGGCGACGAACTGCTCTCCACGCTCCAGCAGGTCCTCGAACACGAGCGGGCGGACGACGAGATCTTCGCGACGCTGTGCACGGTCGACATCTCCCCCGACGGCCGCCGCGCGGGCCTGTGCCTGGCGGGCCACCCGTCGCCGCTGATAGCGCGCCCGGGGCGGCGCGCCGAGCTGCTCCCGTACGAGGACAACGGCCCGGCGCTCGGTCTGCTGCCGCGCGCCCGCTGGCCGCGCCGTCAGGTCGAGCTCGGCCCGACGTGGAGCCTGATGCTCTACACGGACGGCCTGATCGAGGGACGGGTCGGCGACGGCAAGCAGCGCCTGGGCCAGGACGGCATGGTGGACATGGTGCGCCGCAGGCTCACGGAGGGGCTGCGCGGCGAGGAACTCATCGACGCGACGGTGAACGAGGCCCGCGACCTCAACGGCGGCGACCTCACGGACGACGTGGCAGTCGTCCTCCTGGACCGGGGGAACTAGCCCCTGATCCGGGGGGGGGCGACCGCGCCCCCGGGAGCCGGAGGGCTCAGCGCCCGCCGTTGTACGGCCCGTACGGACCGTCACTGCTGGAGCCGCCGCCACGGCGGCCCCGGCCGCCGCCCGACACCTGCTGGAGCGCGGGCCGCACGTCCACGAAGAAGACGATCGTCGCGACGAGCCCCGCGAGCTGGAGGAACAGCATCGGGACGAGCAGATTCACCGCGACTGCGATGCCGAGGATGATCAGCCAGAACATCTTGTTCTGCTTGTCCGCCGCGCGGAACGCGTCCTCACGCGAGAACGCGGCCATCACCAGAGCAACCACCGCGAGCACGAGCATGGCGGTGTAGAGCAGCCACATCAAGCCGCCGAAAGCCGACATCAGCACAACGCCCACCACCCGAGTCAGGTCAGTCCTACGCGGTCACCGTACCCGGTGAACGGGCCGGGCACTCGGTAAGTGCCCGGCCCGCCCCTCGGTACGCTCCGTACCGCTTTGTTCACTCCGCCGTGCCGCTACTTGGAGGAGGGCGCGGTCTTCTTCACGGTCGTCGTCTTCTTGGCCGGGGCCTTCTTCACGGCCACCGGCTTCTTGGCGGACGCGTCGACCGGCCCGGGCTTCGCGGCGGCCCGGTCGTCGGCCACGGCGTCGGGCTCCGCGTCGGGCTCGACGGCCTCGGCGACCTCGAGGATCTCGTCGGCCGCCTCACCGCGCCAGGCCCGCACGGTCTCCTCGCCGTGCTCGGCGACCTTCTCGTACGTCTCGCGGGCCTTGACGGCGTACTCGGCGGCGACGCCGACACCGCGCAGCGCGAGGTCCTGCGCGGACTCGCCGATCTTCTTCAGGTCGGTGTCGAGCGTGCCGAGCACCTCGGTGACCTTGGCCTGGATGGCCGCCTGGGCCTCCTTGGCGCGGCCGGCCGCCTTCTCCTGGACGTCCTTCGGGTCGGTGTTGCGCACGGCCTCGAACCGGGCCGGGGCCTCGGCGCGCAGCTGCTCCACGATGCCGGGCACCTTCTTCGCCTGCTGATAGGCGAGCTCGGCCGTGCCGGCGGCGAAGTAGAGGGGGGTCGGGTTGCTGAGGGTCTTGCGCAGGTCGTCGGTGATGGCCATGGCGTGGTCCTCCCGGATCACATCGGCTTCAGCTTGAGGGTTCGGCACCGCTGCTCCCGGCCGTGCGGGGGCCGTCGGCGGGGTGTTCCTGACGGTCGTGCTGTACCTCGGTCCCGTTCTCTTTCCTGAAGGACTCGTAGATCTGCAACAGCACTTGTTTCTGGCGCTCGTTGAGCGAGAGGTCGGCGAGGATGACGGCGCGCGTCTCCACCTCTTCCCGCTCCCGCTCCGCATCGAGGATCCCGGCCCGCACGTACAGCGTCTCCGCGGAGATCCGCAGGGCCTTGGCCACCTGCTGGAGGACCTCCGCGCTCGGCTTGCGAAGACCGCGCTCGATCTGGCTCAGATACGGATTGGACACCCCGGCGGCATCGGCGAGCTGCCTGAGCGAGAGCTGCGCACTGCGGCGCTGCTCGCGCAGGTACTCACCGAGATTGCCGACGTTGAGCGATGCCATGCTCCGATAGTGCCTCGCCGATGCTAACTATTGCAAGCGACTGCTTGCAAAAGTGCGCCACGCCACCCGGAAGGCGGCGTGAGGCCTACGCGCGAGGGCCCGTTTCCGGTTCTCCGTCGAGGACTTGGGCGTCGATGACGCGCCCGCCCCCGGCCGGTCCGTTCCTGACGGGGCGGGTGAGGATCTTGGCCACGCACGCGGGTATGACCGCGCCCGGCTCGTGGCTGCGGGCCCGGTACGCGCTCGGGGTCTCGCCGACCAGCTCGGTGAAACGCGAGCTGAACGACCCCAGCGACGTACAGCCGACCTCGAAGCAGACCTCCGTCACGCTCAGATCGCCCCGCCGCAGCAGCGCCTTGGCCCGCTCGACACGGCGGGTCATCAGATAGCTGTACGGGGTTTCACCGAAGGCCGCCCGGAAGCTGCGGGAGAAGTGCCCGGGCGACATGTGCGCTGCACGCGCAAGGGCCGGGACGTCGAGGGGCTGCGCGTAGTCGCGGTCCATCATGTCCCGGGCCCGGCGCAGCCTTACGAGGTCATCGAGCGTCACGCTGCCAGCGTACGGCCGGGCCCGTGCCTGCGTCCGGCCACTCGCCGCAAGCCTCCGTTCCTCGTACAGCCCTATTTCCCGTACGGATCGCTCGGATCACCGTCGAGGACGGTGATGGCCAGGTGGCGCAGGCGCTCCGGTTCCGCGAACACGTCGATGCCCGTGATCAGGCCGCCGGTGAGCGTGAAGACGAGCACCAGGAACAGGCGGCCGCCGGGCGCCATCACCAGGCCGGGCGAGCCGTCGATCAGCGCGGGACCGGTGAACAGGGCGCGGCCTGTGGCTGCCATCGCGCCGCGGGCCACCGTGGTGGCGCCACGGACCACGACGGGCTCGGGGGTCGGGACGACCGTACGGTCCGCATGGAGCACCACGTCCGGGTGGAGCAGGGCGACCAGCGCGTCGAAGTTCCCGCCGCGCGTGGCGGCCAAAAACGCCTCGACGACCTGGCGCCTGCGCGGCAGATCGACGCCGGACGCCGGGGCGACGCCCCTGACCCGGCGGCGGGCGCGGCTGGCGAGCTGCCTGGTCGCGGCCGGGGTCCGCTCGATCAGTGGCCCGATCTCGTCGAACGGCACGGCGAACATGTCGTGCAGCACGAAGGCGAGCCGCTCGGCGGGGGTCAGCGTGTCGAGTACGACGAGGAGGGCGACGCCGACCGAATCGGCGAGCAGCGCCTCCTCCTCGGGGTCACGCCCGTCCTCCGGGGCGGCGCCCGGGTCGGGGACGTACGCGTCGAGGGGGTCCTCGCGGCGGTTCTCGCGGGCGCGCAGCATATTGAGGCACACGCGCGACACGACCGTGGTCAGCCAGCCGGTGAGGTTCTCGATGCCGGTCGGCGCGCCCCCGTCTCCCCGCTCCTCCCCGTCCTCGTGATGCGCGTGCGCGTCGGCCGTGCGGCTGAGGCGCAGCCAGGTCTCCTGCACGGCGTCGTCCGCCTCGGTCACCGAGCCGAGCATCCGGTAGGCCACCGCGCGCAGCCGGGTCCGGTCCTTCTCGAAACGCTCGGCCAGCGATGCGTTCTCGTCCATCGGTCACATTCCTCGCTCGGCGCGGGTCAAAGAAGCAGACGTCGAGAACCTACCGACCCGGACGGGGCGCGAAGCCCCGGTCCGCGCAACCAACGGGAGTAGCCATGACTGCACCGATCCTGGTCACCGGCGGCACGGGCACGCTGGGCGGCCACGTCGTCCCCCTGCTGCGCAAGGCCGGCCGGCCGGTCCGCGTGCTCAGCCGGCACGGCCGCGAGTCCGCCGACGGCGTCGAGTACGTGAGTGCCGACCTGCTCGACGAGGAGGACCCGGGACTGCGGACGGCGCTGACGGGGACCGAGATCGTCCTCCACCTCGCGGGCGGCCCCAAGGGCGACCACGTGGCGACCCGGAACCTGGTGCGGGCGGCGCGGCAGGCCGGGGTGAAGCACCTCGTCTACATCTCGGTGACCGGCGCGGACACGGTCCCGGTGACCTGGCTCAAGAACAAGCTGGCGGCCGAGCGGGCCGTCGCCGAGTCCGGCATACCGTTCACGACGCTGCGGGCCGCCCAGTTCAACGACCTCGTCCTCGGCGTGGTCGAGAAGATGACGAAGCTGCCGGTGCTCCCGGTCCCGGGCGGGCTCCGCTTCGAACCGGTCGACTCGCGCGACGTGGCCGCCCGCCTGGTGGAGCTGGCACTCGGCGAGCCGGCCGGCCCGGTCCCGGACCTGGCCGGCCCCAAGGTGTACGGGATGGCCGAACTGAGCGCCGGCTACCTCCAGGCCAAGGGCAGGCGCAGGCCGAAGCTGCCGGTCCGCATCCCCGGGAAGGCGGGCCGCGCGTACCGGGCCGGGGAGAATCTGGCGCGCGCGGGTGCGGCCAGGGGCGAGCGGACGTGGGAGGCGTTCGTCGGCGAGCGGGTCGGCGGGTGACGGGGTGCACCGGACGTGCGCCCAGGGGTGCGCCAAGTTGCAGATAATCCGTAACGGATCAAATTGGCTACCCTGGCACTCATGACCTCCATGGCGCCCGCCCGCACCGAACCGGACCTCTCCTTCCTGCTCGACCGCACCAGTCATGTGCTGCGTACGCAGATGGCGGCGGCCCTCTCCGAGATCGGCCTCACGGCCCGGATGCACTGCGTACTGGTGCACGCCCTGGAGGAGGAGCGCACCCAGGCGCAGCTCGCGGAGATCGGCGACATGGACAAGACCACGATGGTGGTGACGGTCGACGCCCTGGAGAAGGCGGGCCTCGCCGAGCGGCGCCCGTCCGCGCGGGACCGGCGGGCGCGGATCATCGCGGTCACGGAGAAGGGTGCTCAGGTCGCCGTGGAGAGCCAGGCGATCGCCGACCGCGTCCACGAAGAGGCGCTCGGCTCACTCCCCGAGACAGAGCGCGAGGTTCTGCTGCGCGCGCTGAACCGCCTGGTCGACGGCCACCTGGCCACCCCGCCCGAGAGCCCGCACCCGGCACCCCGGAGGGCGCGCCGGCACTAGCCACCCACCCTGCCCACCTACTCCATCCACACATGCGCCCGTAAAAGATAGTCTGCAACAAAACTATCTGCTACGGTCATTCCTGTTGGCCCGCAGCGGCTCCCGCAGTGGCCCTTTGACAGGAGATGACCGCAGATGCCTGCCGTTTCCGCACCACTCCGCGCCCTTCCGGCACTCCTCGCCCCCCAGCGCTCCAGGTGGCCGGCCCTCGGCGTCCTGGCCACGGGGATGCTGATGACGGTCCTCGACGGCAGCATCGTGACCGTGGCGATGCCGGCCATCCAGAGCGATCTGGGGTTCACCCCGGCCGGCCTCAGCTGGGTCGTCAACGCCTACCTGATCGCGTTCGGCAGCCTGCTGCTGCTCGCCGGGCGGCTCGGCGACCTCGTCGGACGCAAGCGGCTGTTCCTCGTGGGCACGGCGGTCTTCACCGCGGCGTCGCTCCTGGCGGGCGTGGCCACGAGCCCCGCGGTCCTGATCGCCGCGCGGTTCCTCCAGGGCGTCGGCAGCGCACTGGCGTCCGCCGTCAGCCTCGGCATCCTCGTCACGCTGTTCACCGAACCCCGCGAACGCGCCAGGGCCATCGCCGTGTTCAGCTTCACCGGCGCCGCCGGGGCCTCGATAGGGCAGGTCCTGGGCGGCCTGCTCACCGACGGCCTCAGCTGGCACTGGATCTTCTTCATCAACCTGCCCATCGGGCTCGCGGCCCTCGCGGTCGCCGTGCCCGCCCTGCCCCGCGACCGAGGCCTCGGGCTCAGGGCGGGTGCCGACACGGCCGGCGCACTGCTCGTCACCGGCGGCCTGATGCTCGGGATCTACTCCGTCGTCAAGGTCGAGGAGTACGGCTGGACTTCGGCGCGCACGCTCGGGACCGGGGCCGTCGCCGCGCTCCTGCTCGCCGGGTTCTTCGTCCGGCAGGCAAGGGCCCGTACGCCGCTCATGCCGCTGCGGATCCTGCGCTCGCGCAGCGTCGCCGGGGCGAACCTGGTCCAGATGCTGATGGTGGCCGCGCTGTTCTCCTTCCAGATCCTGGTCGCGCTCTACCTCCAGCAAGTCCTCGGCTACGGCGCCGCGGAGACCGGCCTCGCCATGCTCCCCGCCGCCGCCGTCATCGGCGCGGTCTCCCTCGGCGTCTCGGCCCGTCTCAACACCCGCTTCGGCGAACGGAACGTGCTGCTCACCGGGATCGCGCTCCTCGTCGGCGTACTCGGACTCCTCGCCCGGGTCCCCGTGCACGCGCACTACGCCACCGACATCCTCCCGGTGATGCTCCTCGCGGCAGGTTTCGGCCTCGCCCTGCCCGCGCTGACCTCGCTCGGCATGTCCGGGGCGAGCGAGGCCGACGCCGGACTCGCCTCCGGTCTCTTCAACACCACCCAGCAGATCGGCATGGCCGTCGGCGTCGCCGTGCTCTCCACGCTCGCCGCGTCCCGCACCCGCTCGCTCACCGCACAGGGCGGCACCCGCGCCGAGGCCCTCACCAGCGGCTACCACCTGGCCTTCACGGTCGGTACGGGTCTGCTCGTCGCCGCGTTCGTGATCGCGTACGGGGTGCTGCGCGGCCCCCGTGCGACGACAGCCTGACCAACATCCCCTGTCCCGCGTCCCACACCAGCCACTTCACACACCAGCTCGAACTCGATCCCGATGGAGTTGTCATGGCAGCGAAGAGCGGTCCCGCGCCCCGGGTCCTCACCGACGATGAGCTCCACCTGCTGCTGTCCCGCGGCCGGTTCGGAACACTGGCGAGCGTCCGGCGCACCGGGCACCCGCACCTGTCCACCGTGCTCTACCACTGGAGTCCCGGCGAGCGCGTCCTGCGCGTCTCCACCACGGCCGACCGCCTCAAGACCCGTCAGCTGCGGAGCGATCCGCATGCCGCGCTGCACGTCACCGGCCCCGACATGTGGTCGTTCGCCGTCGCCGAGGGCGAGGCCGAGGTGTCGGACGTGACGGCCGCGCCCGGAGACGCCGTCGGGCGCGAACTCCTCGCCATGACACCGGGGTTCGACGACCCCGCGCAGGAGGCGGAGTTCCTCGGCCGACAGGTCGAGGAGAGCCGCGTGGTGATCAGGCTCCGGGTGACCCGGCTCTACGGAACGGCGCTCGACATCCCGAAGTGAGCGGGCGGCTCAGGGCGCCGCAGCGAACGGCAGCGGCCGGCTGTGCACGACGTCGAGGCGGGACACGGCGCGGGTCAGGACGACGTACAGCCGGTGCAGGCCGCGGCGCTCGGCCTCCTCGGCCACGGCGGCGCGGCAGAGGTCGTGGTGGGTGCGTTCCTGGACGAGGGCACGGAGATCGGCGGAATCGGTCACCGAACGAGAATGACGTAACCGAGTAATATTTTTTAATAACCCTCAAAATGCCTGAGCGTCCCGAGCCCGCCCTCCAACTGCCGAAACCCCAGCTCAGCAGCGTCCACAGCATCCGGCCACACCTCGTCGGCGCTCTCCCCCGCGGCAATCCGCCGCCAGTTCTCCATGGCGAGAACCCGCTGTACGGCCACGATCTGCCCGGCCGCGAGCCGCGCCCCGGGCCCCTCGCCGAGCGCGCCGGCCAGGATCTTCTCCGACCGCTCCTGATAGCCGTAGGCCCGCGCGACCAGTGAAGGGGTGCCGTAGAGCAGTCGGTGAAAGGCGAGCACCGCGGGGTGGTCGTTCAGCCCGGTCACCGGGTCGCGCCGCTCGAGCCCGTCGAGAAAGTGCGCCCGCAGCGCGGCGAGCGGCGTCACGCCCTCGCCCCGCCCGGCGACGACGCGTGCGGCCTCGTCCTCGTGATCGGCGAACCGGTGCAGGACCAGGTCCTCCTTGGTGGGGAAGTACCGGAACAGGGTCGGCTTGGAGATCTCGACGGCGGCCGCGACCTCGGCGACGGACACCTTGTCGAACCCCTTCTCCAGAAACAGCCCGATGGCCGCCTCGGAGATCGCCTGATACATCCGCCGCTTCTTCCGCTCGCGGAGGCCCATTTCGCCGGTGTCGCCACTCATGCCGGGAAGCGTACGCAGTGCGGGGGCCCTCAATCCGCGGGTGCCCTTCGCCAGGCGGGCGCCGCCGCCAGACTCCACAGATCGTCGAAGTGCTTGATCCAAGTGGCGATCGCCGTGTCATCCGCGCTCCCACCTTCACGGGTCCAGACGTTGAGGTCCGTGTTGTAGCCCTTGGGGTCGTAGAACTCGGGGTCGGAGCTGTTCAGCACCGTGCGAGCCATCACGTCGTAGAGACCGTGCAGCACCTGCTCCCGGTTGAAGATGCAGATCTTGTCCCGCGGGATGCCGGAATAGACCCGGTACTCGCACTGGACCGTCATCCGGCCCGCGCCGGTGAGGCGTGCGGCGAGGCCCGCCAGAATCTGGTCGTACTCCTGAATCTTCCGTTCCAGACGTCTGCGGAACTCCGGATCGTCCACCGGCGCTCCGCTCTCCCCCACCCGCGACGGCACCGTCATCGGCTGCCCGAAATCCGGGACCAGCACCCTGACGGTGACACGCCTGGTCAGTCCGGAGTCCTCCATCAGTCCCTCAAGCCGGTGGTAGAGCTCGTTGTAGAGCGTCTCCCCCGTGTAGCCGAGAAAGCTGATCTCGACCTTCCTGGCACGGAACGCCTCGCTCACGTAGCCGCCGAGGTCCCGCGAGTTCACCATGCCGCGCGCCGGCAGTCTGACTGACGAGGTGAGCTCTTTCAACGCGTCGTAGAGGACATACGCCACCAGGCTGAGCAGAGCCCCGCCGAGAGTCGCCTTGCCCTCCAGAGCGTCCCCCACCGGCTTCACGAACTGGGCGATCAAGCCGGTGGCGAAGATTCCCAGGAGTACGACACGCATGACCCACGGCTCGAAACGGGCCTGGAACTGCCTGAGGCGCCGACCCACGCTCCCTCTGGACTGTCCGTCTCTGCTGGACATGCGCAGTCCCCCCTCCCCAAGGCGGGCGGCTGGCGGACGTCACACACCTGTCAGAGGCCCGGCTGTCCTTGAGCCGCCATGGTCCCCTCTTGTCAGGGCACGGACAAGATAGGGATTCGCCACGTGCCGCATCCGCAGCCCCAGTTTCGCCGTGGCCGCGTTGAGCGTCATCGCGTACGAGTCGACCGCCCGACGGACGTTGGGGGCGTCGAGGCTGGCCTTGGACACGAGGCGGTCCAGGTCCACATAGGCGGAGCGGACAGTCTCCAAGCGGCGGTAGAAGCGCCTGTCGTCCTCCCAGCCCTTGGTGTACTCGTCGGGCAGTTGACGGCTCCAGCGCGCGAACATGCGGTCCTGGATCTCAGGAGTCGTCGGCGTCAGATGCATGTGGCGGATCAGGTCGTACAGGGGGTCCCCGACCATCGCCATCTCCCAGTCGATGAGGACGAGTCCGCCGTCCTCGCGGCGCACGAGGTTCCACGGGTTGAGGTCGCCGTGCAGGAGGACAGACGTACGCGGGGCCAGCGGGCTCATCGTCAGCAGGTCGTCCAGGAAGGCGTGGTCGGGCAGGCCGAGCTGCCTGCCGAATTCCTTGGTGCTGCGCGGGAGTTCCCGTACGAGCCGACGCATCTCCGCCCTCAGGAGATGACTGAAATCCTGGGCGGGTCCGTCCCCGCTCAACGAGGAATGGTCGACCTGCGTCAGCTCGCAGAGCTGGTCCACCAGGTCGTCGGCCTCCCGCGGGGTCAGCCCGTCCACGGGGTGGGCCGGTCTGCCGCGCCGGCCCGCCGGCCCCTCGTAGGTATGGATGGTGAACTCGTCCCCGAGCTCACTGATGCCCCGGGCCAGCGCCCGCGGAGCACACACGCCCCGGCCGGCCTCCTCGATCGCCCGCAGGACGTCGTACTCGTCGAGAAAGCGCCGCTCCAGCGGGCTGACCGAACTCGCCTTGCGCCGCACCATGACGCGGTGGGGGAAACCATTCACCTTCACGACCGTGCTCAGGTTGGCCGTCCCCTTGAACACCTGGTCCGCGGGCGCGGCACCCTCCGCGTACAGGGCTCGTGTCACCGCCTGATCGGGGAAGTCGGGGTGCGGCCGGTCCCGGTCGTCGCGCACCCAGAAGAACTGGGCCGTGTCCCGGTCGACGGCGTGCTGCCCGCCCCGCGACTTCTGCCAGCGGTAGAGGATCTTCGTGATCGTGGGCTCGTCCGGCACGCTCGTGAGCTTCAGCGGATCCCTCGCGGTCGCCAGGGCCCGGTACACCTCGCGCGCCGCGGCGTCCAGATCCGCCTGGCCGTAATGGCCGAGAAGCGAGTTCGCTGCCCGCATCACGTCCGGATAGACGGACTGGGCCCGCTCGAAGTCCACGTAGTGATCGAGATCCTGCTCGAAGCCGTTCACGGCGTCGGGGCGCCGTTGCAGCATCGCCTTCCGCCACGCGTCCTGCACCGCCCGCCACTGGGCGTCCGGGTACCGCATCCGCACCAGGTGGGTGGCGAGGTCGTGCAACGGGTCGCCGTAAGAGGCGAGCTCCCAGTCGACGCAGATCAGAGGCGGGCCGTCGCCGTAGGGGAGGATCACGTTGTCGCGGTGCAGATCGGTGTGGAGCAGACTGAACGGGCGGCTAATGAGCGTCGGCAGTCGCTCCGCGTAGTCCGTCAAGGCGCGCTCGCCCACCCCCAGCTGGGCGAACAGGCCGCCAAAAGCAGCCCAATTGGGCCGCCTGATCTGCTCCTCCGCGGCGAGCACCAGGGCTCTCAGGTACGACGTCCTGCCCTGGTTCTTCCGTGGCCAGTGCTGCGACAGTGCGGGCAGCGCGCTCCGCTTGACCTGCGTCATGTCGGCGAGCATCTCCGCCAGGGCGCTGACCACGGCCCCGTCGACCTTGGTGCCGCTGGGGCAGACGCTGGACAGCGGCAAGCCCTCCACAAAACTGAGCACGGTCGTGCCCTGCCGCCTGAACAGACACTTGGGCACATGGGGCAGCGCCCCGCGCACCGCGTCGAGGATGGCCGCCTCGTCCTGCCAGGTCCTGATGACCACGGGCAGCGCGTCCTCGATCGGCTCCCGCACGATCACGTACTCACCTTGCGCGCAGCCCAGGATCCTGCGCTCGCCCTCGACGGGCTGCCCCACCCAGTTCTGATTGTGGTGCCCCCGTACGAGATCCCCCTGCTTCTTGGCACGGGTGATGAGGCTGATGTACGCAGAGTCCGTCGCAGCCGCGAAGACGGGGGGACAGGGCGCAGGCGAACCGCCCACGGGCCACTCCTGGATAGTCATGCGAAGCCGGTGGAAATTGTGCACACCCTAATGGCCGCGCGAGACCCCCACGACTCGAGTCCGTCAAACCGTGGGCCAATCGGGGACACGGCCGTCATCACGTTCGACCGACAGCGCGCTTCAGCGTTCGGCGATCAGGTTCCAGACGGAATCGAACCAGGCCCCCATGCTCTCCACGAAGACGGATCCGCGGGAGTTGGGATCGCCGTCCCTCACGTAGTGCGTGAGCGTCGCCCCCAGGCCCAGGACATCGAGAGCCGGTATTTCCTCGCCGCTGTCCAGCACGATGGGACGCTCGATCACTTCGTACGGACCGTGCAGCGCCTCGCCCCCGTTGAGCAGGTAGAGCTTGAAGGCCGGCGTCAGAGGGACGTGGCGGACCTGGAATTCCGCCACGGGAACAAGGCCCTCCACCCGCAGCTGACGAAGCTCCCGCCGGATGGACGCGGTGTGCCGTCGGGCGATGCCCAGCAGACGCTCCCGCAGACGCAGATCGTCCGGATCGTCCTTGACCTGTGGATAGGGCAGCTTGAGGTATTCGGACGGCAGCAGGATTCGGATCTCGACCTTCTCCGGGGCGATCTCGCCCGAGCGGATCCGCTCGGCCTGAACCCTGATGTGCGTGTCGAGCGACTCCGAAGTGAGCGTGTAGACGTCGAGGGTGACCTCGGACCGCTCGAACGCCTCGCTGATGAGCGGTCCGAGCGACACGCGGCCCTCGTGGGACGCCTTCGCCGTATACGACTGGATGCGCTGGTTCTTGAGTACGCGGGACCCACTGCCCTGGCGTGACTCGATCCAGCCCTCGCCGGCGAGTTCCCTGAGCGCCCGCTGCACGGTGTCCCGCGAGACGCGGAACCGGTCCGCCAGCTCACGCTGCGGCGGAATCAGACTCCCGACCGGGTAGGTGCCATCGGCCAACCGGGCACGCAGCTCTTCGGCGACGCGCCAGGTCTCCCTGCCGCCGCCGTCACGTCCCCGCCCACCGACCATGAGGCGACCGTACCTCTTTCAGCCCGCGAGCAAACCGAATCCAGTCAACTTACCGCCCAATACGGGCGGTTGGTTACCCGATCATTCAGCCAGGGGAAATCCAATTCAAGTCAACCAGTCCAATTGGACGGATAGTTGATCGCTTTGAGACACATGCCAAGGGGTGGGAACATGGTCATCATTCAGTTGCTGTCGACCCTGGTGGTCCTCGGCTTCGAGCAGCTCGTCCAGTGGCGCTGCGGGGCCTTCGGGCTCTTCGCGCTGGTCCTGATCACCGCGAGCATCCGGATGCGCAGCGAGAGGTGGCTCGCCGTCGGCGCCATCCTGCTCGTACTGCTGACGATGCAGGCCTGAGGGCGCCCGGCGGTCACCCCCGCTCCCGCAGCACCCCCAGCAGCGGCTCCAGGGACGACACCACCGTCTCCGCCCCCGCCTCCCTCAGCACCTTCGCCTTGCGTTCGTTGCGCGCGTAGCCGAGGAACGCGATGCCGGCCGCGGTTGCCGCCTCGAAGTCCGAGGGGGTGTCTCCGATCATCAGGGACGCTTCGGGGGTCGCGCCCAGGGCGCCGAGGGCGCGTTGCACGCAGTGCGGGTGGGGCTTGAGGAGATGGAGGTCCTGGGTTCGGCCGTAGACGTGCGGGGCGAAGCAGGTCGTGAGGCCGCGCATGGCCAGGTAACGGGACGCCACCGCCGGGGAGTTGTTGGTCGTGACGGCCAGGTGGGCTCCCACCGCGTACCACGTCCTGATCAGCGGGTCGGCGTACTGCGTGGGCCATGCCGAGGCCACCGCCGTGAGCTCCTGCTGGGTGAGGCGCTCCTCCAGTTCGACGACCAGGTCGCTGCCGGGGCGCCGGCGGTCGACGGCGCGCAGGACGGCGTGCGGGTCCGGTTCCGCGCGCTCCTCCTCGGTGAGCAGACCGTGCAGACCACGTTCCTCGAGCCACCGCACCTGTTCGACGGCCACCCGCTCAGCCGAGTGCCCCGCGAAGAGCCGACAGATCGGCCCGTCGAAGTCGAAGAGCACGAAGCGCGCCCTTTTGATCAGTTCCCGAAGTGATTCCGTCGCTTCAGCCACCGGAACAGTCTGCTTTGTTGCATCAGAAGTCACTAGGAGAGTGTCAGGTCCGTGGTGATGGTTTCCCAGAGGGCGTCGAACCACTTCTGCGATTCCTCCACGAACGCCGTGTCCCGCTGCCCTGCCCGCTTCTCGAAAGAGAACAGCAGTGACTCCGTGCCGAGCGTGTCGTACATGTCGAGCGTGCCGCTCTCGATCTCCTCCTCGCGCCGCGTGACCAGGTAGTACGAGAGGAGCGCCTCGTTCCCGTTGAGCAGGTAGAGCTTGACCGGCGGGGTGAAGGGCAGCGCGCGGAACGTGACCCGTACGTCGATGCCGTGCGAGGACCGCAGCGAGCGCAGATTGTGGCGCAGGACCTGCCCCTGCGCATTGCGCTGGTCGAGCCAGCGCTTGTGGACGAGTGCGGCGTCGCCCTCCTCCGTGGCCGATACCGGGAAGGCGAGATTGATGTCCCTGCCCGGCAGCAGGATGCGCACGTCGACCGAGTCGGGGCGGATTCGGCCCTCGTGGATGAAGCGCAGCGGCTCGCCGAGCGCCAGCATCAGGGTCTCCGCGGTGAGGCAGACGGCGTCGATCCGCACCTGCGGAGACGCGAACGCCTCGGACAGGCGCGGGGCCAGGCCGACCATCGTGCGCTGCGGCTCGTCGCGGGCCGGGGTCTGCTCGGCGATCCTCGGCGGGCTGCCCTTGCTCACGTTGCTGAGCAGGCCGTCCTCCTGGAGGGAGCGCAGGGCCTGCCGTACGGCGCCGCGTTCCACGCCGAACTCCTCGGCCAGCTCCGCCTGTGTCGGCAGCCGCTCGCCCGCGCGGAGCTCACCCGCCTTGATGCGCTCCCGCAGGACGTCGGCGATCTCCTGGGGTGAGGACCTTCTGCTGCCGTTCACTGCAACGCTCTCCTGAGTCACAACCAAACGCTACAACTAACCACCACTTGGCGGGAGTTGTTGAAGAGTTGTTTATTTACCTTGACCAAGTGGGGACAACTTCATAGTAGTTGGTTGCCAACTTGGAGCAAGATGGTCGAAGGAGGAACCACCATGCCCGTCCTCACCTTCTTCTCCGCGGTGTTCGTGATCACTTTCGAGCAGCTGGTCCAGTGGCGCTACGGTCCCGTCGGGATCGCCGGCCTGCTGCTCCTCACGATCGGCGTCAAGACGAAGAGCCCCACCTGCAGCTCCATCGGGGCCGTACTCCTGGCCCTGATGCTCGCCGGACCCGCGCTCTGACGCCGGCCCGCGGGTCCGCGCGCCCTCACGGCGTGAGCGTCAGGTCCGAACTGATCGTGTTCCAGAGGCTGTCGAACCATAGGTGGGACTGCTCGACGAACGTCGTCTCCCGCAGCCCCCGTCCCTGTTCGAACGGGAAGAGCACCGACCGCGTGCCCTGCACCCCGTACGTCTCCAGGTACTCCTGGTCGATCTGCTCGCCCCGCCTGGTCAGTGTGTAGTACGCGAACAGCGCCTCGCTGCCGTTGAGCAGATAGAGCTTGATCGGTGGCGTGAACGGCAGCGCCCTGAACGTGACGTGGACGTCGATCCCGTGCGTGGAGCGCAGGGCGAGGAGGTTGTGGCGCAGGACCTGCCCCTGCGCGTTGCGCTGCGCCAGCCAGTTCCGCTTGAGCCGGGCGTCCGCCGCGCCCACCCGCGTCGGGAACGCGAGGTCGATGTCGCGGCTCGGCAGCAGGATGCGGACGTCGACCTTGGCCGGATTCGAACGGCCGGCGTGGATCTGGCGGAGCGGCTCACCCATCGCGAGCGTCAGCGAGACCGCGGTCAGACACAGGGCGTCGATCTGGACGTGCCGGGCGCCGAACGCGGCGGTGACCCGCGGGCCGAGCCCCACCATCGTGGGCTGGGGCGGCGCTCCGGGTCCGGTGAAGGCGGGGCCCGTGTGCTGCGCGACGGTGGCCGGGGTCCCCTTGGACACATCGGCGAGCAGGCGTTCCGAGCGCAGGATGCGCAGGGCCTGGCGCACGGCGGCGCGCTCGACGCCGAACTCGTCGGCGAGGCGGGCCTGGGTCGGCAGACGCTCGCCCGGCCGCAGCCGGCCCGCCCTGATCCGGGTGCGCAGCTCGTCGGCCACCTGGCGATACGTCGCCGGCGGCTCCCGGTGACCGTCGACCGCGGCATGTTCCGGACCCACAAAGGAACCCTACAACTTCCCGCCATCTTTGGGGAGTTGATGGAAAGGTGGTTATGAGTCGGCGTTTGGCGGAGATAAGTTCAGTGGAGTTGGTTGCCAACTTGAGCCATATGGTCGGACATCCTCAAGGGTTGGCCCGGTTGGTCATCGCTCCCGAACTGAAGGGGGACCAGACATGCCGTTCATCGCCATCGCCGTAGCAGCCCTCGCCATCGGGTTCGAGCAGCTGATCCAGTGGAAGTACGGGCCGATGGGCATCATCGCGTTCGTCGCGCTCTCCATCGGCCTCAAGGCCAAGAACAACCTCATCAGCGGCATCGGGGCCGTGATCCTCGTGATGCTGCTGGCCCAGAGCGGCTGACCGGGCTCCCTTCCGGAGGGGAGCCGGGAGCCCGGTCACGCCATGGCGTCACAGCGCGCCGGAGCACCACAGCGCCACAGCGCCACAGCACGGTTCAGAAGACGCACGCCGACGCACCTAGGCAAGTGCGCCTCAGAAGATGTCCGGGCACCACGGGCGCCTGGACGTACGCAGCAGGGCGTCGGCAATGGCGGCGGCGCCCGCCCTCTCCTCCCTGACGCGGCCGAGCGCGACGAGCCGCACCGCGGACTCGTCGCCCAGCCACAGCGTCCCCAACTCGCTCACGTCCAGCGTGAGTTCGGGTTCCTCCGAGGTCGGCGCGCACACCGCACCCCCGGGCTCCGCGTCCAGCCGGTAGCGGCCCCCGGAGAGGCCGGCCGCGTCACCGACCTCGAGGACCAGCGATCCCGTTCCCGCATACGTACGCGCCTCCAGGGCCCGTACGACATCCAGGATCCGCACCCACAGCCAGTCCGCGTGCGTGACGACGCGGGCCGCGCGCGGGTCGGGCAGCAGGTGCGGCAGCAGGTCGTCCGGGGCCCGGTGGCCCGTGCGGACGGTCGCGATCCAGTCGACCGAGCAGACGTAGTGCCACAGCGCGCGCTCGGCGGCCGGGGTGACGGCGATCAGGTCGCGCACGGTCGCCGTGTTGTGCGGCTGCTTGGTGTCGCCCCAGTTGTCGTCGACGGCGTAGACGATCAGGCCCTCGGCCTCGCCGTTCGGCGCGCGGTAGACCGCGTAGAAGGGCTCTTTCCAGGGCTCTTCGGGGGTTTCGAGGAGTCCGGTGTTGCGGCGCCACCAGAACCCGTCGCGGTCGACGGCTCCCGGCCGGCTCGCGCGCAGCCGCTCGTGCAGTTCCGGGCCCGTCTTGCGGACGTCCTCGCCGTCGACGAGATCGATACGGCCCCCGTCGTCCGGGACCGGCCGGCGCGGGTCGAGACCGGCGCGCGGCACGTCCACCGCCCACTCGGTGAGCGACGTGGCGGGTCCGAAGCCGAACCGGCCGTAGATCGGGTACTCGGCGGCGATGAGCGTCGCGACGACGTCACCGCGGGCCTTCGCGTCGGCGAGGTCGCTCGCCATCATCCGGCTCAGGAGGCCGCGCCGGCGATGCGTGGCGCTGACCGTGACGTTCGAGATCGCGTCGGCGGGGACGGCCGCGCCGCCCGGCACGGTGAGCTCCTGCGGGAACGAGCGGAACGTGGCGATGCAGCGCCCGCCGTCGAACGCGCCCAGGATCCGTGAGCTGCGGCCCTGTTCCCTGCGTTTGTCGAGGGTTTCCCGCGAGTCGGGGGTGCTCCGCAGGAAGCCGGTGTTCAGCGCGCGGGACCAGTCGGCAAACTCGTCATCTGTGATCGGCCGTACGTCGATGTCGTCACGGGTCATCCCGTCACGCTAAGCGGGGTCCGCGGGGTGGGGCCACCCGATTATCGCGTGGCTCCGCCCCGGGTGCCGGCAGGGCCTAGAACACCGCGCGGATCTCCCCCACGACGCCCCCGCCGCCGTGCAGCGGCGCCTCGCCGATGCGGGCCACGACCTGGCCGTCCACGCCCAGCATCCGCAGCGCGCGGGCCAGGACCGGGCCGAGCGCGCGCGTCGCGCCGTCGTCGATCTTGAAGGCGAGCGCCCGTCCGTCCGGGAGCGCCACGGCCTGGACCGCCTCCGCGCCCATCTTCGACAGGACACCGGGCACCTCGCGCATCAGCCAGGTGTCGGGGCGGCGCGTACCGGCGACGTACTCGGGGTGCGTGCGCATCGCGTCGGCGACCCGGCGCTCCGCCGAGCCCTCGGGGGCGAGCACGAAGTGTCGGAAGGCGCGGGCGAGGCCGGTGAGGCTGATCGCCATCAGGGGCGCCCCGCAGCCGTCCGTACCGACCGCGGCGACGGGCTCGCCGGCGGCCTCCTCCACGACCTCGTGGATGAGCTTCTGGAGCGGGTGCTCCGGGTGCAGGTAGGAGTCCTTCGGCCAGCCGTTCACGTCGCAGGCGGCCAGCATCGCCGCGTGCTTGCCGGAGCAGTTCATCGTGACCCGGTTCCGTACGGCGCCCGCCGCCAGGTACGTCTCGGTCTCGACGGGGTCGAGGGGCAGGTCGGGCGGGCACTGGAGCTCGGCCGGGGTCAGCTCGTGCTCGGACAGCATCTTCTGGACGAGATCGCGGTGGAAGGTCTCACCGGAGTGGCTCGCGGCCGCGAGCGCGAGCCGCTCGCCCGACAGGTCGAGGCCCGCGCGCAGCACGCCCGCCGCCTGCATCGGCTTGTTCGACGAGCGGGGGAAGACGGGAGCGGTCACGTCCCCCAGGGCGAGCTCCACGGTCCCGTCCGCGGCGAGCACGACCAGACTGCCTCGGTGATGGCCCTCGACGAAGCCGGAACGGACGACCTCGGCGAGGACCGGGGGTATGGCGGCGGCGGAGGAGGGGGACATCGGTGGCCTTCCGGGGCGGGTCCATGGCGGGCCATGGACAGACCCGCCCCGCAGCGGGCCACCGGGGTCACCGGTGCGGCCGCGTCACGCGAGCAGGTCGTCTACTTGTGCTTCGCCTTCACGGTACCTGCGGGCGATCTCGGCGCTGCAATCGTCGGCCGTCGACTGGAGCAGGTGACGGCGGCGCGAGACCTGCTGCTCGTAGCGTACGAGGCGGCCCATCGCCGTGTGCAGCTCATCGTCCGTTCGGGCGTCCAGGTCCGACAGCTCGACCTCGGCGAGCATCTCGGCGGCGAGGCCCCGGTACTCCTCGCTGCGGGGCGTGCCGAGGGTCACGTGGCGGGCGGAGGAGCGGTGCCGGGCGGCCTTGTCGGTGAGGATCTCGGAGAGCCGGTCCACGACCGGCGCCTCGGGGTCCCTGCGGCGGGCGACCTCGGCCCGCAGGATGTCGATACGGCCCTGCAGCAGCCGGCGCACGTAGCTGAGGTCGGCCTCGTCCTGCTGGGCGTCGCGACGCAGTGTCCGCAGCTCGGGAAGCCGCAGCGCGGACAGGTCGTGCGCGGGCGCCTGTGGCAGCTCGGGGCTGCCGACCCGCTGCGTGGGCGGGCGCGCCGTGCTGAGGCGGTTCGTACCGGTGATGCGACTGGCGTGCGTCAACGAAACGGGGGCCCCTGGAGGCTGCCCGATGCTCGATGTGTGGCTCATTGCGTCCCTACCGTCCCCTCGACCGGACCGACGCGGTGCACCGCGTGGGAGCATCGTGCCACTCCGAGTGGCCGCTCTGTGCACGAGTGCCCCTAATCCGCCCCGGATGGGCGGTTCGGGACACGGCATGATGGTCCGTATGCGTGCAGTGGTGCAGAGGGTGGACGGCGCGAGCGTCGTCGTGGACGAGGACAACCAGACGAAGACCGTGGGCGAGATCAAGGGCGAGGGGCTGTGCGTCCTCGTGGGGGTCACTCACGAGGACACCAAGGAGAAGGCCGCCCAACTGGCCCGCAAACTCTGGTCCGTACGGATGCTCGCCGACGAGAAGTCGTGCAGCGACATCGACGCCCCGCTCCTGGTGATCAGCCAGTTCACGCTCTACGGGGACGCCCGTAAGGGCCGCCGCCCCACCTGGAACGCCGCGGCGCCCGGGCCGGTGGCCGAGCCGCTGGTCGACGAGGTCGTGGCGCAGCTGCGGGCTCTGGGGGCGACCGTGGCGACGGGCCGGTTCGGGGCGCAGATGCGGGTGTCCCTGACGAACGACGGCCCGTTCACGGTGCTTCTGGAGATGTAGCCACGGCGTGGCTAGGGCTCGACGACGACTTCCTGCGCGGCCGCGGTCGTGTCCACGATGAGGTCCGCGTCCACCGGCACGTTCCGCTTCACCAGGGCGAGCGCGATCGGGCCGAGTTCGTGGTGGCGTACGGACGTCGTCACGAAGCCCAGCTTGCGGCCCTCGGGGCCGTCGGACGCGAGGCGGACCGGGGCGCCGTGCGGGGGCAGGTGCACATCGCTGCCGTCCAGGTGCAGGAAGACGAGGCGGCGCGGGGGCTTGCCGAGGTTCTGCACGCGGGCGACGGTCTCCTGGCCGCGGTAGCAGCCCTTCTGGAGGTGCACGGCGGAGCCGATCCAGCCGAGCTCGTGCGGGATGGTGCGGTGGTCGGTCTCGAAGCCGAGGCGCGGCCGGTGGTTCTCCACGCGCAGCGCCTCGTGGGCGAGGAGCCCGATCGCGGGCCCGTTCTGCTCCGCGTACGCCTCCAGGTCGGCGCGCGGCAGGAACACGTCGCGGCCGTACGCCGTCTCACGCACCGCGACACCGTCCGGGACCGGCGCGATCGAACCGGCCGGCAGCTGGACGAGGGCGAACTCCTCGGTGCGGTCGGCGACTTCGACCCGGTAGAAGAACTTCATGGACTCCAGGTAGGCGATCAGCGCCTCCTGAGTGCCGGGCTCGACGTGCGCCCACGTGGTGGTGCCGTCGTCGACGATGTAGAGGGCGTGCTCGACGTGGCCGTGCGCGGAGAGGACGAGCGCCTCGGTGGCCTGGCCGGCCGGGAGGTCGCTGACGTGCTGCGTGAGGAGCAGATGCAGCCACGCGAGCCGGTCGTCGCCGGTGACGGTGATGACGCCGCGGTGGGAGAGGTCGACGAGGCCGTTGCCGTCGGCGAGGGTGCGCTGCTCGCGGAACAGGTCGCCGTAGTGCGCGGCGACGCCTTCGTCCACGCCCTCGGCGGGAACGGCGCCGGGCAGGGACAGGAGGGGGCTCTTCATGTTCACAGACACTACGACGAGCACACGGACGCGCTTATTCCTGCGGAGCCGCGGATTTCTGCCGGCCCTCTTGCTCCTTGGCGTCCTGGCCGTCCCGCTCGGAGCAGTCGGCGCAGCGGCCGAAGATCGCGAAGTGCTTGAGGTCCGTGTCGAAACCGAAGGTGTCCCGCAGCTTCGCCGTGAACTCGGCGGCGACACCGACGTCGGCCTCGATCACGTTCGTACAGTCCCGGCACACCAGGTGGATGTGGTGGTGCCGGTCCGCGAGGTGGTAGGTCGGCGCCCCGTGCCCGAGGTGGGCATGGCTGACGAGCCCCAGCTCCTCGAGCAGTTCGAGGGTGCGGTAGACCGTCGAGATGTTGATCCCCGACGCCGTCTTGCGCACTTCGCAGAGGATGTCGTCGGGGGTCGCGTGCTCGAGGGTGTCGACGGCCTCGAGGACCAGCTGACGCTGAGGCGTCAGCCGGTAGCCGCGCTGCCGCAGGTCGCTCTTCCAGTCGGTGCTCACCACACCGCCGAGTGTAGGTCTACGAGACGACTTCAGGACTACTTGAAGAAAGCGATGCCGTCGTCGGGCAGGTCCGGAAGGTTGCGGGCCATCTCGGCCACGTCGTCCGGGGAGACGACCTTCTTCAGCTGGGCCGACATGTAGGGGCGCAGCTCGACCTCGGGGGTCTGCTTCTCGCCGACCCACATCAGGTCGCTCTTCACATAGCCGTAGAGCCGCTTGCCACCGGTGTACGGGCCGGCTGCCGCGGTGCGCGCGACGGCGTCCGTGACCAGGTCGATCTGCGGCTTCTTGTCGGCGAGCTCGCCGTACCAGACCTCGACGACGCCGTCGTCACGGACCATGACGACCTCGACCTTGCGGTCCTTGTCGATCCGCCAGTACCCGGACTCGGACTCCAGGGGCTTCACCTTGTTGCCCTCGGAGTCGAGGATCCAGGTGTGCGAGTGGTACTCGAGGAAGTCCCGCCCGTCGTGGGTGAAGGAGGCCTCCTGCCCGAAGTTCGCCTTCTCGGCGCCGGGGAAGTCGGTGACACCCGCGCCCGCCCAGTTACCGAGGAGGAACACCAGGGGGACGAGGTCGGGGTGCAGGTCGGACGGAATCTCGATCATGGTCTGTGAAGCGTCTCTCTGGTGGGGGTCAGCGCTGGCCCTGGTACAGCTTCTTCACGGTCAGCCCGGCGAACGCGAGAACGCCGACGCAGACCAGAATGAGCAGAGCGGAGAAGAAGGCCTCAAGCACGGGGTGCTCCTCGGTGAGCGGTGGTCGGTACAGAGCCGGGCCCCACTTTAGTCGGGTGGGGCCCGGCTCTCTCGATGAGGTCACCCAAGCGGGGTGCGGCGGTCAGCCGAGGAGCTGGCTCTGCAGGACGACGGTCTGCTGGAAGGTGATCCGGGGCGGCAGGGCGGCTTTCCCGGACTGGATCACCAGGGCGATGACGTCACCGGCCTCGATGTAGGCGTATCGCACGGCCGTCCTCCCGTACGGCTTCGCCTCCGTGAAGACGTTCCGCTTCGTGTACTGGACGTTGACCTTCTCCGCCCAGCCGCCGTACTCCTCGTCGGCGTACGGCGCGTCCGCCGGGGAGGCCACGTTGTCCGTCAGGTCGGCGTGGACGATCCGTGTGAAGGCCGCCGAGGTGAAGCGCAGCGCGTAGATCCGCGTATGCGTTCCGTCGGGCGTGGTCCAGCCGCGGGCCGCGATCTGCCGCAGCCCGTCGTCCTTGAGTTGCTGCCCCAGGTCCCGGCGCGCCTCCTTCTCGTACGCGTCGAGGTACACGGACGTGGGCAGCCACCCGTCCTTCCCGGCCAGTGCCGTGTCCGGCGTGGCGCCCCGGGGCAGGGGCAGGACCAGCTTGCGCAGATCGGCGTAGTGGGTCTCGCTGTCGTTGCCGTCGGCGAAGGGGGCCGGGGAGCCGTCGGGCAGCGGGGGCTTCTCGATCGCCGGATAGGTCCAGCGGCCGTCGCTCTCGGTGGCCAGGCCCGGCAGGTCGGTGCGCTTCTGCTCGGTGACGCCGTACGCGGTGGCCGCGCCGATCACGCCGAAGACGACGACGGCGGCGGTCCAGCGCAGAACGGCGCGCAGGACGCGCCGGTCCCTGGGGGCGGGCGGGGCCTCCTCGGCAGGGCCGCGACCCGGCTGCTGCGGGGAACCGGCGGCAACGGGGTCCTGCTGCTGCGGAACGTCCGCGGCCACGACGTCCTGCTGCTGCGGCTCCTCGGCCGGCTGCAGTGTCCCGGCCTGCTGCGGCTCTTCGGCCGGCTGCAGTGTTGTCTCGCTCATACGAGCTGCCCTCCCTGCGACGTCAGACGGTCGAGCTGCCGGGCGAGCAGGTCGGCGACCTCGGTGGTGTTGAGCGGCTTGGGGCCGTAACCGGTGACGGTGACCAGGACGTCGTCCTCGTACGCGCTGCAGAGGACCATTTCGAGCTTGCCCTTGCTGTCCTTGGGCGCGAGGAAACAGTCGGCGTTGCGATGGCCCTTGACCTTCGGCCCCTTGGGGAACACGCCGACCGAGCGCAGGAACTCGCTGCGGAACTCCTTGAGCTGACGCCCGGCTCTGCGGTTCTGCATCTGGGCGAGCTGCATGTCGACGACGAGGGACTTGTTGTGCTCGTCAGTCCATCCCATGTAGCCGCTCAGCTGGTAGCTGCGCATGGCCATGCCCCGGAGCTTCAGCTTGTCGATCGCCCTGCCCTGCTCCTCGCGCTGCCGGGAGGGCAGGCCGCGCGCGCCCTTCTTGAGGCGGGCGGTGGCTTCCTTGCCGGTGATGACCTTGTCGTTGCCGTACTCGTCGATGTCCGGGCCCGGCCGGTAGGCCTTGGGGAGCGGGAGCAGCCGGGCGCTGAGCCCCTGGGTCCTGGCCTGGCCGGGCTTCGCCTGCTTCTGCTCCTTCGGCTTCGCCCACACCTTGGTGGGCGCCGAGCGGTCGGCGGCGTTCACCTTCGTGACGGTGAGGCCGGTGCCGGCCCCGACGGCGAGCACGACGGCGCAGGCCACGGCCACGGCGGGCCAGCGGCGGGCCGCAACCCCCGCGACGGGGGCGGGATCCGGGGTGGACCCCGGTTCGGGAAGCTGTGTGTCCAGGTCGCTCACAGTCGCTCCAACTGGCGCTTCGCGAGAGACATCACGGTCTTCTCGGGGATCGGCCTGGTGTCGTACAGCCGGATGTCCATGACGATGTTGCCGCGGGCGGCGAGCACCCTGGCCTGGTACATCGGGAGGTAGCCGGCCTCGGTGTGCGGCTTGTCGTAGACGTAGACGCGGCCGTTGCCGCTGCCGGTGAGCGGCACCCCCTCGTTGCCCGCCCAGTCGCTGTCGCGCATGTAGCTCTGCTGACCGTCCAGGAACCTGCGCGAGCCGGAGGCGGTTTCGTCCCGGAACTGGATGAGCTGGACCTCCGTCGTGGACTGACCGCGCCGCCAAGCCTCGACCGTGGCCCGGCGGAAGCCGCTTTCGGCGAGCTGCCCGAACATCCAGCGCGGATCTTTGAAGCGGTTCGCGAAGGCGTACTGGTTCATCCAGCCCTGCCGCGCGTCCGCCTTCTGCGTCCCGGCGGGCCTGGGCACGAGGAGCTTGCGCAGATCGCCGTCCTGGGCCCGGGGCGCGACCTCGGGCCCCTCGCCCTTCGCCTGCGCGACCGTCGTCAGGGACAGCGGCGGCAGCGCGGTCGGCTTCCGGTCCGCCTGCACGACGTAGCCGGTGCACACGCCCGCGACGGCGCCGAGCAGGGCGGCGCAGGCGATCAGCAGGGTGGTGCGGCCGCGGCGCCGCGGCCGCACCGGCGCCACGGGCACGGACGGCTCCGGCGCCACCTGCGGTATTCGTTCGTCATCCAACGGGTCCCCCCACGGAACTCGAAGCGCGGATTCCGTATCCGCGCGCACAGGAGACCCACAGGCAACATCCCTGGTTGTACGGGAGTTGATTACGATTCAGCCATGGCAAACAAGCTCGTGATCAAGGTGACCGCGGGGGCCGATGCCCCCGAACGCTGCTCGCAGGCCTTCACGGTCGCGGCGGTGGCCGTGGCCAGCGGCGTGGAGGTCTCGCTCTGGCTGACCGGTGAGTCGTCGTGGTTCGCGCTGCCGGGCCGCGCCGCCGAGTTCGAGCTGCCGCACGCCGCGCCGCTGCCCGACCTGATCGAGTCGATCCTGGCGGCCGGGCGGATCACGCTGTGCACCCAGTGCGCGGCCCGCCGCGAGATCACGGAGAAGGACGTCGTCGAGGGCGTCCGGATCGCCGGCGCGCAGGTCTTCGTGCAGGAGGCGATGACGGACGGGACGCAGGCGCTCGTCTATTGACGCGACGCGGACCTACGCTTGAAGCATGTACTCGCGGCGTCGTCACCTGTACTTCGCCATGATGGGGCTCTGCATCGGCCTGTTCGTCCTGGCCTGGGCCGTCGTGCGCCTCTGGTCGGTGCCGGCCGCCGTGGCGATGTGTGTCGTCGCGATGGTGATTCCGCCCGTCGCGGCGATCGTCGCCAACCGCCGGGGCCCCGATGACCGCTGGTGGGACGACCCCTCCGGTGACGCGAAGTCCGACGAGTGGTGGGACGAGCTGGACGGGAAGAAGCGCCCCCAGGACCCGTACGACCGCTAGGCCACCCAACGAGCCCTAGGACCTGTAAGACCCCTACGCCCCTAGGAGCCCTGGGACCCGTAAGAACCCCGAGGCCCCTAGG
Source organism: Streptomyces sp. NPDC055140 (assembly GCF_053607285.1). Lineage (NCBI taxonomy): Bacteria > Bacillati > Actinomycetota > Actinomycetes > Kitasatosporales > Streptomycetaceae > Streptomyces > Streptomyces sp. NPDC055140. Next base: position 53,370 of record NZ_JBSGTG010000008.1, on the reverse strand, counting down.
AGCTCTCGGCCCCCTCGTCCCGGCCGGCGCGCCGCATCGCGAGGATCTCCGCGACCGTCTCCAGCCACCGCGCCGCGCGCGTCTCGTCACCCGGCGCCTCGGCCACCTGCGCCGCCGTCTCCAGCCAGTCCCGCAGGCAGGCGGACGCCTCACCTGACGGCAGCGGCTCGGGCAGCGCGGCCGCGTACGCGAGGCCGCCGGCCCGGACGATCTTCGCCACGTACGTCACCGAGCGCGGCAGCACGCCGAGCCGGTCGAGGGTGACGGCGGCGGCGATCGCACCGTCGCCGAAGAGCGCGGTGCGGAAGGTGTCGCGGGTGAGGCCGTGGCGCAGCAGCGTCGAGACGTCGGTGGCGGCGAGCACCTCGTCGTCGGTGCGCGGGGAGCGGTCGTGGACCATGGTCATTCCGTTCCGTCGTTCCGTTCCCGTGCAGGTCAGCGGACGGTGATCGTGTAGACGTAGTAGGCGACCTGGTCGTCCGACCTCGTCGGGGCCGCCGTGTGCGTGGCGGTCGGGACCGGGCTCGCGCTCACCTCCGCGGCGCTCCCGCACAGGCCGTGCGGGCAGAACAGCAGCTTCACCGTCGTCCTGCCGGCCGCGCGCGCCTTGAAGTCGAAGAACTGGGCACCGTCACCGCTGCCGATGAGGTCCTCGTCGCCCCCGTCTTCCTCCTCGCGCCGGCCCTGGTACGTGACGACGCCCTTGTCGGGGTGCGGGCTCGCCAAGTACCAGTTCTGGCCGAGGGCGGGGCTGGCCGGGACCTCGAGCGTGAAGGTGTCGCCCTTGTCGACGGAGACGCTCCGTTCGCCCGGCCCGAAGGCGGTGGGCCCGGTGGAGCCGCCGCATCCGGAAAGGGTGACGAGGGCGGCGGCCGAAGCGGCCGCGGTACGCACAATGTTTCGCATTCTCAGGGTGTTTCGCATTCGCACGGTGGGTTCAGTCCTGCTGGATGTAGACGCGGTTGACGTCGCCGTGGTGAGTCTTGGAGTAGCGGTCGTCGACGACGGACTCGAGATCACCGTTGATGAAATCGTCCTCGCTGATCCAGGACGTGGTGCCCCACGGGTTGTAGACCTGCAGCTTGCCGTCCTCCTGACCGATGATCATCAGGCTGTGGCCGTGGCGGTCGCCGTTCTCGTCGACGCGCGTGATGTTGATGGGCACGGGCTTGCCGTCGGCGACGGACTTCTCGATGTCGGGCAGGACGCCGCGCCGGTCGTCGGCGCCGTCCATCTCCTTCTGGTCGTATTTGTCGCCGGTGTGCGGGCCGAGCTCCTTGTTGGAGATCTCCTCCTGCCCGTCGGAATCCATGCCGGCCGGGTGTCGGTCCCACCACCAGCCGTCCATCTCGCCGTCGCCCTCGTCGTTCATCCGGAACTGCTCGTCGTGCAGGCGCTTGCGGAAGTGATCCGGGTCGTCGTCGGTGCCGTCGGGGCCGCCGGTGAGTTCGAGGGCGTACACCGGGTCGACGAGGGCGCGGGCGGTGACCGTCGAGGACGGGACGCAGGTCTCGTCGTCCTGGTCCCAGAGCTCGCCACGGAAATCCTGCTGTTCCTTGCCGGAGGCGACGGAATTCGTGGTGACCGGCGTCAGGTGCTCCGAGAGCCACGCCGCGTCCTTGCCGTGGATCTTCCCGCCGAACTTCTCGACCTCGCCGACGTCGTGGCCCGAGGCGAGGGCCTTCATGAGGTACGCCTTCTCCTGCGGGCTCGACGCGTTCGCCAACAGCCGTTCCATACTGGCCCGTTCGGCCGGCGGCATGTTCTCCATGGCGCGGCCGGAGCGTTCGAGGTCGTTGGCGCTGAGGATCTCGTTCAGCTCGGGATCGCCGCCCGGGTTGGCGGTGTCGGCGAGGGCGAGCCGGTCGGCGGCGGTCAGTTCGTCGGTGTCCATCTGGCCGGCGCGGGCCTCGGCGGCGAACTTGTTGAGGTCGCGGGCCGCGACACGGGCGGCGTCGTCGGCGTCGGCGGCCGCCTTGTGCAGGTCGTCGACGCCGTGGGAGGCCAGCGAGCGGGCCTTCAGACGGAGGGCTTCCTCGTCGTCGTCCTCGTGCCAGTCGTCGAACCAGCCGTCCTTGCCCCCGAGCATGCCGCGGGCGTCGCGAAGCTTGCCGCGCCCCGTGCCGTCGAGGGTCTGCGCGGTCTCCAGCGCGTCGGACAGCGCGATCAGGGCCTTGCCGCCGCCCTGGAACGCCTCGATCATCTGCTGGGCGTCGCGGGAGGCGGCGCCCACCACGTCGGAGGCGAGGACACTCGTGTCGCCGACCCAGACCTGCGGCAGGCCCTTGCGGGCGATCTTGTCGATCCGGTCGCTCACGGCGTCGGCCTCGTCGGTCTGGCCGGTGTAGCGCTTGCCGAGGGCCTCGATCACCTTCGGCTCGCCCACCGGACCCGAGACGCCGAGGGCGTCGTCGATCGCGTCGATCAGGTCGTTCTTGCTGCCTGCCGAAGAGATCCTGTCGCGCAGGCCGTTGAGCTTCTGCCTGCGGTCGTTCGTGGATTCCGTCACGGTCGCGGGCCCCGTCAGTAGCCGGACAGCGCGGACGGGCGCTCGGCGTGGGCCGGCATCGTGCTGACGCGCTCCTCGGCCGCCGAGCCGACGGATACGGACTTCGCCCCGTTGCGTACGCCGATGTCGGAGCCGGAGTACGCGCGGCTGGAGAGGCGGACCTTGTCCGCGAGTTCGTGCAGGGCCGCTTCGAGGACCTTGGTCTCGGCCTCCCAGGCGGCCGCGAACGTGTTGAACGCGGGCGCGGTGTCGGAGCCGCCGAGCGCGTCCTGCGAATAGCACATCGTGCTGGCGACGGCCTTGCCGATCTTGCCGACGTCGCGGCCTGCGCCGTCGAGTTCGCCGGCCTGGCCCGACATGCCCTTGTGCCCGACCTGGTAGCCCTCCGGAGAGGTCATGGCTGGTCCCCCGGTTTTCTTGAGTCCACGACCTCGACGCGCCTTCCGCACACGGAAGTTGGGTCAGGTCACAGCCTTCAAGAAACTAGCAGAATGCCGCCATGTACACGCCTTTCAGCGCGGGCTCGGCACAAAGCCGAGGGACCGCACCTCGATTCCGTAGGCGTCCAACCCCCGGAGGTGCGGCCCCTCGGCCGTATCTGCGCCGCCGTCACACGGCGAGCCGCGTCAGACGGCGATGGCGACCTCGGAGAGACCACCGGTCTGGGCGACGACCGTGCGGTCCGCCGAGCCGCCGGGGACCAGGGCGCGCAGCGTCCACGTGCCCTCGGCCGCGTAGAAACGGAACTGGCCCGTCGCCGAGGTGGGGACCTCGGCCGTGAACTCGCCGGTCGAGTCCAGCAGGCGCACGTAACCGGTGACGGGCTCACCGTCGCGGGTCACCTGGCCCTGGATGGTGGTCTCACCGGGCTTGATCGTCGAGGCGTCGGGGCCGCCGGCCTTCGCTCCACACATGTGTTTCTCCAAAAAGGTCGGTCAGGTCTGTCTGAGGTCCGGGAGGGTTACTTGTTGGCGCCGAGCTCGATCGGCACACCGACGAGGGAGCCGTACTCGGTCCACGAGCCGTCGTAGTTCTTGACGTTGGCCTGGCCGAGCAGCTCGTGCAGGACGAACCACGTCAGGGCCGAGCGCTCACCGATGCGGCAGTACGCGATGGTGTCCTTGGCCAGGTCGACCTGCTCGTCCTCGTAGAGGGCCTTGAGCTCGTCGTCCGACTTGAACGTGCCGTCGTCGTTGGCGTTCTTCGACCACGGGATGTTGCGCGCGGACGGGACGTGGCCCGGACGCTGCGACTGCTCCTGCGGGAGGTGCGCCGGCGCGAGGAGCTTGCCGGAGAACTCGTCGGGGGAGCGCACGTCGACGAGGTTCAGGCTGCCGATCGAGGCGATGACGTCGTCACGGAAGGCGCGGATCGAGGTGTCCTGGGCCTTGGCCTTGTACTCGGTGGCGGGGCGCTGGACGATCTCGGCGACGAGGTCGCGCGAGTCGAGCTCCCACTTCTTGCGGCCGCCGTCGAGGAGCTTGACGCTGCCGTGGCCGTAGAGCTTGAAGTACCAGTAGGCGTAGGACGCGAACCAGTTGTTGTTGCCGCCGTAGAGGACGACCGTGTCGTCGTTGGCGATGCCGCGCGCGGACAGGAGCTTCTCGAAGCCGGCCTGGTCGATGAAGTCGCGGCGGACCGGGTCCTGGAGGTCCTGCTGCCAGTCGACCTTGACGGCGTTCTTGATGTGGTTCTTGTCGTACGCCGAAGCGTCCTCGTCGACCTCGACGATGACGACCTTCGGGTTGTCGAGGTTCGCCTCGACCCAGTCGGCGTCTACCAGGACGTCGCTGCGGCTCATTTTTTCTCCTCCGGGGCAGTTACGGCGGGGTGCGGGAGTGCGGGTGCGGTGCGGGCACGGTCCCTGTATGCGGACAGGGACGGCATTCGGCGCGCGCGGGGGGAGGCCTCAAAGGGGCCTGGGGAAGCGGGAGTTGCCGTCCCGCTCAGGCGGTGCGACAGAGCATGGCGGCGACGCGGCACAGGTCTACTGCCCGCCGCTTCGTGAGATCCGCCTGTCGCTTCATGCCACCGATCGTAGGTAGGCACAGGCGGCCGTGTCACCGGCGTGTCGCATCGTGAGACACGATCGTCCGCGATGCGAGACGAGTGCGGCCCCGGGGCCTCTTTCCTCAGGCTCCGGGGCCGCTGCGGCTCCGCCGATCACTGCTGTGCGGACGGCGCCGTCTCGCAGTGCGGACGCGCCGTTTCCCGGGGCCTACCCGACGAGGTCTAGTTTCGAACCCTTCACCGAGATCTCGACGCCGTCCTTGACCGCCTCGACCCGGTCCAGCTTGATCCCGGCCGGCAGATCGTCGATCGCCTGCCGGAAGTCGGTGACGGCGCGGATCCGGCCCTCGGCCAGGTCGAGCGCGCCGGCCTTGGGCAGGCTGTCGGCACGCGCCGAGACCTTGCCGTCGGTGACCTTGATCGAGCTGAGGACGGTGGGGTGCAGGGTGCCCAACGGCGTGTGCACGGTGACCGTGACCTTGACCTTGTCGCCGCCGCCGTAGGAGAGGCCTTCGATCTGCGCCGTCACGCCCGGGGCGACCTGGGCGGCGTCCTGCTTCCTGACGGCCTTGAGCAGCTCGGCGTAGGAGATGCGGGCGGTACCGGTGGCCGAGTCGGCGGTGGCGGAGCTGAAGCTGCTGTTGAACTCCACGCCGTGCATCTCGGCGTTCAGATCGGCGATCCGGATCGACTCGCCGCCGCTCTTCGCGTCGTAGTCCTTGATGCCGATCTCCACGTCGTCCAGCGTGCCGCCCGCGACCTGGGTCAGGAAGGGGAAGCCCTTGATCGACACATCGGGGTTCTCGGCCAGGCCCTCGCCGGCGCGCACGCGGTCGGCCGCCTCGCCCTCCGCGTAGTTCACCGCGACCCGGTCGGCGATGACGAACAGGCCACCCAGGATCACAACGACGATCAGAAGTATCCGCAGAGCACGCATGGCCCGGTTTTTCCCCCTACCTGGACGACAGTTCCTGATCGCGAGAGTACGGGCCGGGCCCCGCAAAGGGGGCCCGGCCCGATTCTTGTCGATCAGCTGTGACAGGCCGTACGCCCGCCGGACGTTCAGCCCACGACCCGCCCGAGCAGGTAGACGGCCGGGGCCGCGGCGGCGAGCGGCAGGGCCACGCCCGCCGTCATGTGCACGAAGCGGGACGGATAGTCGTAACTCGCGACGCGGTGGCCGATCAGCGCGCAGACACCGGCGCCGAGGCCGAGGAGCGCGCCCTTGGACCCCATGTCCGTCATACCGCCGGCCGCGATTCCGGCACCCGCGGCGGCGAGCAGCGCGACGACCACGGAGGCGGGCGTGGGCAGCGGGAGCGCCCGTGCGAGGACGGCGACGGCGACGGCCACGGCGCCGACGGTCACGGCGTCCGGGTCGGCCGCCAGGTGTCCGGTCGCGACGATGGCCAGCGCCGCCGAGGCGACCGTCGCCATCAGGCCGTACATGCGCTCGTCCGGTGCCGCGTGGCTGCGGAGCTGGAGGACGAGGGTGAGCAGGACCCAGACACCGAGGGTGCCGAGGATCGCGGCGGGCGCGTTCTGCCGGCCGGTGACGAGCAGCGCGGCGTCGGCGGCGAGGCCGCCCGCGAAGGCGAGCGCGATGCCCTGCCGGGCCGGCCACATGCCGTTGAGCCGGAACCAGCCGGCGGCCGTGACGGCCTGGAGCAGCACGAGCGGGACGAGCAGCGCGTACTGGCCCACCGCGGCGCCGCCCGCGAGGAGCAGCCCGAGCAGCGCGGTCAGCGCGGCGGGCTGCATCCCCGGCTCCATGATCGGCGACCGCCCCTCGGCACGGGCGCGCTGCGCGTCGGTGACACGGGGGTTGCCGGTGACGGTGGCGGGCCCGTAAGCGGCGCCCTCCGGCTCGGCGACGGGCAGCGGCTGGGCCGCCGCCACCGTCCCGAAGACCTGCGTCTGCTGGTCGACACCGGGGGTGTGGGGGGCCTGCCCGTACGCGGCAGGTTCGCCGTACGCGGCATGCGCGGGCGGCGGCGTGGTCTGCCCGCCCGGCGTCTGCACCGCCGGCCCCTGCCCGTACGGCACCTGCCCGTAGCCGTAACCCTGCTGGTCACCGCCGTACGCCTGCTGCTCTCCGTACGCCTGCTGGTCGCCGCCGGTCTGGTTCACCGGGCCCTGCCCGTACGGGGTCTGGCCGGGCTCGAATCCCTGGGGTTGCGGGTACGTCGACTGGACCTGGGTGTCCCAGGTCTGGCCCTGCCACTGCTGGGTCTGCTGGGGCGGCTGCTGCTGCCCGTACTCGTCTTCGTACGGCTCGTTACTCATCGCGGTCACCCTCCTGCGAACGGCGGGAGCACCTCGACCGTGCCGCCCTCGGCAAGCCGTACCGTCTCATGCCCGCGCTTGCCGACGGGATCGCCGTCGATCAGGAACGAGGAACGCTGCAGGACGCGCACCAGGTCTCCGGGGTGTCGCGCACGCGCGCTCTCCAGCGCGTCGGCCAGCGTCTCGGCCTCGTACGGCTCCTCGGCGACACCGGCGGCCGCCTTGGCCGCGGCCCAGTAGCGGATGGTCCCGTTGGCCATGTGCGGCGTTCCTCCCATGCGGTCTGTCCATGCGGTCTATTCGGCGGTTGCCGTCGTCCATGATGCCGTGGCCCAGTCGCCGATCCGCGCGAGGAGCCCGTCGTCCGCCGCGTGCTCGGCGTGCCCCATGCCCGGTTCCAGCCACAGCTCGGCCCCGCCGGACGCGGCCGCGGCGAGCATCCGCGGGTGGTCGAGGGGGAAGTACGGATCCCGGTCGCCGTGCACGATCAGGAGCGGCGTCGGCGCGATCAGCGGAACGGACTCGACCGGCGAGAGCGGCACGGGGTCCCACTCGTGCGGGTGAATGCGGGTGCGGAGTCCGACACGGCCCACGATCCGTCCGGCGGGCCGCGTCACCAGCCAGTGCAGCCGCCGCATAGGCGCGGTCCCGCGGTAGTACCAGCGGGCCGGGGCACTCACCGCGACCACGGCGTCGGAGCGCGCTTCCGTGCGCCCCCTGTGCAACGCGGCGTGCCGCAGGACGACGGAACCGCCCATCGAGAAGCCGACGGTCACCACTTGTCCGTGCCCGAGTGACCTCGCCCACTCCACTGCGGCCACCAGGTCGAGTACCTCCCGGTCGCCGACGGTGGACCGCCCGCCCGACCGCCCGTGCCCGCGGAACGAGAACGTGACCACGGCGGCACGCTGCGCGAACACCCCCGCCGCACGCCGGACGTGCGGCCGTTCCAGATCGCCCGTGAACCCGTGCGCGACCACGATCACCGGGCCGCCGGCGGGGCCCGGCCCAGGGTCGTGGGTGGCCTCGATCGGAACCCCGTCCCGAGTGCGCAGCATCACACGCCGTGAGCGGGCAGTGATCGGCTGCACAGAAGATCGTGCGTCTTGACCTGCCGGACCGGAACTCATGTGGGCTATTCTCCTAGGCAGAGGATCCGGGCAGCGAAGCCCCCGGGTCCTTTTGTGCTTTCGGACCGCGTTGTATACGAACGCCGGCCGCGAGGCGCACAGGGCCCCGGGGCGCGGGGCCCGAAGCACCACGAACAAGCAGTACGAAGCAGTGCCGTAAACGTCCTCGCAGGGACCGAGGAGGAACCGACGTTATGGGCGAGCGAACCGTGCACGACCGTAGGACGACCCAGGCAGGTGGGCCGCGATGAGTTCATTGCTGCTCCTCACGAATGCCCTTCAGCCGTCGACGGAGGTGCTCCCCGCTCTCGGCCTGCTGCTGCACAACGTGCGGGTCGCCCCCGCCGAGGGCCCGGCTCTCGTCGACACCCCCGGTGCCGACGTCATCCTCATCGACGGGCGCCGCGACCTCCCGCAGGTACGCAGCCTGTGCCAGCTTCTCCGCTCCACAGGGCCCGGCTGTCCGCTGGTCCTCGTCGTGACGGAGGGCGGCCTCACGGCCGTCACCGCCGACTGGGGTATCGACGACGTACTTCTCGACACGGCGGGACCGGCCGAGGTCGAGGCGCGGCTGCGCCTCGCGATGGGCCGCCAGCAGATCGTCACCGACGACTCCCCCATGGAGATCCGCAACGGCGACCTGTCGGTCGACGAGGCCACCTACAGCGCGAAGCTGAAGGGGCGGGTCCTCGACCTGACCTTCAAGGAGTTCGAGCTCCTCAAGTACCTCGCGCAGCATCCGGGCCGCGTCTTCACGCGCGCCCAGCTGCTCCAGGAGGTGTGGGGCTACGACTACTTCGGCGGCACCCGCACCGTGGACGTCCACGTGCGGCGCCTGCGCGCGAAGCTCGGGCCCGAGCACGAGTCGCTGATCGGCACCGTGCGCAACGTCGGCTACCGCTTCGTGACGCCGGAGAAGGTCGAGCGGGCGGCGGACGGGGCGAAGGCCAAGGCGGCGACTCCGAGGCCGGACCACGCGGAGCACGCGGCACCGGCGGAGCACACGGCACACGCCGACACCACGGACTCCGCGGCGGATTCCCGTGCCGTGCGGGAGCCGGCCGAGCAGCCCCGGGCGGGCGCTCATCAGGCCGCCGCCGGACGCCCTGCCCAGCGGTAGGTCCATCCGCGTAGACTCCGCGCGTGGCCAAGGTGACTCGGGATGATGTGGCGCGACTGGCGGGTACTTCGACCGCGGTCGTGAGCTACGTCATCAACAACGGACCTAGGCCGGTTGCCCCGGCCACGCGCGAGCGTGTACTCGCCGCGATCAAGGAACTGGGGTACCGGCCCGACCGGGTCGCCCAGGCCATGGCGTCGCGGCGGACCGACCTCATAGGCATGATCGTGCCGGACGCACGCCAGCCGTTCTTCGCGGAGATGGCGCACGCCGTCGAACAGGCGGCGTCCGAGCGCGGAAAGATGGTCCTCGTCGGCAACTCCGACTACGTCGAGGAGCGCGAGGTCCACTATCTGCGCGCCTTCCTCGGCATGCGGGTCTCCGGCCTCATCCTCGTCAGCCACGGCCTGAACGATCGGGCCGCGGCCGAGATCGAGGCGTGGGACGCGCGCGTGGTCCTGCTGCACGAGCGCCCCGAGGCGATCGACGACGTCGCCGTCGTCATCGACGACATCGGCGGCGCCCAGCTCGCCACCCGCCATCTGCTCGAGCACGGTCACCCGTACGTCGCCTGTGTCGGCGGCACCGCCGAGACGCCGTCCGTCGGCGACCCGGTCTCCGACCACGTCGAGGGCTGGCGCCGGGCCATGCACGAGGCGGGACTCTCCACCGAGGGACGGCTGTTCGAGGCGCCGTACAACCGCTACGACGCGTACAAGATCGGACTCGAGCTGCTCGCCGGGCCCCAGCGGCCGCCGGCGATCTTCTGCTCCACGGACGACCAGGCCTTCGGCATCCTGCGGGCCGCGCGCGAGCTGCGGATCGAGGTGCCGGGCGAGCTGGCCGTCGCCGGGTTCGACGACGTGAAGGAGGCGGGTCTGACGGATCCGCCGCTGACGACGGTCGCGTCCGACCGCTCGGCGATGGCGCGGTCCGCCGTCGACCTCGTCCTCGACGACTCGCTGCGCGTCGCCGGTTCCCGGCGCGAGCGCCTGAAGGTGTTCCCCTCGCGGCTGGTCGTCCGCCAGTCCTGCGGCTGCCCCTGACCTCGCACAGCACGCGCGCCGGCCCGGAACACCGGACCGGCGCGCGTGCTGTGTTCCGGGTCGCTCAGAACATCAGGTTGTACTGGTTGAACCCCGTGCCCAGGCTCTTGCGGGCGCCGAAGACGTCGGCGGACGCCTTGTTGGTGCCCGGGTAGAGCCAGAGCGTGCCGCCCGAGTCGCGGGCCATGACGTCGGCGATGCCGTCGCCGGTCACGTCGCCGCTCGTCACGTACGAGGTGAAGTTCCAGCCCGTACGCGCCTGGATGCGCGCGGCGAACGGGGTCTTCTCGACCTGCGTGCCCCGGTAGAGGTACAGGACGCCGGAGCTGTTGCGGACCAGGAGGTCGGCCTTGCCGTCGCCGGTCAGGTCTCCGTGACCGAAGATCTTGACGCCCTTCCAGGCCTTGTCGACGACCTTGACCTTGCCGTAGAACTCGCCGTTGCCCTTGCCCGGGTAGAGGTACGTCGAGCCGTCGGCGTCCACCGCCACCAGGTCGGGGCGGGAGTCACCGGTCATGTCGCCGGGGATGGCGTACGACTTGTAGCCGCCCCACACCGAGGTGATCTGCATCCACTCGAAGGCGTCCGACGCGTGGTTGTAGTAGCTGCGGTACAGCTTGCCGTCGGTGCTGTCGCGCATGATCAGGTCCTGGAAGAAGTCCCGGTCCAGGTCGGCCTGGAGGGCCCAGCTCGCGGTCTGCCAGCCGGCGCTCTGGTAGGCGCGCGAGGCGAGCGACGTGCCCTTGCTGTCCTGCTCGAACAGGCCCCCGGAGGGGGTGCGCGCCAGCAGGTCGGCCCGGCCGTCGAAGCTCAGGTCCGTGTCGTCGATGCGCGGCTGGGCCGCCCAGACGTACGAGGACACCTTGGTGAAGACGGGGTAGGCGCCCTTCGCGGTGCAGCCGGAGACGCCCCACGAGACGACGCCGACGACGCGGCCGCCGACGACCACCGGACCGCCGGAGTCACCGCTGCAGGTGCTCTTGGTGCCCTCGTCGGTGCCCGTCGCCGGGGTGCCCGCGCAGAACATCGAGCCCTCGACGAAGTCGTCCTCGCCGAGGACGGACTGCATCGCGGTGTTGCAGGTGGAGTCGGAGACCAGCGGCAGGGTCACCTTGCGCAGGGTCGCCGACAGGTCGGCGTCCTGCGCGCCCGAGGTCAGGCCCCAGCCGTAGACGGTGGCGGAGGTGCCGGGCTTGTAGGACGCGGTGTCGTTGCTCTGGACCAGCTTCGTCCACTGGTCCTCCAGCGGACGGTCCAGGGTGAGGACCGCGATGTCGTTCTGGATGGTCGCGTCGTTGTACCGCGGGTGGTTCCACTGGCGCCAGACGCCCGCGACGGTGCCGTTGGCGCTGTCGAGCAGGCCGGTGGCGCCGGCCACGACCGCGCCGTTGTCCACCCAGTCCAGACCGGCGACGCAGTGGGCCGCGGTGAGGACCTTGTTCGGGGCGACGAGGGTGCCGCCGCAGAAGTAGCCGTCGCCGGACGCGGGGTCGTAGTACGAGAGCTGGACCATCCACGGCGCGGAGGAGATCGACGTCTCGGTGCCGCCGATGATGAACGGCGTCTTCTTGGGCTTCGTCTCCGGGGTCGCCCGGGTCTTAGCGGCCTCGACGACCCGCTTGCGCAGTTCGGCGTCGGAGGCGGAAGGGGCCGGATTCGCGGTGCGGGCGATGCTCGCGTCGGGCAGTCCGGGCGGATCGTCGGCCGCGGTGGCGGGGTGCGCCACGAGGGCGCCGGCGCAGCTCAGCGCCAGCGCGAGAGCGGCCGTGGACAGCGCCGTGACGGGGCGTCTCCAGCGGTCGCGCAGGGCAGGTATCACTCAGGGCTCCTGGTGTGAAGAGTGGCTTCAGGGCCCGAGAAGAGGCATACGGCGCGCACCACGGCAGGTACCGGACACCGAGCGGACAAGACATCGGATTCAGGCTCGGACCCAGGCACCACCGCAGACCCCCCTCCGGCGCAGGGATCGTAGATCCCGCGGGCCCCTCGACACACGGCCTTCACAGCAGGCAGGTGAGAGTTGTTCCGGCGCCCTCCCGCACCTCACCCTCAGTCAACCCGCCGTTTTCCGGCGGCGACTTTATTTCGGGCAAACAGGGTTCTCGCGGGACTCTCAGGGCACGCTCAGGTGGCTCTCATGAACGCGGTTCAGGCTTGCTGCCATGACCGAGAGCTTCCGCCGAAGCGGCGAGTACCCCCAGGGCCAGCAGCAGCACTCGCAGTCCTCGTATCCGGGGACCCCCGAGGCGGGCGGCGCCTTTCCGCCCCCGCCCGCGTACGACCCGCCGCAGCCGGTGAACGCCGCCCCGGGTTCGGCGATGTGGCCCGCCCCCACGCCGGAGGGCTCCCCCGCGCCGCCCGCGCCCGCGCGCCGGCGTCGGGTCAGGGGTCCGCTCGGGCTGCTCGCCGCGGTCGCCATCGCCGCCGCGGCCGTCGGCGGCGGCACCGCCTACGCCTTCCAGGAGCTGACCGGCAAGCAGTCCACGTCCGCCTCCGCCGGCACGAGCGTCGTGCCCACCAGCCGGAAGGGCACCGTCTCCGGTGTCGCCGAGGCCGTCAGCCCCGCCATCGTGGAGATCAGCGCCACCTCGAACGCGGGCAGCTCCACCGGCTCCGGCGTCGTCATCACGAGCGACGGCGAGATCGTCACCAACAACCACGTCGTCTCCGGCGCCTCGACGGTCAAGGTGCGGACGAGCGACGGCAAGACCTACACCGCCGAGGTCGTCGGCACCGACGCCAAGAAGGACCTCGCCCTCATCAAGCTGAAGAACGCGTCCGGCCTCAAGACCGCGTCCCTCGGCGACTCCGACAACGTCAAGGTCGGCGACGAGGTCGTCGCCATCGGCTCCCCCGAGGGCCTGACCGGCACCGTCACCAGCGGCATCGTCTCGGCGCTCGACCGCGACGTCACCGTCTCCACGGACGAGGAACAGCAGCAGCAACAGGACGGCGGCAGCGAAGGCCGGTGGCCGTTCGAGTTCGGCGGGCAGCAGTTCAACGGCGACACGGGCTCGTCCAAGACGACGTACAAGGCCATCCAGACCGACGCGTCCCTCAACCCCGGCAACTCCGGCGGTGCCCTCATCGACATGAACGGCAACATCATCGGCATCAACTCCGCGATGTACTCGGCCAGTTCGGACAGCGGGTCGGGATCGTCGAGCGCGGGCAGCGTCGGACTCGGCTTCGCCATCCCCGTCAACACCGTCAAGGCCGACCTCGACTCGCTGCGCAGCGGGGGCGCCTCCGGCAGCTGACCCCGGCCGCGCACCGCCGCGCCGCGCCCACCCGCAGCGCCACCGTGCGAGGCTGATACCGCCCCCCACCACCGTCCGCACCCCCGAGGAATCCCGCCCATGAGCCCCGCCGAAGGCGACCGCGAACCCCAGCGCATTCTCATCGTCGACGACGAACCCGCCGTCCGCGAGGCGCTGCGGCGCAGCCTCGCCTTCGAGGGGTACGGCACGGAGGTCGCGGTCGACGGCGCGGACGCGCTGGAAAAGGCGGCCGTGTACCAGCCCGACCTGGTCGTCCTCGACATCCAGATGCCGCGCATGGACGGCCTCACGGCCGCCCGGCGGCTGCGGGCGGGCGGTTCCCGCACCCCGATCCTCATGCTCACGGCCCGCGACACCGTCGGTGACCGCGTGACCGGGCTCGACGCGGGCGCCGACGACTACCTGGTCAAGCCCTTCGAACTGGACGAACTGTTCGCGCGGGTACGGGCTCTGCTGCGGCGCAGCGCCTACGCCTCCGCGGCGGGCCCGGCGGACGACGCGGGTGACGTCCTGTCCTTCGCGGACCTGCGGATGGACCTCGCGACCCGCGAGGTCACGCGCGGCGCGCGCACCGTCGAACTGACCCGCACGGAGTTCACGCTCCTGGAGATGTTCCTGGCCCACCCACGTCAGGTCCTCACCCGCGAGCAGATCCTCAAGGCGGTGTGGGGCTTCGACTTCGAGCCCAGCTCCAACTCCCTGGACGTGTATGTGATGTATCTGCGGCGGAAGACGGAGGCGGGCGGCGAGCCGAGGCTGGTTCATACGGTGCGGGGTGTGGGGTATGTGCTGCGGGCCGGGGGTAGCGAGTGATCGGGCTCGTGCGGCGGTTCCGCGCCCTGCCGCTGCGGTCGCGGCTCGCCCTGCTGGTCGCGACGGCGGTCGCGGTCGCGGCGGTGGCGGTGGCGACGACGTGCTGGTTCATCGTGAAGGGTCAGCTCTACGGCCAGCTGGACAGCACCCTGCGCAGCCAGAGCCGTTCAGTGAGCAGCGAGCAGGTCAACTTCATCGCCAACAACTGCAACCAGCGCGTCCCCGGGCTCATCCACTTCCAGGGCCCGACCGTGCAGGTCATCTACACCAACGGCCGGGTGTGCACCACGCCGGACGCGGCGCAGATCCCGGTGCAGGCGATTGACCTCGCCGTCGCGCGAGGCACGAGCGACGACGCGCTGCACACCACAGCGGACAAGGCCGGCGAACCGATGCGCGTCCTGACGCTCCCCGTTGTGGCCGGCGACAACAACCGGGTCCCAGACGTGGCCGTCTCCCTCGCCACCCCCACCAGCGAGGTCACCAAGCCCCTGACCACACTCGCCTGGGTGCTTCTCCTGGTCTCCGGAATCGGAGTAGTCGGCGCAGGCGCCGCCGGCCTCTGGGTGGCCCGCACAGGGCTGCGCCCCGTCGACGAACTCACCGACACCGTCGAGCACGTGGCCCGTACCGAAGACCTCACCGTCCGCATCCCCGTGGAGGGCGACGACGAGATCGCGCGGCTGTCCGCGTCCTTCAACTCCATGACCGCCTCGCTCGCCTCGTCGCGTGACCTCCAGCAGCAGCTCATCGCCGACGCCGGGCACGAGCTGCGTACGCCCCTCACCTCGATGCGCACCAACATCGAGCTGCTCACCCGCAGCGACGAGACGGGCCGGGCGATCCCGCCGGACGACCGCAAGGCGCTGATGGCCTCGCTCAAGGCCCAGATGACCGAACTGGCCGCGCTCATCGGGGACTTGCAGGAGCTGTCACGTACGGGGCTGGCCGGCGGGGACGGCCCG
The DNA here is from genome assembly GCF_053607285.1 of Streptomyces sp. NPDC055140. Classification (NCBI taxonomy): domain Bacteria; kingdom Bacillati; phylum Actinomycetota; class Actinomycetes; order Kitasatosporales; family Streptomycetaceae; genus Streptomyces; species Streptomyces sp. NPDC055140. The sequence goes on along the minus strand of NZ_JBSGTG010000008.1, from coordinate 38,210 downwards.
CTCAAGGTCGTCTCGCTGCACGACACGGTCCGCACCGCGATCGAGCGGGCCCGGCTGCGCGGACCCGAGCTGACCATCACGTCCGGGCTCGCCCCCTGGTACGTGCGGGCCGAGCCCGCCGCCCTGGAGCGCGCGATCGTCAATCTGCTCGACAACGCCGTCAAGTTCAGCCCGCCGGAAGGAACCCTCGAGGTCCACCTCATGCGCGGCCGGCTGACCGTGCGCGATCACGGTCCCGGCATCCCGGCCGATGAACTCCCGTACGTCTTCGACCGGTTCTGGCGTTCGCCGACGGCGCGGGCGCTGCCGGGGTCGGGCCTCGGCCTGTCGATCGTGGCCCGCACGGTGGAGAACTACGGCGGGACCGTCGAGCTCGGGGCCGCGGAGGGCGGCGGCACGGTCGCGACGGTGCAGCTGCCGGGCGCGCCCACGCCCCCGCCGGAGGTCCCCGAAGGGGCCTAGGGCGACCTACCGCCCGAAGCCGAGGCCCTCCCCCGTCAGGCCGACCCGGATCCCGTCCTTCTCGACCCGCACGTCACTCAGCCGGACCTCGCCCGTGCCCGCGCCCGGCAGTTTCGGCAGCCGGAACGCCAGCGAGAGGCGGTCGGCGAGTTCGGGGCGGGTGAGCCGGGTGAGGCCCTGGAGCAGCGCCGGGTCGAGGCCGAACTTCTTCAGGAGCGCCGGGTGCGCGAGCGCGAGGTCGACCAGGTTCAGGGACATCAGCTGGTGCACGAAGCGCGGCGATCCGGTGAGTTCGCTCAGGCGCCGGTCGCTGCGCAGCGCCGCGCGCACGGCCGAGTCGGGCACGCCGAGCCGGCGCACGAGGGACGGCACGGACAGCAGCGCCTTCGCCTTCGCGGTCTCGGTCGCGAGGCGCGCCACGGAGCGGCGGCTGAGGTGCAGTCCTTCGGAGGGACGCGTGCCGGGCCGGTACGTGGCGAGGTCGCCGATGTCGAGGCGCATGCCGCCGATGTCGGTGGCGATGCCGGTGTCGCCGATGCGCCGGATCGTGGCGTCGGCGCGCACCTTCAGGTCGTGTCCCGCGACGGGCAGTGTGCCGCGCGCGAGGACCCGGTCGCGGCCCTGTCCGCTGAACGTGACCTGGGAGGCGCCGAGTTCACGGTTCAGGTCGTCGAAGGTGAGCAGGACCTCGCCGGTCATGCCGCCGATGCGGGCGCCGCGCACATCGGTGGGCCCGTCGCCGTCGATGCGTACGTCGCGGATGGTCGCGGAGACCTTGGCGAGGGAGACGCGGCTCGCGGCGACGTCGGGGACGGTGACCCTCACCTCGTCCAGGCGCCGGTCGGCGAGCTGAGTGAGGAACGGGAAGCCCTCGATGTCGACCTCGGGCGCGGCGCTCAGGTGCAGCTGGTCCTTGAGCCGGTCCGCGGCGCGGTGCTCGGCGTAGAGGAGGGCCCAGCGGTCGGCGAGGGTGACGAAGGCGGCGAGGACGAGGATCCCGACGACGGCCTTCGTGGCGAGCGGCAGCCCGGCGAACCGGTTGCGGCGGCGGCTGCCGCGACGGTGGTTGGGCCTGGACCAGGGCTGGTCGTCCGGCCCCGCCTCGGGGTCTTCCTCGTGCAGGAACTCGTCGAGCGGATGGTCCGCGAGGGCGCCCAGCTCGTCGTACGGGTTGTGCGGCACGGTGCCCGATGGAACGGATTCCTCCGTGCGTACATCAGACAGTTCGGCGGACTCGGACGTGAACGTGGCTATGCGGTGGGGGGAACGCATCGTGAGATTTCACCACACGTCCCGACCCCACCGCTAAGCATTACTCCCAGTAAGGGACGGTTTAGATCCCCAACCCGGCCGTGCGATACGTCACTTCACGATCGTGATCCGGTCCGCCTTCGGGGGCGCGATCGGTGACGCGGCCGACGAGTTGGCCGTCAGGTAGTCGTTGAACGCCTTCAGGTCGTCGCTGCCGACCAGCGGGTTCTTGCCCTGGCCGAGCGCCGCGAAGCCGTCGCCGCCGCCCGCGAGGAACGAGTTCATCGCGACGCGGTACGTCGCCGCCGGGTCGATCGCGGCGCCGTTCAGCTTGATGGAGTCGACGAGGACCCGGGCCGCACCCGTCTTCGTCATGTCGAGCGTGTACGTCAGGCCCGCCGACGGCTGGAGGATCTTCGGCGAGGCCTCGTTGGAACCGCTGACCTGCTGCTGGAGCGCGGCGATGACCTGCGCGCCGGTCAGGTCGGCCAGGTTCACGGTGTTGCTGAAGGGCTGCACGGTGAAGCCCTCGCCGTAGGTGACGACGCCGTCGCCCTCACTGCCGCTCGCCTTGTACACGAGGTCGGAGCGCACGCCGCCGGGGTTCATCAGGGCCAGCGAGGTCTTCGGGTCGAGGGTCTTGGCGTGCGCGAGCTGGGCGTCCGCGATCAGATCACCGAGCGGCTCCTCCGGCGAAGCGGCGCCGCGGCCCGGGATGTCCGCCGAGATGTACCCGACGGGCTGGTTGGCGACGGGCGCGGCGAGCTTGTTCCAGCGGCCGATGAGCGCGGTCATGTCCGCGGCCTTCGGCTGCGTGCGGCTCACCACGTGGTTGGCCGACTTCACCGACGTACGCACGATGTCCTTGGTGCGACGGTCGTACGTCAGCGTCGTGTCCGTGTAGAGCTTCCCGTACGAGGACGCCGAAGTGACCATGCGGGGCTTGCCGGACGGGTCCGGGATCGTGCAGACGTACGCGTTGTGCGTGTGCCCGGTGACCAGGGCGTCGACCTTCGGCGAGATGCCCTTGGCGATGTCGACGATCGGGCCCGAGATGCCGGCGCCGCCGCTCGGGGAGTCGCAGTCGTAGTTGTACGAGCCGGAGGCCGGCACGCCGCCCTCGTGGATGAGCGTGACGATCGACTTCACGCCCTGCCGGTCGAGGATCTTGGCGTACTTGTTGACGGTCTCGATCTCGTCGTGGAACTTCAGGCCCTTGACGCCCTCCGCGGAGACGATGTCGGGGGTGCCCTCAAGGGTCACGCCGATGAACCCGATCTTGACGCCGTTGTGCTTCCACACCCAGTAGGGGGCGAGGATCGGCTTGCCGGTCTTCTCGTTCGTCACATTAGCGGCGAGGTAGGGGTAGTCGGCGCCCTTGAACTTCTTGCCGTCCTCGAAACAGCCGTCCTTGGGGTGGCAGCCGCCGTTCTGCATGCGCGCCAGCTCCGTGGCGCCCTCGTCGAACTCGTGGTTGCCGACGCTCGTGACGTCCAGGTCGAGCTTGTTCATCGCCTCGACGGTGGGCTCGTCGTGGAAGAGTCCCGACAGCAGCGGGCTGGCCCCGATCAGGTCGCCGGCCGCGGCGGTGACGCTGTACGGGTGGTTCTTCCTGGCGGTCCGCAGGGACGTGGCGAGGTACTCGACGCCGCCCGCGTCGACCTTCCTCGTGGTGCCGTCCGGCAGGTTCTCCGTGACCTGGCCCGACGAGCCGGCCGGCGGCTCCAGGTTGCCGTGGAAGTCGTTGAAGGAGAGCAGCTGCACGTCGACCGTGCGGCCGCCCTTGCCCCCGTGGTGCCGGTCCTGCGTGGCGTTCGCGGGCAGCGCCGCGACGAGCGCGCCGACGGTGGCGAACCCGGCCGCCGCGGCGAGTATCCGCGATGCGGCGCGGCGTCTGGTCCTGTGCGGTGTCAGCGGAGTCATGGGTACGTCCCCCTGTGTGGGTGCTGTGCGACGGAGGTGCCGGCGGTGTGTCGTGACCAAGTCGGCAGCCTAAGGTCAACGCGCGTAGCACGACAGGTGTTTGCCGGTTACGAGCTGATTGCCATCACCTGGCAGGAAGCCCGGCGCGGGCCTGTCGCCGTACCCTCTTGTCCATGACCAGCGATGCCATGCCCACCGCCCCCGACCGCCAGATCGAGACGCTCACCGCCCTCACTCCCGACCAGGCGGAAGCCGTCCTGGAGATCCTCTCGGACGCCGCCCGTGCCGACGGGCAGCAGGCGGTGTCGGAGCAGGGCAGGCTGCAGCTGCGCGGCGGCCCCAGGGAGGGCGTGCGCCACTTCCTGCTGACCATCGACGGCAAGCTGATCGGGTACGGCCAGCTGGAGGACACCGACCCGATCGAGGCGCCGGCCGCCGAGCTCGTCGTGCACCCCGCTCACCGCGGGCACGGGCACGGGCGGGCGCTCGGCTCGGCGCTGCTCGGCGCGTCCGGCAAGCGGCTGCGGGTCTGGGCGCACGGCGGCCACTCGGCGGCCCGGCACCTCGCGCAGGTCCTCGGCCTGACCCTGTTCCGCGAACTGCGGCAGATGCGGCGCCCGTTGGCCGAGGGCCCCGCGCTCGCCGAGCCGGTGCTGCCCGCGGGCGTCGTCATCCGCACCTTCGTGCCCGGCGAGGACGACGCGGCCTGGCTCGCGGTGAACGCGGCGGCGTTCGCCCACCACCCCGAGCAGGGCTCGCTGAACCAGCGCGACCTGGACGACCGCAAGGCCGAGCCGTGGTTCGACCCGGCCGGCTTCTTCCTCGCCGTCCGGGAGAGCGACGGCGAGGTCATCGGCTTCCACTGGACCAAGGTCCACGCCGAGGAACAGCTCGGCGAGGTGTACGTCGTCGGGGTCGCGCCGGGCAACCAGGGCGGCGGCCTCGGCAAGGCGCTCACGGCGGTGGGCCTGCGGCATCTGGAGGCGTCGGGCATGCCCACGGCGATGCTCTACGTGGACGCCGACAACAAGCCGGCGGTCACGGTCTACGAGCGCCTCGGCTTCGTCACCCACGAGACGGACCTGATGTACCGCACGGAGTCGTAGTCCGCAGGAGCGGAAAGCGGCCGGCAGGCACCCGAGGGGCAGTCGTCACTTGACACTGCCCCTCTCTTGCACCACCCTTTCACTACTTGATTAGTGAAAGGGTGGTGTTGAGGAACGTGGTCGAGTACCGGATCGACCGGCGCAGCGGCGTCGCCACCTATCTCCAGATCGTCCAGCAGACCCAGCAGGCCCTGCGCCTCGGACTGCTGGAGCCCGGAGACAAGCTGCCCACGGCCCGCGAGGTCGTCGAAGCCACCGCGATCAACCCGAACACCGTGCTCAAGGCGTACCGCGAACTGGAGCGCGAGGGCCTGGTCGAGGCCCGCAGAGGTCTCGGCACCTTCGTTCGCAGGACGCTCGGCGCGGCCCCGGCCGACTCGCCGCTGCGGGCCGAACTCGCGGACTGGGCCCGGCGGGCCCGCGCCGCGGGCCTCGACCGCGAGGACGCGGCCGCCCTGTTCGGCGCCGTACTGGACGAAAACTTCCCGAAGGGGGATCAGTGAGTTCCACCAGCACCACCCCGGCCGTCGCCATCGAGGCGACAGGGCTCGGCAAGCGCTACGGCCGCCACGGCCACGCCGCCCTCGACGTGTGCTCCTTCCGGCTGCCCGCCGGGCGGATCAGCGCCCTGGTCGGGCCCAACGGGGCGGGGAAGTCCACCCTCCTCGCGATCGCGGCCGGGCTCCTGCGTCCCACCTCCGGACACCTCACCGTCCTCGGCGCCGCCCCCGGCGTGCACCGCGACCGTGTCGCCTACCTCTCGCAGGACAAGCCGCTCTACCCCCAGCTGTCCATCGCGGACACCCTGCGCATGGGCGCCGAGCTGAACCCCGGCCGCTGGGACGCCGCGTACGCCGACAGGATCGTCGAGCAGGGCGACCTCGACCCCGCGGCCCGGGTCCGCTCGCTCTCCGGCGGACAGCGCACCCGCGTCGCGCTCGCCCTCGCGCTCGGCAAGCGCCCCCAGCTGATGCTCCTCGACGAGCCGATGGCGGACCTCGACCCGCTGGCCCGCCACGAGCTGATGGGCACGCTGATGGCGGACGCCGCCGAACACGGCACCACCGTCCTGATGTCGTCGCACATCGTCGCCGAACTGGCCGACGCCTGCGACCACTTGCTGCTCCTGGGCGCCGGCCGCATCCGGCTCGGCGGCGGTATCGACGACCTGACGGCCGCGCACAGCCTGGTCACCGGGCGCGGCACGGCCGCCGACCTCGCCCCGCACACCGTGGTCGAGTCCCGCGCCGCCGGCCGGGGACTGACCGCCCTGATCCGACGTGACGGACCGCTCGACAGCGCCTGGGAGGCGCAGGAGCCGTCCATGGAGGAGCTGATCCTCGCCCATCTGCGCAACCCCGGCGCCCCGGCCCTGATCACCCCGGGCACGGCCGCGTCCGCCGTGGCGGTGACGGCGTGACCTCCACGACCCCGACCCTCGAACGTCCCGCCGAGAGCCACGCCCGGCGCCGCCTGCCCGGCCCCGACGGCCTCGTATGGACCGTGCTGCGGCTGCACCGCACCGCGCTGTGGGTGTGGACCGCCTACGTCGCCATCACGGCGGGCCTGCTGCTGTGGCTGTGGGGCCCGGGCGCGGACGCGGCACAGAAGGCGTTCGACACGTTCGGCTACAGCGGGGCGCAGGAGAACGCGTTCGCCGGCATGGGCATGTTCCTGCCGTTCAGCGGCTCGTTCGACTCCCTCTTCTACCAGCCCGGCACGCTGATCTCCCTGGCCTCGCTCGCCATCGCCGTGTTCGCCGCCGGACCGCTGATCGCACGCGAACTGGAGCTGGGGACGGCCAGGCTGGCCTGGACCCAGTCGGTGTCCCCCGCCCGCTGGCTCACCGCGAAACTGGCCGTGCCCGCGGTGTTCGTCGCCGTCGGCACGGGCCTGATCGTCGTCCTGTACCGGCTCGTATGGAACGCGCACAACCATCTGCTGGTCGCGGGCATCGGCCCCCGCTCGTTCTCCTTCTCCATCGGCCCCGCCACCGTCGCGACCGCCCTGTTCGGCCTCGCCGTCGGCGTGCTGGCCGCGCTGGTCCTGCGCCGCACGCTGCCCGCCCTCGTGGCCGCCGGTGCCGTGCAGTTCCTGGCCGGCGCGATGCGCGGCAACAACTGGCCGTTCCAGCACTCGCCGTTCTCACGCCTCCAGCCCGAACTGCCCGTGTACAGCAAGGCGATCACGTCCTCGGGCGCCAAGGTCCCCGACCCCGGCTGCTATCTGAGCCAGAAGTGCCTCGACCGGCACGACATCACCGGCTTCACCCGCGCCTACCTCCACTCCCCCGACTACTGGCCCCGCCAGCTCACGGAGACGGGCATCCTGCTCGCCCTGACCGCGCTCGCCGTCGTCGGCGCGTTCCTCGTCCTGCGCAGATACCAGCCGAAGAAGGAGACCGCCGCATGAGCGCCGCCGTCCTCGCCCCCTCGACCGGCCTGACCTGGACGGTGCTGCGGCTGCACCGGCTCGCCCTGTGGCTGTGGGCCGCGTACGTCGCGCTGACCGGGGCGCTGCTGCTGTGGCTGTTGGGTCCGGGCGGCTCCGGGTGGCACATCGCCGGCAAGTGCGTCGCGGGCGTCATGAACGCCTGCACCGCCACGGGGCCGGGCGCGGGCACATACACCAACCTGCTCGGGCTCACCACGAGCCTGATCACGATCGTGCCCGCGATCGCCGCCGCCTTCGCGGGCGGGACGCTCATCGGCCGCGAGCTGGAGCGCGGCACGGCCGCCCTCGCCTGGACGCAGTCCGTCTCCCCGGCCCGCTGGCTGGCGGCGAAGCTCGCCGCGCCCGCCGCGTTCCTCGTCGTGGGCACCAGCGTCCTCGTGGCGCTGCGCCGCCTGGTCGCCTCGGGGGCGAGCGGCCTTCCCGAGAACCAGTGGTTCACCGACGGCGTCTACGGCTCCCTCGGCACGACCGCCGTCGCGCTCCCGCTGCTCGGCCTGGCACTCGGCGCGCTGGTGGCGTTCATCTCCCGGCGCGTGATCACCTCGGCCTGCGTCTCGCTCGCCCTCACCGGCATCGTGATCACCGCTCTCGGCGAGATCCGCGGCCGTCTCTGGACCACCTCCACCGTCACGGGCGACGTCCACCAGGGCTACCGGGGCTTCACCGGCCTCTTCCTCGACGAGGGAGCGGTCACCGCGAGCGGCGCCCGCATCGCCGACCCCCTGTGCGTCAGTGACAAGAGCTGCCTGGCCCAGCACAACATCACGGGCTTCTACCGCGAATTCCAGCCCGCCTCCCACTTCTGGCAGCTCCAACTCGTCGAAACGGGAATCCTCCTCGCCCTGACGGCATTGGTGGCGGCCGCGGCCTTCACCCTGTTGCGCCGCCGCACGGCATGATCGCCCGGTACCGCCCGGCGTGATCGTTTCGTACGGCCGGGACGTCCCCGCAGACCTCTGCGGGACGCCCCGCCATGCCCCGCACGTCATGTCGCCGTAACCAACCATTCAGACGGGCTTGCCACCCTCACAGAATGCAGCCCGCCGCGCCCGACCCCGCCGGGGCCCCGGCGGAGCACTCCCCGAACGGGAGACTCCGCCTCACGCCCGCGCTCTCCGACGCGCCCATCGTGGTCCGGGCGCGGAAGAATGGGTCCATGAGCCAGCAGAACGCCGAGGACCAGGCCTCCGACCGGCAAGCGCAGCCGTCCGTCGGCTCGATAGCCGCGCACCGCCCGCACACGGTCGCAGGCGGTGACTTCGAACCCGAGCTCCCCGAGCTCACCTCCGACATCGACGCCGACCCCGACGAGTTCGAGGACTACAGCGCCGAGCTGCCCCAGGGCCGTTTCCTCGACCGGGAGCGCAGCTGGCTCGCGTTCAACGAGCGCGTACTCGAACTGGCCGAGGACCCCGACACCCCGCTCCTGGAGCGCGCGAACTTCCTGGCGATCTTCGCGTCCAACCTGGACGAGTTCTTCATGGTCCGCGTGGCCGGACTCAAGCGGCGTATCGCGACGGGCGTCGCCACCCGTTCGGCCTCAGGGCTCCAGCCCCGCGAAGTCCTCGAGCTGATCTGGAACCGCTCGCGCGAGCTCATGGCCCGGCACGCCGCCTGCTACCAGGAGGACGTCGCTCCCGCGCTCGCCGACGAGGGCATCCACCTGGTGCGCTGGGAGGAGCTCACCGACAAGGAGCAGTCCCGGCTCTTCACGCTGTTCAAGCAGCAGATCTTCCCCGTGCTCACCCCACTGGCCGTGGACCCGGCGCACCCGTTCCCCTACATCTCCGGCCTGTCCCTGAACCTCGCCGTCGTCGTGCGCAACCCGGTCTCCGGGCACCGCCACTTCGCGCGCGTCAAGGTGCCGCCGCTGCTCTCCCGCTTCCTGGAGGCCTCCCCGCAGCGCTACGTCCCCATCGAGGACGTCATCTCGGCGCCCAAGCACCTGGGCGAGCTGTTCCCCGGCATGGAGGTCCTGGAGCACCACATGTTCCGGCTGACCCGGAACGAGGACCTGGAGGTCGAGGAGGACGACGCGGAGAACCTCCTCAAGGCGCTGGAGAAGGAGCTCATGCGGCGCCGCTTCGGGCCGCCGGTGCGGCTCGAGGTCGAGGAGACCATCGACCGGTACGTCCTCGACCTCCTCGTGCGCGAGCTGAAGATCAGCGAGTCCGAGGTGTACCCGCTGCCGGGCCCCCTGGACCTCACGGGCCTCTTCGGCATCTCCGGCCTCGACCGGCCCGAGCTGAAGTACCCCAAGTTCATCGCGGGCACCCACCGCGACCTGGCCGAGGTCGAGTCCTCGTCCGCGCCCGACATCTTCGCCGCCCTGCGCGAGCGGGACGTGCTGCTCCACCACCCGTACGACTCGTTCTCCACGTCCGTGCAGGCGTTCCTGGAGCAGGCCGCCTCCGACCCGGACGTCCTCGCCATCAAGCAGACGCTGTACCGGACCTCGGGCGACTCGCCGATCGTCGACGCGCTGATAGACGCCGCGGAGTCCGGCAAGCAGGTCCTCGTCCTCGTCGAGATCAAGGCCCGCTTCGACGAGCAGGCCAACATCAAGTGGGCGCGCAAGCTGGAAGAGGCCGGCTGCCATGTCGTGTACGGCCTCGTCGGCCTCAAGACGCACTGCAAGCTGTCGCTCGTGGTGCGCCAGGAGGGCGACACCCTGCGCCGTTACTGCCACGTCGGCACGGGCAACTACCACCCGAAGACGGCCCGCCTCTACGAGGACCTGGGCCTGCTCACCGCCGACTCGCAGGTGGGCGCCGACCTCTCCGACCTCTTCAACCGGCTGTCGGGCTACTCGCGCCGCGAGACGTACCGCCGTCTCCTCGTCGCCCCCAAGTCCCTGCGCGACGGCCTCATCTCGAGGATCGACAACGAGGTCCTGCACCACCGCGCCGGCCGCCCCGCCTACGTCCGCTTCAAGGTCAACTCGATGGTCGACGAGGCCGTCATCGACGCGATGTACCGGGCGGCTCAGGCCGGTGTGCCCGTCGACGTGTGGGTCCGCGGCATCTGCGCCGTGCGACCGGGCGTCGCGGGCCTGTCGGAGAACATCCGCGTACGGTCCGTGCTCGGCCGCTTCCTGGAGCACTCCCGGGTCTTCGCCTTCGGCAACGGCGGCGAGCCAGAGGTCTGGTTCGGCAGCGCGGACATGATGCACCGCAACCTCGACCGCCGCATCGAGGCCCTGGTCAGGGTCTCCGACCCGGCTCACCGCGGCGCCCTGAACCGGCTCCTGGAGACGGGCATGTCCGACACCACCGCCTCCTGGCATCTGGGACCGGACGGGAACTGGGTCCGGCACGCCAAGGACGCGGAGGGCCGGCCCCTGCGGAACGTACAGGAGATGCTCATAGACGCCCGGAGGCGCCGGCGTGGCACAGCAACACCTTGAGACGACGGGAGCGGAGGGTTCCGCGGGCGAGGTCGTCGCGGCTTATCTGCGCGAGCAGGCCACGGAGTTCCTGCGCTCCCTGCGGCAGCACCGCGAGAGCGGTGGCTCCGCGTCCGGGGGAACCGCCGAGGAGGCGGCCGGAGCGGCGCGCGCCCTGCGCCGCTCGGCCCGCCGCATCAGCGGCACCCTGCACACGTTCCGTCCCCTGCTCGACCCCGAGTGGTCCGACGCGCTGCGCCCCGAACTGGCATGGCTCTCGGGCACGTTGGCGCAGGAGCACGCGTACGCGGGCCGCCTGGAGCGGCTGCTGTCGGCGCTGCACCGGCTCTCCGGCGCACACGCGGTACCGGCCCAGAACCCCGCGGCTCCCCCCGGGCGGGTGGGCACGGCCCAGCTGCAGCGGACCGAGAACACGGCGTCGGGGAACCTGACCGTGGGCGCGGCAAAGGCGGGCGCCCTGCTGGAGCGCCAGCTCACCCTCGCCCGGACCAGAGCCCACTCCACGGCGCTGCAAGCACTCGGCTCGTCCCGCTTCCACGCGGTCGCCGACAACGTCGCCGTACTCGCCAGCGAGGTCCCGCTGCGCGCCACCACGGCCGACCTCGACGCGCTGGCCGCCTCCGCCGAGTCCCGCCTCGCCGAGGCCGTCGCCGCGCTGCCCCTCCACCGGGCGGGCCACCCCTACAACGCGGAGGCCCTCGTCCAGGGCCTCACCGCCGACACGGCACCCCCGTCCCAGGACGCCCCCTGGCACCACGTACGCCTCCTGCTGCGGCTGCACCGCTACTCCCAGGAGGTCGTGCCGTGCGGACCCGGCACCGGCGGCGGGCCGGCCGACGCGGAGACCGAGGCGGCCGCCGCGCTCGACCGGCACCGGGACGCCGCCGAGGCCGCGGCGGCCGCCGCCCACGCGGCCCGCACCCCGCGCATCGCCCCGGCGACGGCCTACGCGCTCGGCGTCCTGCACGCCGACCAGCGCCACGAAGTGGAAGCGGCCCGTTTCGCGTTCCAGCGGGCCTGGCTGAAGGAGACGGTCCGCACCACATGAGCAACGCCGACAACGACGTCATCCACGCCGCCGGCTGTGTCCTGTGGCGCCGCTCCTCGTACGACGATGTTCCCCAAGCTCTCGACTTCGACCGAGCAGGGGAGGCCCCGGTCGAGATCTGCCTCGTGCACCGGCCCAAGTACGACGACTGGTCGCACCCCAAGGGCAAGCTGAAGCGCGGCGAGGAGGCCCTCGCGGGCGCGCTGCGCGAGGTCGAGGAGGAGACCGGCTTCCAGTGCGCTCCCGGCGCCCGCCTCCCCACCACCCGCTATGTCGCAGGCGGCCGCCCCAAGCGCGTCGACTACTGGGCCGCCGAGGCGACGGACGGCGGTTTCACGCCGAACCGCGAGGTCGACCGTGTCGCCTGGCTCTCCCCGACCGCGGCCCGCCACCGTCTGACCCAGCCCCGCGACAAGACGCTCGTCGACGCGCTGCTGAGCGCCCTCCACCTGGCATAGTCGCAGCGCGTACTCGCATCATCACGAAACGTCACACAGTGCCTCACCGCACCGACCGCCGAGGTTCACCCTCCGTTCACTCATGCCCTTCGGTCGCTTCACCTGTCCTGCCTAATTTCGGCCTTACACGGTGCGAGTCGCTCACACGGGCGAACACCGCACCGCCTACCTGGAACGAACAGACTTCGCACGCCGTCCCGGATCACCGACCGGCGGCTCCTGGAAGGAACATCCGAAAGTGAAGCTTCAGCGCAAGAACCGGCTCCGCGCCCTTTCCCTCGGCGCCATCGCCGTCTCCGGCGCCCTGGCCCTCACGGCGTGCGGCTCGGACGACACGAGCGCCAACGGCGGTTCGAGCAGCGGCCCGACCGCCAAGGCCGGCAGCATCAAGTGCGACGACGCCAAGGGCCAGCTCCTCGCCAACGGTTCCTCCGCGCAGGCCAACGCCATTCAGGCCTGGGTCAAGGCGTACACCGCCGAGTGCAAGGGCGTTCAGATCAACTACAAGCCCGAGGGTTCGGGCGCCGGTGTCACGGCGTTCACCCAGGGCCAGGTCGCCTTCGCCGGCTCGGACTCCGCGCTGAAGCCCGAAGAGGTCGCCGCCTCCAAGAAGGTCTGCTCCGGCGGCCAGGGCATCGACCTCCCGATGGTCGGCGGCCCGATCGCGGTCGGTTACAACGTCCCGGGTGTCGACAACCTGGTCCTGGACGCCAAGACCCTCGCCCAGATCTTCGACGGCAAGATCAGCACCTGGGACGACGCGGCCATCGCCAAGCTGAACCCCAAGGCGAAGCTGCCCAAGACCAAGATCCAGGCGTTCCACCGCTCGGACGAGTCCGGCACCACGGACAACTTCACCAAGTACCTCAAGGCCGCCTCCCCGGCGGACTGGAAGTACTCGGGCGGCAAGGCCTGGCAGGCCAAGGGCGGCCAGTCGGCGCAGGGCTCCTCCGGCCTCGCCCAGCAGGTCAAGCAGACCGCCGGCGCGATCTCCTACTTCGAGCTCTCCTACGCCAAGGACGGCATCAAGTCGGTCGACCTCGACACGGGCGCCTCCGCGCCGGTCAAGGCCACCGTCGAGAACGCCACCAAGGCGATCTCCGAGGCCAAGACCGTGGGCACCGGCAAGGACCTCGCCCTCGAGCTGAACTACGCGACGAAGGCCGACGGCGCCTACCCGATCACCCTCGTCACCTACGAGATCGTCTGCGACAAGGGCAACAAGGCCGACACCTTCAAGGCCACCAAGTCCTTCCTCACCTACGTCGCGAGTCAGGACGGCCAGGACTCCCTGGCGGCCCTCGGCTACGCGCCGATCCCCTCCGAGATCAACACCAAGGTCCGCGACACCATCGCGAGCCTGAGCTGACCCAGCGTGCGGCCCGTCCCCCATCGGGGGTGGGCCGCACCGTCCGGTGCACCGCCGCCTGGAGCCGCCCGACCGCGGCTCCGCAGACCGGAGAACCCCATGGATATATCCACGAAGACGACTGCTCCACCCGCCCCCACCGATCCGCCGACGCCCTCGCTCGACAAGCGCGGGGCCCGCGGCGCCACCCGCCCCGGTGACCGGATCTTCCTCGGTCTCTCGCGCGGCTCCGGCATCCTGCTTCTGGTGATCATGGCCGCCATCGCGGCCTTCCTCACCTACCGCGCCTCGATGGTGCTGTCCAAGAACGACGGCAACTTCCTCACGACCTTCGAGTGGAACGCCAACGCGACCCCGCCGGTCTTCGGCATCGCGGTCCTCGCCTTCGGCACGATCGTCTCCTCGGTCATCGCCATGGCGATCGCCGTCCCGGTCGCCGTCGGCATCGCGCTGTTCATCACGCACTACGCACCGAAGAAGATCGGCGGCGCGATCGCGTACGTCGTCGACCTGCTCGCCGCCGTACCGTCCATCGTGTACGGCCTGTGGGGCGCCCTCTTCCTGGTGCCGCACCTCACCGGCTTCTACAGCTGGCTCGACGACTACTTCGGCTGGACCGGCATCTTCGAGTGGCAGGGCGGCGCCCCGCGCACCCTCCTCGCCGTCGGCATCCTGCTCGCGATCATGATCCTCCCGATCATCACGAACGTCAGCCGTGAGGTCTTCCGGCAGGCGCCCCTGATGCACCAGGAGGCCGCACTCGCGCTCGGCGCCACCCGCTGGGAGGTCATCCGCATGTCGGTGATCCCCTTCGGCCGCTCCGGCGTCATCTCCGCCTCGATGCTCGGCCTCGGCCGCGCGCTCGGCGAGACCATGGCCGTCGCGACGGTCCTCTCCCCCAGCTTCGAGATCAACGCCAGCCTGCTCGACCCGGGCGGCGGCACCTTCGCGCAGAACATCGCCGCGAAGTTCAGCGAGGCCACCGAGCAGGGCCGTGACGCGCTCATCGCCTCCGGTCTGGTCCTGTTCATCATCACGCTGGTCGTGAACGGCGCGGCCCGCGCGATCATCGCCCGCCGCAAGGAGTACTCGGGGGCCAACGCATGAGCAACGCAACGATCACCCCGCCGGCCCCCGGCACCAACTCGCTGAGCGCCGCGCGCCTGCCGCGCTGGTCCCCGTACGCCATCGCCGTCGGCTCCGTCGCGATCGGCTGCGCGATCGGCCTGGGCGCCGGACTCGACAGCCAGATCCAGTGGGGTCTGATCGCCGCGGTCCTGTTCGTGCTCGGCACGTTCGGCATCGCCACCGCCGTCGAGGGCAAGCGCCAGGCCAAGGACCGCGTCGCGACCAGCGTCGTCTGGGTCGCGTTCATCCTCGCCGTGATCCCGCTGGTCTCCCTGATCTGGGAGACCGTCTCACGCGGCGTGAAGGTCCTCGACGTCTTCTTCCTGACGCACTCGATGGGCGTCGTCACCGACTACGAGCCGGGCGGCGGCATCTACCACGCCATCATCGGCACCCTGGAGCAGGTCGGCCTCGCCACCCTGATCTCCGTGCCGATCGGCCTGCTCACCGCGATCTACCTGGTCGAGTACGGCCGGGGCAAGCTCGCGAAGGCGGTCACCTTCTTCGTCGACGTCATGACGGGCATCCCGTCGATCGTCGCGGGCCTGTTCATCCTCAGCTTCTGGATCCTGATCCTCGGCTTCAGCTACTCCGGCTTCGCCGGGTCGATGGCCCTGTCCATCCTGATGATCCCGGTCGTCGTCCGCTCCACCGAGGAAATGCTCAAGCTCGTCCCGAACGAGCTGCGCGAGGCCTCCCTCGCGCTCGGCGTACCGAAGTGGCGCACGATCCTCAAGGTCGTCCTGCCGACGTCGATCGGCGGCATCACGACCGGTGTGATGCTGGCCATCGCCCGTATCGCCGGTGAGACCGCGCCCGTACTGCTGCTGGTCTGGGGCAATCCGCTCATCAACACGGACCCGTTCCAGGGCCCCCAGTCCTCGCTGCCGCTGTACATCTACCAGCAGTACCAGAACAGCGGCGGCAGCCCGGCGGCGTACGACCGTGCATGGGCGGCGGCTCTCGTCCTCATCGCCTTCATCATGATCCTCAACCTGGTGGCCCGCGGCATCGCCCGCTGGAAGGCCCCGAAGACCGGTCGCTGACGCGACCTATCAGCGACCCGGAAGTAGTGAGTTAGTTATGGCCAAGCGAATCGACGTAAGCGGACTGACCGCCTACTACGGCTCCCACAAGGCGATCGAAGACATCTCGATGACCGTGGAGCCCCGCTCCGTGACGGCCTTCATCGGCCCGTCCGGCTGCGGCAAGTCCACCTTCCTGCGCACCCTGAACCGCATGCACGAGGTCACCCCCGGTGGCCGCGTCGAGGGCAAGGTGCTCCTGGACGACGAGGACCTCTACGGCACCCACGTCGACCCGGTCGCGGTGCGCCGCACGGTCGGCATGGTGTTCCAGCGCCCGAACCCGTTCCCCACCATGTCGATCTTCGACAACGTGGCGGCGGGCCTGCGCCTGAACGGCTCGTACAAGAAGAGCGAGCTCGCCGACGTCGTCGAGAAGTCCCTCAAGGGCGCCAACCTCTGGAACGAGGTCAAGGACCGCCTCAACAAGCCCGGCTCCGGCCTCTCCGGCGGCCAGCAGCAGCGTCTGTGCATCGCCCGCGCCATCGCGGTCGAGCCCCAGGTGCTCCTCATGGACGAGCCCTGCTCGGCCCTCGACCCGATCTCGACCCTCGCCATCGAGGACCTGATCGGCGAGCTCAAGGAGCGCTTCACGATCGTCATCGTGACGCACAACATGCAGCAGGCGGCCCGCGTCTCGGACCGCACGGCGTTCTTCAACCTGTCCGCGGTCGGCCAGCCCGGCAAGCTCGTCGAGATCGACGAGACCGAGCGGATCTTCTCCAACCCGTCGGTCCAGGCCACCGAGGACTACATCTCGGGCCGCTTCGGCTAGACACCACCTGCTCCTTGCGGTGCTGCATGGCGGTGCCACCGCAAGGCAAAGGGCCCGCCCCCTGGCTCCCGGGGGGCGGGCCCTCTTTTCGTGTCCTACGCGCCTTGCTAGCCGAACGCGAGATTCACGATCCAGTAGCTCGCCGCCGCGACCAGCGCGGCGGCCGGCATGGTGATGAACCAGCCGAGGACGATGTTCTTGGCGACGCCCCAGCGCACCGCCTTGACGCGCTTGGTCGCACCCACGCCCATGATCGCCGAGGTGATGACGTGCGTCGTCGAGATCGGCGCGTGGAACAGGAACGCCGAGCCGAACATGATCGACGCGCCGGTCGTCTCCGCCGCGAAACCCTGCGGCGGGTCCAGCTCGATGATCTTGCGGCCGAGGGTGCGCATGATGCGCCAGCCACCCGCGTACGTACCGAGGGACAGCATCAGCGCGCAGACGAGCTTGACCCAGACCGGGATCGGATCGCTGTAGGTCTCGTGCCCGGAGATGACCAGGGCCATCACCACGACGCCCATCGTCTTCTGCGCGTCCTGCAGACCGTGGCCGAGCGCCATGCCGGCCGCCGACACCGTCTGCGCGATACGGAAGCCGCGCTTGGCCTTGTGCGGGTTGGACCGCCGGAACAGCCACAGGATCGCGCACATGACGAGATAGCCGACGATCAGACCGATCACCGGCGAGCTGAGCATCGGGATGACGATCTTGTCGAGCACGCCGGTCCAGTGGACGGCCGTCCCGCCGGCGAGCGCCGCGCCGACCATGCCGCCGAACAGCGCGTGCGAGGACGAGGACGGCAGGCCGAAGTACCAGGTGACCAGGTTCCAGATGATCGCACCGACGAGCGCGGCGAAGAGGATGCCCATCCCCTTGCTGCCCTCGGGCGTGGCGATGATCCCCTCACTCACCGTCTTGGCGACGCCGCTGCCCATGAAGGCACCGGCGAGGTTCATCACCGCGGCCATCGCGAGTGCCGCGCGGGGCGTCAGCGCACGCGTGGAGACCGACGTGGCGATGGCGTTCGCCGAGTCGTGAAAGCCGTTCGTATACGTGAATCCGAGCGCGACGCCAATGGTCACGATCAGTGCGAAGGTGTCCATGAGAAGGCCTCAGGACTCCTTGACGGCGATGGTCTCCACCGTGTTCGCCACGTGCTCGAACGCATCTGCCGCCTCTTCGAGCACATCCACGATCTGCTTGAGCTTCAGCACCTCCATGGCGTCGTACTTGCCGTTGAAGAGCTGCGCGAGCAGCTTGCGGTGGATCTGGTCGGCCTGGTTCTCGAGGCGGTTGACCTCGATCCAGTACTCGGTGAGGTTGTCCATCGTCCGCAGGTTCGGCATGGCCTCGGCGGTCAGCTCGGCCGCGCGCGCCAGGACCTCGATCTGCTGCTCCACACCCTTGGGCAGCTCTTCGACCTGGTAGAGGACGACGAGGTCGACGGCCTCCTCCATGAAGTCCATGATGTCGTCGAGGGACGATGCGAGTTTGTAGATGTCCTCGCGGTCGAAGGGCGTGATGAACGAGGAGTTCAGCTGGTGGAAAATCGCGTGGGTGGCATCGTCACCGGCGTGTTCCGCTGCCCGCATCCGCTCCGCGATCTCGGCCCGGGCGGAGGAATCCGCCCCGAGCAGTTCCATCAGGAGTTTCGAGCCCGTGACGATGTTGTCCGCGGATGCGGCAAACATGTCGTAGAAGCTCGTCTCCCTGGGGGTCAGACGAAAGCGCACGTGGGGTCCTCGGGGTGCTTTGGATTCGGTCAGGCTGATGCTAGGCGCATCATCCGGCCACGGCTAACCGGCAATACCCCAGTGTCGCCCATCAGGCACTGTGATCGGCACGGGGTCCCGCGAACCCGTCGGACCCTCTCGAAATTCGGTACCATATACCCACTAGGGGTATACAACGGGAGGACGCGATGACCACGGAAGCGACCGAGATCGTGACCGACCACGACAGTGAGAACGTGACGGACCACGACCGTGGAATCCACGGGTACCACCATCAGAAGGCCGAGCACCTCAAGCGCCTGCGCCGCATCGAGGGCCAGATCCGGGGCCTGCAGCGCATGGTCGACGAGGACGTCTACTGCATCGACATACTCACGCAGGTCTCCGCTTCCACCAAGGCCCTCCAGTCCTTCGCGCTCCAGCTCCTCGAGGAGCACCTGCGGCACTGCGTCGCCGACGCGGCGGTCAAGGGCGGCGACGAGATCGACGCGAAGGTCGAGGAGGCGACGAAGGCGATCGCGCGGATGCTGCGCACCTGAGACGCCCGGGACGCGCACCGCGCGCCCTGCCCTGTGAGATACGTGACCCGGAGCCGGGGCGCGCCGGCCCCGGCTCGCCCCTCACAGGTTCAGGACTCCCCGGACCCCTCGTCCCGGGGCCACCGCTCCTCGGCGACCCTCAGCACCTCGTCGATACGGTCCGCACTGAGCCGGTCCCCATCCGCGGCCGACGCCGCGATGATCAATTCACCGCACAGCTCGATCTCGGCGAGGGCGACGTGGTCATGAACCGCCGTGCCGCCCACCGGAGCCACGTTCATCACCTCTTCCAGCCGTAAGCCGTAGCCGACTTCCTAGAGTAGGGAGCGGCCTACGTGCTGCGCATGGCACGGACGGACCATTTCCGGACGGCTAGTTCTCGGCAATCTTCCCGGCGAAGATGTCCTTTGTGTCGGGAAGTTCGATATTCGCCGAAATCCCGAAGCCGTAGAGAAGAGTGGTGGACGCCACATCGACGACCTCCCTCCTCCCGCCCTTCCCCTTCACCGCAGCCGTCACCTTCGTATTCACGAAGCTGAACCGGAGGCGCACCTTCCTGATCCGGCCCTCGTCGTCGAGGTACACGTCGAACGGCACCTGGTCCTTGGCGAACCCTTTCGCCGCGGCCGCCAGCGACGGCCGGCTGGCCGGGGAGGCGGCGCGGGCGGCGGCCGCCATGTCGACGGTCCCGCGGTAGTGCCTGACCTTCGTCCCGGCGAGCTCGCTCTCCCCCACGTACGTCACCTTGCGCGCGCCCCGCAGCAGTTCGGCGGCGGCCAACGGATCCGTGGCCCCGCCCGTGACCAGGTTCCCGTCCGACATGGTGGCCGTGTCGACCCGCACCCACTTGTCGGCGGGCACCCCCGCGCCCCGGTTCTTCATGTACAGGGCTCCGGGCGCGAGGAGTTCGGTGATGGGCCGGTGTTCCTCGGCGCCGGAAGGATCCTGCGGAAGCACGACCTTCAGCTGCCCGACACACGCCCGGTAGTCGTATACGCCCTCGCCCCTGATCGTGACGCGGGTCCCGCCGCTCGCCATCTCCATGGACGTACGGGCCTTGGAACTGCCCTCCCTGACCAGGCGGTCGGCCGCGTCGTGCACGGCGGCGGCGGACTCGGCCGGGCTCTCGTTGTCCGCCTCCGCGGCGGCCGAACAGCCGGAGGCGAGGCCCATCAGTCCGACCGCCGCGGCCGCCGCGACCGCCCGTGCTGCGCGTCCGTGCTGCACCATCGCCTGTCTGCCCCCAAGCCCTGTCCGAGCGTCCGCGGCCCCGCTGTCGACCGGATAACGACGGTTGCCTGCACCCGTCACGCGTACCGTTGGGCTGTGGCACAAGAGCAGTCCGAACTCCCCGGGACCCACCGAACGACCACGGCCGAACAAGGCCGCTTCTGCCTGGCCCGCTGCACATGCGGCTGGCGCGGCCCTTCCCGCAGAGCCCGCTCGAAGGCGAGAACCGACGCCGAGGAGCACACGGCCCGCCCCTGAACCCCCCGGCGTGGAACCCCGCGCTTCCCAAAGACGTCTCGTACCCCGGGAACCAACGGGAGGCGTCCATGGATCGGCGTACGTTCATCGCAGTCGGCGCGGCCACCGTCACAGCAGGCGCGGCCACGGCATGCAGCACCGGCGCGGCGGGGGCCGGCGGGCGGACCACGCCCAGCGCGACGACCAGCGCGCCGATCCGCACCACCAGCGCGAGCGCCTCCGCCGCGGCGAACCTCAGGGCACTCGCCAAGGACCTCGACGGCACCCTCGTCACCCCCGGCCAGGCCAAGTGGGCGGCCGCGCGCCAGCTCTACAACACCCGCTTCGACAGCCTGAAGCCGACCGCCGTCGCCTACGTCGCCCACCCCGACGACATCCGCACCACGCTCGCCTACGCGCGGGCCCACCACGTCCCCGTCTCGATCCGCAACGGCGGCCACTCGTACGCGGGCTGGTCGTCCGGCGACGGCCGCCTGATCCTCGACGTGTCCAAGCTCTCCGCGATCAGGGCCTCCGGGAGCGAGGCCGTGGTGGGGGCGGGCGCCAAGCTCATCGACGTGTACCGCGCGCTCGCCGCGAAGGGCGTCACCGTCCCGGCCGGCTCCTGCCCCACCGTCGGCGTCTCCGGCCTCACCCTCGGCGGGGGCCACGGCGTCGTCTCCCGCGCCTACGGCCTGACCTGCGACAGCCTCACCCAGGCCACGCTGATCACGGCGGACGGCAAGCAGGTCGTCGCGAACAAGAGCGAGAACAAGGACCTGTTCTGGGCCCTGCGCGGCGCGGGCAACGGCAACTTCGGCGTGGTCACCGAGCTCCGCTTCCGCACGCACCCCGCCCCGCAGGCCGTCTCCGCGTACATGACCTGGCCCTGGTCGAAGGCCACGGCCGTCCTCAAGGCCTGGCAGGAGTGGGGCCCCTCGCAGCCCGACGAGATCTGGTCGTCCTGCCACATAGCCAACGCGGTGGGCGGCCGGCCGACCATCTCGATCGCCGCGTTCTCCCTCGGCACCTACCGCGAGCTCCAGAACGCCGTCGACCGCCTCGCCGACGGCCCCGGCGGCCCCGGCCCCGCGTCGCACGTCTTGCTCAAGCGACGCTCCTACGAGGAGTCGATGGAGGTGTACGCGGGCTGCTCGGCGTTCGCCGAGGACACGATGTGCCATCTGCCGGGCACGACCCCGGGGCGCAGCACGCAGGGAGCACTGGGGCGCGAGACGTACGCGGCCCGCTCGGACTTCTTCGACCGCTCCATCTCCTCGGCCGGCATCCGCGCCATGTTCGCCAAGATGGAGAACGTCACCTCGGGCGCCGGCAGCATCGCGCTGATCGCGCTCGGCGGGGCGATCAACCGCGTCGACCCGACCGCCACCGCGTTCGTGCACCGGCGTTCCCGGATGCTCGCGCAGTACATCGTGTCCTGGCGGGCCGGAACGGCCGGCTCCACGGCCCGCGGCTGGCTCGATTCCACCCACGCGGCGATGCGCCCGTACGCGTCGGGGGCGGCGTACCAGAACTACACGGACCCGACGCTGACGGACTGGCGCAAGGCGTACTACGGCGACGCGGCCGCGCGCCTGACGACGGTCAAGAAGCAGTACGACCCGAACCGCTTCTTCACGTTCCCGCAGGCACTCTGAGCCCTCGTCCTCCGCGCCCCCACCGGGCCCCGTAACGGGCGCCGGGAACTGCGCGAACGCACACCCGTTCCAGCGGTAAGCCCACACATACGGCCCACCCAACACGCCCTCAACTGGCCCAAAGCAAAGCGCAGCGTTCCGCTGGAACCATGAACAAGCCCCGGATACCCCGCATAGCCGCCGTCTTCGCGATCGCCGCCGCCGCGTTCGCCCTGGGCGTCACGACCGCCGCCGTCACCGACGACGACTCGGACCACCCCGCTTCGGGCCCCCTCGCGGTCACGTCCGGCGCCGTGGCGCTCGCCGCCGCCGCCGGCGGCACCGTGCTCCTGTCCCGACGGGCAGCCGAAGAGGCTAAGCGGCCAGATCCCGCTCTTCCGACTCACGCGCCTCAGGAATCTCCACCGTCTCCCGAGCCGACGAGGCACGGCTAGGCGACCACACCAGCCACCGCAGCCGCGTCGTCCGGCCGACGGCGCGCGCCAGCGGGGTGAGCAGCGCGGACGCGAGCGGCGACAGGAGCAGCGCCACCGCCGTGCCGAGGGCGAATCCGCCGACGACGTCCGTCGGGTAGTGCACGCCCATGAAGACCCGGCAGAACCCTTCGAGCACCGCGAGCCCCAGGCCGATGAGCCCGAACTTTCGGTGGGCGACGAAGAGGCCGGCTCCGATGGCCATGGCGAGCGTCGCGTGATCGCTGACGAAGGAGAAGTCCGACTTGCCGCTGACCAGGACGTCGAGCCCGTCGTGGTCCGTGAAGGGCCTGGGCCGTTCGACGAAACTGCGGATCGGCACGTTCACCAGGACAGCGATCCCGGCGGCGAGCGGCGCCCACACGACGGAGGCGACGGACGAGGCGGCGTCGTCGAGCGAGTCCCGCTTCCGCACCCCCCACCAGCACCACAGCGTGAGCAGCACGAGCGCGAGCAGCAGCCCGTACTCACCGACGAACGCCATGGCGCTGTCGACCCAGCCGGGGGCGTCCTTCGCCAGGCCGTTGATGTCGTAGAGCAGACCGACGTCGGGATTGGACCCGGAGGCCCCGAGTGCCGAGAGTCCAGCCAGTCCAGCCATCTCGCCGCGGCCCCTTCGTCTTGCTGCTCAGTGGGCGCACACAGTCGTGCGCCGCTCGTCCACCCCCGTGGTCATAGATCCGCGGTCTTCGTCGATCCGCGATCGGCTCAGGAAAAGGAACGCACGGTCCCCTCTCCTTCGTTCCACAATCCACCGAATGATCACGCAGACGTTATCGAAGAGAGACACGAAGCCGCAGCTCAGGGCAGGGCTCTGACGGAGAGTTCCGGCCGCGTCACACTTCGGGGTTTCCGTCCGGCCTCTCGCTCGGCACGGCTTTCGCACCATCTTCGGTCACCCGCGTCGCCCCGAAATAGTCGGGTGTGTCGACCGGGTCGAACCGGATCACGGCACCCGGACGCGGCGCGTCGATCATGTAGCCGCCGCCCACGTAGATCCCGACGTGCCGGATCGCACGGCTGTCGGTGAGATCGTCCGAGAAGAAAACGAGATCCCCCGGCAGCAGCTCGTCCCGCTTGGGATGCGGCCCGGCGTTGTACTGGTCGTTCGCGACACGCGGCAGCTCGATCCCGACCTCCCGGTACGCGGCGAGCGTCAGCCCCGAGCAGTCGAACCGGCCGCCCTGATCGGCGGTCCCGTTCCCGCCCCACAGATACTCGGTCCCGAGCTTCTTCTGCGCGTAGTAGATGGCACCCGCCGCCTGCTGCGAGGGCTGCACCCGGCCGACCGGCCGCGCGAAGCTCTTCTCCAGGTTCGTGATCGTCTTCACGTAGTTCTGCGTCTCGCGGTACGGCGGCACACCCCCGTACTTGATGACGGCGTACGCGCCCGCGTTGTACGCGGCGAGCATGTTCTCGGTCTGATTGCCCGGCGCGTCCTTCACGTACTTCGCGAGCGAGCAGTCGTACGAGGCCGCGGACGGAATGGCGTCCTTCGGATCCCAGATGTCCCGGTCCCCGTCCCCGTCCCCGTCGACCCCGTGCGCGGCCCACGTCCCCGGGATGAACTGCGCTATCCCGAGCGCCTTCGCCGGGCTCTTCGCGTTCGGGTTGAACCCGCTCTCCTGATACAGCTGCGCGGCGAGCAGCGCCGGATTGATCGCGGGGCAGAGGTTCCCCCACTCCTGCACGATCGACTGGTACGCGCTGGGCACGGCGCCCTTGGCGAGCCCCACGGCCCCCTTGCCGACCCCGCTCGCGAGACTGCCGGCGGCCATGTACGTACCGACGACGAGCAGCGTCACGAACCCGGTCCCCCCGGCGGCGAGCGCTCCCCCGACGACCCACGCCTTACGCACCGTCAACCGCCCCTCGCCGCCCCGAAGTCCACCGCGTCAGTTTAGATGCGGGTGTGTCGATACGAGGGGAGTCGATCCGGTTGGCTCGTTTCGGCACTCGGCCCACAGCAGCTTGCCTCGACGGGTCGTACCGAGCGAGTACGCGCCCCAGGCGTCGGCGCAGGCCCGCACGAGGTGCAGCCCGCGACCGGATTCCGCCGCGCCTGCCGAGATCCCTCCCGCGTGGAACCCGGGAGGGATCTCGGGGCTGGAGTCCCACACGGACACGCGGACCCCGCCGGGCGAACGGGGCGCGAGACGCAGACCGTACGCGCCGGTGGTGTGGAGGTGGGCGTTGGTGAGGAGTTCGGAGGCGAGCAGCTCGGCGTCGTCACGGAGGTCGGCGAGCCCGTGCGCGTCGAGGATGACGCGCAGGGCGGCGCGAGCGATGCCGGGGGCACGGGGGTCGTGGGGCAGATGGAGGGCGTAGGTCCAGGGGGGCGGGGTTACCGTGGCCATGGAAGTCTCCGGTTGGCGTGGGGAGTTGGGTGCCCAGTGACGATGCCGCTCCGTCGAGCGGGGTTCTTCCGGGGACATTCAAGCTAGCGCCGATGGATATATTCTTCATCCGAATCTGTTCAATAACTTGAACATCCACCTGTGTGGGTGACTCGCGGTACAGAGGAGCGACGGGCATGCCCGTGAGGACCAGTCCGACGGCACGTCAGCTACGGGTCGGCGCCGAGCTGCGCAGACTGCGGGAACGCGCGGGACATTCCTCGACGGAGGCCGCCCGCCTCCTCGGCCTCAAGCAGGCCCAGGTCAGCAACATGGAGACCGGCCGCCTCGGCGTGAGCAGCGACCGGGTCCGCATGATGGCCGGTCAGTATGACTGCGCGGACAAGGACTTGATCGAAGGCATCGTCGGCATGACGGGCGACCGCAGACGCGGCTGGTGGGAGGAGTACCGGGACATCCTGCCCGCCATACTGCTCGACCTCGCCGAGGTTGAGCACCACTCCACACTCCTGCGCACCGCAGTGACCGTGCACATCCCTGGCCTCTTCCAGACCACGGACTACGCCCGCGAGATCTTCCGCCAGGACGTCCCGCAGCTGCCGCCGTCCGACGTCGAGCACCGCATCTCGTTCCGGGTCAAGCGGCAGGCCGTACTCTTCCGCGACCCGCCGACACCGCATCAAGCGATCATTCACGAGGCCGCGCTACGCATGCGGTTCGGCGGTTCCGCCGTGACTCGCGCGCAGCTGAAGCATCTCCTCGACATGACAGAGCGGGAACACATCGCGGTTCACGTGATCCCGTTCGCCGCCGGAACGTTTCCCGGATCTGGGCAGTCGATCTACTTCTCCGCCGGCGCGGTGCCGCAGCTCGACACCGTGAATCTCGACCAGTCCCACGGCCCCGTCTTCCTCGATGCCGAGGCCCAGCTCGACAAGTACCGCGTGCTTCTCGACCGCATGGAATCCACGGCACTCTCCCCCGCGAAGTCCCAGGACTTCATCCATGACGTCATCCAGGACCTGTGAAGGAGCCCAAGATGCCTCAGCTCACATGGCAGAAGTCGTCCTACTGCGCCCAGGGCAACTCCTGCGTGCACGTCGCCAAGGACACCGGCGCAGTGCACGTCACCGAGAGCGCCGACCCCAGC
This sequence comes from Streptomyces sp. NPDC055140, assembly GCF_053607285.1. Lineage (NCBI taxonomy): Bacteria > Bacillati > Actinomycetota > Actinomycetes > Kitasatosporales > Streptomycetaceae > Streptomyces > Streptomyces sp. NPDC055140. The sequence continues at coordinate 12,365 of NZ_JBSGTG010000008.1, read as the reverse complement.
AGAGCGATACTCAGCACCGCCCCCAGCGCCTTCGCCGCCCTCCTCCAGGCGCTCAAGGCGAAGCCTCATGTCTGACCTGCGCTGGGAGCGGGCCGCCCCCGAAGGGGCCGACGGGCCTGGCCCCTGGATCGAGATCGCTTTCGGCCCGGACGGCCTCGTGCATCTGCGCGAGACCTCCGCCCCCGAGACCGTCGTCACGACTACGCAGAGGAAGTGGGACGCCTTCGTGCTCGGCGTCCAGGCGGGCGAGTTCGACCACTTCGTCGAGGACGCCGACCACCAGAGCCCGTAGCCACGGGACTGGCGGATTCGGGCACCAGGAGCGCTCGGTGACCGCAGGTCAGAAGCGGGCGGCCCCGCCGAGCCCGGCCCGAATCCGCCAGTCACCCCACAATCCGCAGGCGCCGCGCAGCGGAAAAGTGGCCAACGAATCGTCACTCAGCAGGTCACGGCGCAGACCGGACGTTCATTGCCCCAGGTGACTCTCCGTGATACACAGAGTGACCATACGCCGGCTCGTATACGCAAACACGTGCCGGCGTACGAACTCGGCCAAGGAATGGCGCCAAGTCGGCAGGCATCCACGGCAATCTGGGCAAGAATGGGCCTGACCTCTGCGCTGCGGCGGGGGCGACAGAACTACCCACATGGGGCGGTGAGTTACACATGCTGCTGGCAGCCGGCAAGGGCAACATCGACACCATCATCGGCGGGATCGCCCCCGACTGGGGACCATTCCAGAACCTGGGCAAGGAAGCACAGGTGATGGTCGAGGTCGTGATGGCGGTGGCGATCCTGCTGTGCCTGGGCATCGCCATCTGGGGCGCGGCCAAGCAACGGATCGGCGCGACGGCCCTGCGCGACACGTTCAGCGCCGAACAGGGCAAGGGCCTCATCATCGCGGGCCTGACCGGCGTCTTCATCATCGGTTCGCTCGGCACGCTCTTCACCATCGTGTACGGCATGGCGATCTAGCCCCTGTTCCGCCCGCTCCGGTCTCATCTGCACTGAGGTTGCAACTCCCTGATGTCGAGTCACCACACCGCGCCCGCGCGGAAAGCAGCGCGGCTACCGTCGTACGTGGCGGTTCAGCACGAGCCTGAGGGGGCGTACGCGGGATGAGTCCGGGCGACGGCAACGACGACGACCTCTACGGCGGCACAGGTCAGACCCGCACGCGCCTGCCCGACGGGAGTCAGGGCGACGTGTACGGGGGCGCTGCGCGCAGACCTGCCCGCTCTTCGTCGCGCAGCCTCATCACGGTGGTCGGAGTGGTGGTCCTCCTCGTCGCGGCGATCGCCTTCGCGAACCGCGGTGGGGACGAGTCCTCTTCGGGGGGCGGCGGCGGAAAGAAGCCGGGGGCTTCCGCGACGGCCCCTACGGGGACGAAGGCGGTCGCGTCGGGGTTCGCCCATGACGAGCAGGGGGCGCAGAGCGCTGCGGCGAATTATGCGGTGCTGTTGGGTGGCGATGGCATGTTCAAGGTTGCGTCTCGGCACTCCATCGTCGACGGCATCTACACGCCTTCAGCTGCCTCCAAGCTCAAGGTCCCCATGGATGGGGCCTATTCCACGGCCTTCCTCAAGAACCTAGGGCTCGACGCGGACGGAAATCCGCCGCAAGGGAGCACGTTCGTGTCCCGCACCATCCCCGTTGGCTCCAAGGTGCTCGAGCACAGCGGGGACAGCGCCAAGGTCTCCGTCTGGTACATGGGGCTTCTCGGCATCTCTGGAGCCGGCTCGACAAACCCCGTCACTTCCACCTGGCAGACCTGGACGTTCGATCTTCAGTGGACCAACGGGGACTGGAAGATCACGGCGGACTCGCAGAAGAGCGGCCCGACACCTGTCCCGGGCGACGAACGGACCTCCACCTCCGACGACATCAGCAAGACCATTGAGGAGTACGGAGGGTTCACCTATGCCCGGTAGCCCACGCCGCGCCCTGAAAATCACCGCCATCCTGGCGGCGGCACAGACCAGTGCGGTCCTTTTGGCCACTCGGGCTGTCGCCGACCCCGATCCCAAGAAGGACGACTCCTGCAGCCTGATTACCCAACCGGCCAGGAAATATTGCGAACAGAACCACGGAGGCGGATCCGGATCCGGCGGCGACTCCCCCCTCACACCCCCCGGCACCACCAACCCCCTGGACCCCCTCGCCTCCCTCGCCAAGGGCTGTGCCGACGCCGCTTCCTGGACCGTGGACATGCTCAGCAAGTCCATCAAGGAGACCGCCAACGTCGACTTCACCAACCCGAAGTTCCTCCAGCAGTACGCCATCGTGTTCGCGGCGTCGGCGATTCTCACGTTGCTGCTGTGGCTGCTCGCCGTGGCCAAGAGGGCCGTCCGGGGTGTCCCCCTCGGTACCGCCCTCTCCGAGGCCATCGGATTCCTCTGGCTCACGGTCATCGCGTCCGCGTTCACGCCGCTGATCCTCTACACCGTCGTATCCGCGACGGACGGTGTCTCGGATGTGCTGGCGAAGGCGACGGGGGATCAGACGGACGCGTTCTTCGGGACGTTCTCCGGTGCGCTGAAGAAGGGCGACGACATAGGGGGCGGGCCGATCATGCTGATCGTCGTCTCGCTCGTGTCGATCCTCGCCGCGGGCGTGCTGTACCTGGAGCTGTATCTGCGGGCCGTGCTGCTGTACGTGGGCGCGCTGCTCGGGGTCGTGGTCTACGCGGGGCTCGTCGACAAGAACCTGTGGGGGCATGTCCGCCGGTGGGCGGGCGTCATGATCGCGGTGATCCTGGTGAAGCCGGTGATCGTGATCGTACTGGGGCTCGCGGGTGCGTTGTCGGGGTCGGAAGGACCCGACTCGCTGGCCGCCGTCGTCTCCGGTCTCGCCATCGTGCTGCTCGCGATCTTCGCCAGCGGCATGATCTACCGCTTCGTACCCGGCTTCGGCGACGAGATCGCCAACGGCCGTAACAACCGCATCATGCGCGGCGCCGAGAGCAAGGCGGCCGCAGTCATCAGTTCGCCCGCCGCACTCGTCTCGCAGGGCATCAAGACGCACAGCGCCCGCGCGGACGGTGGCGGCGGCAGCGGTGGCGGCCAGTCCCAGGCCCGCCCCGCGAACCCCGTGTCGGGAGGCGTGGCCGCACACAGCACACGCCCCTCCTCCGGGGGCAGTGGCGGTGGCGGCGGATCTGTCCCCTCCGCCGCACCTCCGCCCCGTACGAGTCCCACGAACACGCCGCACGCGCGCAATACGCGTAGCGGCGGGAACACCGGCAACAGCAATCGGCAAGGAGGTGCAGGGCGTTGACGACCCAGTCCCATGTGTCCCCACCGGTCACGCCCCGCCGTACGTATCTGATCGGCCGTGCCCGGCCGAACGCCATCGTCGGCAAGAACCGCGAGACCGGCGAGATCGCCCTCATCATCGGGGGCGCTTTCCTGGGCATGATGTGCGGGCTCCTCGTCCCCGCCCTGTCCCTGCGCATCATGCTGCTCCTGGGCTTCCCGCTGATCGCGCTCGCGGCCGTCTACATCCCGTACAAGCACCGCACCTTCTACAAGTGGTTCGAGATCAACCGCAGTTACAAGCGCCAGCTCAAGAGGGGTACGACGTACCGTTCGCGGGCCATGGACGCGGGGGTGCGGCTGGACGGGCGCGAGGTGGAGATCGGGCCGCCGCCCGGGATCGGCCGGCTGACGTGGCTGGCCGCGCCGTTCGGGCCGGACGAGATCGCCGTGCTGCTGCACGCCGACCGGCGGACGGTCACGGCCGCGATCGAGATCGAGGGGCCCGGCGTCGGGCTGCGGGACAGTGAGGACCAGGAGGCGCTGGTCGACCGGTTCGGGACGCTCCTGAAGCACGTCGCCAATGGGGACGGCTTCGTCACGCGGCTCCAGGTGCTCGCCCGTACGCTCCCGGCCGACCCCGACGCGCACGCCAAGGACGTCGCCGTGCGCGGGGACGACCGGACGCCGGGCTGGCTGCAGCAGTCGTACAACCAGCTCCAGTCGATGGTGTCGACGAGCAGCGAGCAGCACCGTGCCTATCTCGTGGCCTGCATGCACTACACCCGCGAGCTGGCCGCCGAGGCGCACGCCATGGCCCGCGCGGCCCGTCCTCACAGCGGCCGCAAGGTCGACCGGGACGCCGGGCTCGCGGTTGTCATGGCGCGCGAGCTGACCGACATCTGCTCGCGCCTCCAGGAGGCCGACATCCGGGTGCGGCAGCCGCTCGGGCAGGGGCGGCTCGCCTCGCTCGTGCACTCCATGTACGACCCGGATCATCCGATCGACCACATTCAGGCCATGACCAAGCGCAATGCCTGGCCGGCTGAACTCGACGCGATGGAGCCGACCTATCTCCAGGCCAAGACGCGCGAGTCGTCGACGCGCGCGCCCTGGTGCCACGCCACCGCCTGGGTGAAGGAGTGGCCGATGACGCCGGTCGGCGTGAACTTCCTGGCCCCGCTGCTCGTCCACACCCCCGACGTCATCCGCACCGTGGCCGTCACGATGGACCTGGAACCCACCGAGGTCGCCATCGAGCGGATGCTCACGGAGAAGACGAACGACGAGGCCGAGGCCAGCCGCGCCGCCAAGATGAACCGGACGGTCGACCCGCGCGACGTCGCCGCCAACACCCGCCTCGACCAGCGCGGCGAGGACCTCGCGAGCGGCGCGGCCGGGGTCAACCTCGTCGGCTACATCACCGTCTCCTCCCGCTCGCCGGAGAGCCTCGCGCGCGACAAGCGCACGATCCGTGCCTCCGCCGGCAAGTCCTATCTGAAGCTGGAGTGGTGCGACCGCGAGCACCACAGGGCCTTCGTCAACACATTGCCGTTCGCGACCGGCATCCGACGGTAGAGGCAGGGCTCTGAGATGCGGGATCCGCTGTCCATGGCCACGGACGCCTTCACCTCCTTCCTGTTCGGGAAGGTGGAGACGACCCGGCTTCCGGTCCGTACGTCGACGGGGCAGGCCCAGGCGGTCTACCTGCCGACGGCCGCCCCCGGCCTCGGTGACTCGGGCGTCATCATCGGCCGCGAGGTGTACTCCGGCAAGGGCTATATCTACGACCCGTTCCAGCTGTACGGGCAGCAGCTGCCCGCCCCGCACTGGCTGGTTCTCGGCGAGTCCGGCAACGGCAAGTCCGCGCTGGAGAAGACGTACGTCCTGCGGCAGCTGAGGTTCAAGGACCGCCAGGTCGTCGTCCTCGACGCGCAGGGTGAGGACGGGGTCGGCGAATGGAACCTCATCGCCGAGGAGCTGGGTATAACTCCCATCCGGCTGGACCCGACGGCCGCTCTGGACATGGGGATCCGGCTCAATCCGCTCGACCCGGCGATCACGACGACCGGGCAGCTCGCCCTGCTCCGGACGATCATCGAGGTCGCCATGGGGCACGGCCTCGACGAGCGCTCGGGCTTCGCCCTCAAGGTCGCGCACGCCTACGTCAACGAGACCATCGTCGAGCGCCAGCCCGTCCTGACCGACATCGTCGAGCAGCTCCGCCACCCGGAACCCGAGTCGGCGGAAGCGATGAACGTGGCCATAGACGACGTACGGGCGTGGGGACTTGATGTCGCCCTCGTCATCGACCGTCTCGTGGACGGTGACCTGCGCGGCATGTTCGACGGTCCGACGACGGTCGGTATCGACCTCGACGCCCCGCTGATCGTCTTCGACCTCTCCCACATCGACCGCAACTCCATCGCGATGCCGATTCTGATGGCGATCGTGGGTGTGTGGCTGGAGCACACCTGGATCCGGCCGGACCGCAAGAAGCGCATCTTCCTGGTGGAGGAGGCGTGGCACATCATCAACTCGCCCTTCGTGGCGCAGCTGTTCCAGCGGCTCCTGAAGTTCGGCCGGCGCCTCGGTCTGTCGTTCGTGGCGGTCGTCCACCACCTCAGTGACGTGGTCGACGGGGCCGCGGCCAAGGAGGCGGCCGCGATCCTGAAGATGGCCTCGACCAGGACCATCTACGCCCAGAAGGCCGACGAGGCACGGGCCACCGGTCTCGTACTCGGCCTGCCACGATGGGCCGTGGAGATCATCCCCTCGCTGACGCCGGGTATCGCGGTCTGGGACGTGAACGGGAACGTCCAGGTCGTGAAGCACCTCATCACCGAGACGGAACGGCCCCTGGTCTTCACCGACCGCGCCATGACGGAGTCCTCCGCCGAGACGCTCGGCGACGACGACGCCATGCGCGCCGCCGACCTGGAGGCGGAGGAGCGGGCGGCCGCCTTCGTGGAACAGCACCTGAACGACCGGCTGAAGGACTCTTCGGAGTCGACGGTGGCCTGAGGCCGGAGGCCTGAGATCTGCGGCCTGAGGCCTGAGGTCTGGGGCCTGGGAAGTTACCGGTGGGGCTCGGCGAGAGCGAGAGCGGCATGCGGCGGCACGACGCCTACGAGCAGGACGACAGGTACGGGGACCGGGGCCGGGGTGGCCCCGCCCCGCGGGAACGGGAACGCGGCGTTCCCGACGGGCTGCTCCTCGGCGTGCTCGCGTTCCTGCTCGGCATGACCGTCATGGTGTGGACGGCGACGGGCCTGTCGGGCCTGTTCTCCAAGGGCGCCTGGCCGGACGGCGTGACGATCCGCCACACGCCGGTGGCGATGCGCTCCCTCATCGGCCGCCCGCACGACCTGCCGAGCGCGTGGCCGGACACCCCGGACGGACAGCTCTCCGGGTACGGGCTGTTCTGGGGCCTGTTCATCGGTCAGGTGCTTGTACTGATCGTGCTCACGGTGTTCGTCGCGGGGACGGTGGCGCGGTGGCGGGCCGTACGGCGTCGGGGCCGGACGGAGGCGGCCGCTGCTCCTTCGGCCGAGCCGGCGCCCGTGGCCGCCCCCGCACCCCGGGCCACGGTCTCCGAGGTCCCGGCAGCCGGGCCGGAGCCCCATGAGAACCACGAGAAGCAGGAGAAGCAGGAGCGTCACGAGAGTCCCGCCGCCCCGGCCGCCCCCACGACCGTTCCCGCCCCCCGCGGTCCCGTCGTCCTCGGGCCCGCCGAGACCCGCGCTCCCCGGGCCATTCAGGCCATCAGGGACGCCGAGGGTCCCGTCCTCGTCGTCACGTCGTCGGCGAGTGTCTGGGCGGAGACCAAGGACGCCCGGTCGAAGCTCGGCCCCGTCCTCGTCTACGACCCCACCCACCTGTGCGACACCCCGGCCCGCCTCCACTGGAACCCGGCGCAGGGCTGCGAGGACAAGCCCACGGCCGCGTCCCGGGCTGCCGCCCTCCTCGCCCCGATCCGGCCCACCGCCAAACTGGACACGGCCACCGCCGACACGGCGGAGACGCTGCTGCGGAGCTTTCTGCACGCCGCCGCCGTCGACGCGAAGCCGTTCCGGCACGTGCACCGCTGGGCGCAGGGCACCCAGGTCCAGGAGGCCGTACGCATCCTGCGTACGGGTCCGAAGGCGGCGGCCGGCTCCGCGGGCGAGCTGGAGGCCGCGCTCACCTCGCACCCCGAACGCCGGGACATGGCACAGGAGTTGACAGCCCGCGCCCTGTCCTCTCTGTTCTCCGTCCACATCCGCGAGGCGTGCACCCCAAACCGAACTGATGCGCTCACCCTGGATTCCTTCGTGAACGAAGGGGGCACGCTTTATGTGGTGGGTGAAGCCATCGAGGATCCCAAGGCGGACCCGGGCGCGATGCCCCTCCTCACGGCCCTCGCCTCAAGCGTGGTCGAGCACGGCCGGCGCATGGCCGAACGGTCATCTGCCGGTCGGCTCGACCCACCAATGACGCTCGTCCTCGACGACGTCGCCGCGGTGGCTCCGCTTCCCCAGCTTCCGGAGCTGCTGTCCACCGGAGCGGACCGGGGTCTGCCGACCCTGGCCCTCCTCCGGTCCCGGGAGCAGGGCCGGGCCCGCTGGCCGGACGCCGACCTCCCGGTCGCCTAACGCCTGTTACCGGTGCTCCAGCACCATCTCGTACTCGACCTTCGACGGGTCGCCCGGCACCGCCACGCTCGCCCCGCTGCGGCCGAAGCCGAACCGCCGGTAGAACGCCTGCGCCCGTGCGTTGTCCTGGTGCACGTACAGCCGCACCCGCTCCAGTCCCTCCAGCGAGCGCGCCCACTCCACGGCCGCCAGGAACAGCGCCTCGGTCACGCCGCTCCCCCGGTGCTCGGGCCGCACGTACACGCCGACGAGATGCGCCTGCCGCACCTCGCTCGTGTCGCCGAACGCGAGCGGCGCCCCGGCCTCCTCCACCCGCACGGTCACGGACCCCCACCACCGGCCGTCCGTCCCCTCGGCGACGAACTGATGTCCGGAACCGTCGAGTTCGAACCGTCCGGCCCGCTCGCGCCAGAACTCCTCGGGCCTCGCGAGCGCGGTCTCGTACGTCTCCAGGAAGGCGATCGGCGCCGCCGGATCGCGCAGGGCGGCGAGCCGGATCTCCCGCACCGCCTCCCACTCCTCCGACCGGACGCGACGCACGACGTACTTCTCGGCAGGCTCCATGGGGCGGACCCTACGGGACCGTCGTACCGGGGTACTACAGCATTTCGGCAGCTCCGGACCGCGGTCGGACGCCCCGCCCCCGCCCCTCTCCCTACCTTCGGAGCATGACGATCAGGGCACACGGACTCACCAAACGCTACGGCGACAAGACCGTCGTCCAGGACCTCACCTTCACGGTCGACCCGGGCACCGTCACCGGCTTCCTCGGCCCGAACGGCGCCGGCAAGTCCACGACCATGCGCATGCTCCTCGGCCTCGACGCCCCCACCGCGGGCCACGCGACCGTCGGCGGCCGCGCCTACGCCGCCCATGCCGCACCCCTCCATGAGGTCGGCGCCCTCCTGGAGGCCCGCTCGATCCACCCGGGCCGCACCGCGTTCCACCACCTCATGGCGCTCGCCCACACGCACGGAGTGCCGCGCTCCCGCGTCGACCACGTCCTGGCTCTCACCGGCCTCACCGACGTCGCGGGAAAGCGCGTGAAGGGCTTCTCCCTCGGCATGGGCCAGCGCCTCGGCATCGCGGCCGCGCTCATCGCCGATCCGGCCACCGTCATCCTGGACGAGCCGGTCAACGGCCTCGACCCGGAGGGTGTCCTGTGGGTCCGCAACCTCCTCAAGTCCCTTGCCGCGGAAGGCCGTACGGTCCTCGTGTCCTCGCACCTGATGAGCGAGATGGCCCTGACCGCGGACCACCTCGTCATCATCGGCCGTGGCCGCCTCCTCGCCGACACCACCGTCTCCGACCTCGTACGCGAATCAGGCGCGGCCTACGTCAAGGTCGTCACGCCCGAAGCCGTACGCCTGCGCGAGCTCCTGTCCGGCGCGACCGGCGTCGAGGTCGCCGGCGAGTCCCCCGACACCCTGCACGTCCGCGGCACCGACGCCCCGCACATCGGCCGCACGGCCGCGACGCACGGCATCCCGCTCTTCGAACTCACCCCGCAGACCGCCTCGCTGGAGCAGGCGTTCATGGACCTCACCCACGACTCGGTCGAGTACCAAGCCACCGCCATGACGGGAGCAGCAGCATGACCACCGCAGTCCCCTACCGCGTCACCACGCCCCGCGTGCTGCGCTCCGAGTGGCACAAGTTCTGGACCCTGCGCTCCACATGGATCACCCTCGCCGTCGCGAGCGCCCTCGTGCTCGCCGTCGGCATCACCATGGGCTCGACGTACGACGGCGACGACTCCGAGATCGACACGGTCGTCTTCGTCCTCCTCGGCACCCAGCTCTCGCAGCTCTGCATCGCCGTCCTCGGCATCCTGGTCACGGCGAGCGAGTACTCGACGGGCATGATCCGCGCCTCACTGACGGCGGTCCCGCGCCGGGTGCCCGTCCTGTGGTCCAAGGCCGGCGTGTCCGCGGCCGTCGCGTTCACCCTGGGCTTCCTGACGAACGTGATCACGTTCCTCGTCGCGCAGATCTGGCTCTCCGGCGGCGACAAGGCGACCTCGCTCACCGACCCGGGTGTCCTCGGCGCCCTCGCGGGCAACGCCGCCGGGGTCACCTTGATGAGCCTGATCGCCCTCGGCCTCGGCGCCGTGCTCCGCTCGGTCCCGGCCGCCATCGGCGCCTTCGTCGGCGCTGTCCTGATCCTCCCCGAGATCCTCGGCATGCTCCCGTACGACGCCGTGGACAGTGCCGTGAACCACTTCCCGACCCAGTCCGCCGAATCCCTCGGCTCCGCCACCCACCTCGCCGGCGCCGTCTCCCCCGCGACGGGCCTCCTCTCCCTGACCCTGTGGGCCGCCGCGGTCCTCACAGCCGCGGCCCTGCTCCTCAGGCGCCGCGACGTATGACCCCCGCGCAACCCTTTCCCGTACGAGGATGAACCGGTGACGGACGACAGGACCCAGGGGCCCGAGCGAGCCCCCTTCCCCCTCACCGCTTACGTCCAGCGGGTCACCGAGCGGGTGCGCGCCTTCGACCGGCGCCGCCCGCTCGGCTGGGACCTGGTCCTGACGGGCTTCTTCGTGATCGCCGCCCTCGTCGACTACACGGGCGGCGGCTGGCGCAACATCGCCCACAACACCGACGTATCGGGCCCGCTGGTCCTGTGCCTGAGCCTCACGCTGACGGTGCCCCTGCTGTGGCGCCGCACGCGCCCGATGTCGGCACTCGCGCTGATGGTGACGGCCGGGGTCGTCAACAGCTGGACGGGTGCTCTGCTCCAGGCGGCCCTGGTCCAGCTCATCGTCGTGTTCAACGTCGCGCTGCGCCGCCCGCTGAAGCTCCTTGCAGCCGCCTGCGCGCTGACGCTGGTGCCGGTCGTCGTGGGCGTCGTCCGCTATCCGAAGGGCAGTTGGGACCAGCAGATCGTCCCGCAGGTGTGGGCGATCACCCTGGTGGCGCTGCTCGGCATCGCGGTCCGCAGCCGCCAGGAGTACACGTCGTCCCTCGTCGAGCGCGCCCGCCGACTCGAAGTCGAGCGCGACCAGCAGTCCCAGCTCGCCGCGGCGGCGGAACGCACCCGCATCGCCCGCGAGATGCACGACATCATCGGCCACAACCTCTCTGTCATCACGGGCCTCGCCGACGGCGGCTCCTACGCGGCGGCCAAGAACCCCGAACGCGCAGGACAGGCGCTGGAGGCCATCGCGACGACGAGCCGCCAGGCCCTCGCGGAACTGCGCCGCCTCCTCGACGTACTCCGCGAAGAGGCCGCGCCCACAGCCGAGTTGGCACCCCAGCCGGCGCTCACGGACCTGGACCGGCTCGTCGACGGGGTCCGCGCGGCGGGCCTACCCGTACGCATCGCGCTGCGCGGCCACCCCGACTCCCTCGCCCCCGGAAAGGAACTGACGGTGTACCGGGTCGTTCAGGAGGCGCTCACCAACACGCTCAAGCACGCCGGTCCGGGAGCCGCCGCGGCCGTCGACGTCACATACGGGGACGACGGGGTACGCGTCAGCGTCACGGACACGGGCCGCGGAGGCCCGCCGCCGGAGCCGGGCGCGGGCCGCGGCCTGACCGGCATGCGCGAGCGAACTTCCCTCTACGACGGCACACTTGAGGCAGGCCCGCTGCCCACGCCCCCGGGCGGCTGGCGCGTCCATCTCCACCTCCCGAAGGAACCCTCTCCGTGACCAGCGTGCTCATCGTCGACGACCAGCCCATGCAGCGCTTCGGTTTCCGCATGCTGCTGGAGAGCCAGGACGACCTGACGGTCGCCGGTGAGGTGGGCGACGGCGCCGAGGCGGTCCGCCTCGCGGCGCGCCTCCACCCGGACGTAGTCCTGATGGACATCCGCATGCCGGGCCTCGACGGCATCGAGGCCACACGCCGCATCGTCGCGTCCGGCGACCGCACCCGGGTCCTGATCCTCACCACCTTCGACCTCGACGAGTACGCGTACGACGGCCTGCGGGCGGGAGCGTCCGGATTCCTCGTCAAGGACGCGCTGCCGGAGGAGCTCCTCTCCGGGATCCGCGCGGTGGCGACAGGCGACGCGGTGGTCGCCCCGAGCCTGACGCGCCGTCTCCTCGACGCATACGTACAGCACTTGCCGGCCACACACGCGCTCCAGGACCCCGACCCCCGGATCGCCGCCCTCACGGACCGGGAGCGCGAGATCCTCACGGTCATCGCCCAGGGCTGGACGAATTCGGAGATCGCCGCACGCCTGCATCTCGCCGAATCGACGGTGAAGACGCATGTGAGCCGCATTCTGGCGAAGACGGGGGCCAGGGACCGGGTGCAGGCGGTGATTGTGGCGTACGACGCGAAGCTGGTGGAGCCGGCGTGAATCCGAAAGTGCCTGAACGCAAAAAAGCCTCATTCCCCGAGTTTTCACTCGGGGAATGAGGCTTTTTATCAAAAATAGTTCGGCGGCGTCCTACTCTCCCACAGGGTCCCCCCTGCAGTACCATCGGCGCTGTGAGGCTTAGCTTCCGGGTTCGGAATGTAAC